>NSJM01000043.1 GCA_002634395.1 Candidatus Methylomirabilis sp.
GGGCGGGAGAACGGGGGTAGCGGCAATCAGAGGGAACGGTGCAGGCCCCGTGGCGGATGTCCGCCCAGTCGGTAATTTTTCTTCCAGGGCGGACAGACGATCCAGGAGCGCCTCAAGCGTTTGCAGTGATCTGGCCTCCGTTGCCTCAACCAGCGCCATCTCCAGGACAAATCGCGGATACGGCGCGCGTCGCATCTCGAACTCGGCCCGGCTCAGGCCCTGAAAGATCGTTTCGAGGTCGGCAAGCGTCATGGCCTTGGCCTGCGAACGAATCGTTTCCGGAGGTACCCGGCTCAATTGCAGCAGGGGGGTGGGGTCTTTGCTGACCTTCGAGACCATCAGGTCGCGCAGGTGGGCCAACAGCTCCTGGCAGAACCGCTGGAGGTCGTCCCCCCGGGCGCTGAGCGACTCAACGACCCCTAAGGCAAGGCCGCTGTCGCGCTCGATGATTGCCTCGGTCGTCTGTGCCAGCAGCTCCCCTTCTACCAGCCCCAACACGACCGCAACGTCCTCCTCGCTCACCTCGTTGCCGCTGTAGGCGATGGCCTGATCCAGAAGGCTTTGCGCGTCTCTGAGGCTCCCCTCGGCGGCGCGGGCAATCGCCTTCATGGCACCGTCCGAAATGGTGGCCTCTTCCTCGCGAGCGATCTGCTGAAGCCGTGGGAGGATCTCTCCCTGTCCCAGCCGCCGAAAATCATGGCGCTGGCAACGCGAAAGAATGGTGGGCGGGATCTTGTGCGCATGCGTCGTCGCCAGAATAAAGATGACCCCGGGGGGCGGTTCTTCGAGCGTCTTCAGTAGTGCATTGAAGGCCGGCTCGGTCAGCATATGGACTTCATCGATAATGATCACCTTGTGCTTGTCGCGCGAGGGGGCATACCGTACGATCTCGCGTAGCTCCCGAACCTCATCGATCCCACGATTGGAGGCGCCGTCGATCTCCAGACAGTCGACCGAGCGGCCCGCCGCAATCGCAGCGCAGCTCGCACACTCGCCGCATGGGTCAGGCGTGCAGCCCCGCTCACAATTGACGGCCTTCGCCAGGATGCGGGCGGTCGTTGTCTTCCCGACCCCGCGCGGACCCGTAAAGAGCAGGGCGTGAGCGATGCGGTCTTTGGTGATGGCGTTCTTCAGGGTCTGGGTGACCGGCCGCTGGCCTACCACATCATCGAAGTTCTGGGGTCGCCATCGCCTGGCGAGCACTAGGTACGACATCAAAGCTCCAGGGTTAAGATAGTGTTTAGGGTGTGGGGTGTAAGGGCAGGGTTCTTCTATACCCTAAACCCCTACCCCCTACACCCTGTCTTAATTGGCCGTGCACCCGCCGTCGATCGCGGCTGCCGGGCTGTACCGGTGACCGAGGCTCCGGCCGGGTTTCCCCGCGGCACAGGAGCCTGTTTGTTTACCGCTGCTTCCTTCCGGATCTGGCGGGGTTCACAAACTCTCCTTGCGCGGGACCCAACCATCATCACACCGATCACAGGCCAACGCTCGAAGGCTTCTGACCTCGGGCGGGAATTCGATCCCGCTAGAGCGGATTGCGGGTACAGGGCACCGCTAACTCCCCATCTAGCACGGCCAAGTTTATTACTGTTCATGGACGTCAGGCTGCTTCATATCGGTTTCCATCAACTGCTTGACGTATTCTGCAATCCCTCGATCGATCGGATACTTCGAAGCGTAGCCTAGTTCCGCGCGCGCGCGAGTCACGTCGGCCTCGGTATGCGGTTGATAGAATGGGTACGGGTTGTCAAAGTAGTCGGGATTGTGGTCAGTCTCCAGGGCTTTGTTCAGGAGCGCGATGACCTCGTTGAACGAGGTGGGGCGCCCCGAGCCGACATTATACACGCCGCCATGATTGGCATCTGCGGCCAGCAGGGTCGCCTCCACGACGTCTTTGACGTACACAAAATCGCGTGCTTGCTCCCCGTACTTAAAGATCCGCGGCCGCCTGCCCGCTCGAATCTGCCTCGCCAACTGGTAGATCATGCTGGCAGCGACGCCCTTGTGGGCTTCGCCCGGCCCATACACATTGAAGTACCTGAGCCCAACTATTCTACAGTCTCGTGAGGAGTCGGCGTAACGCCGGGCCAGATTCTCCAGGAGCGTTTTTGAAAATCCATACACGTTGGCGGGGCAAGCGGGCTGATCCTCTTGCATCCGGCCCAAGTGGCAGACGCCGTAGACGGCGGCCGAGGAGGCATAGATCAGGGGCGTTCCAGAGAGGCGCGCGAACTCCGCCACGCGCCGAAACCCTTCCACGTTGTCCCAGATCATCTGCCGCGCATCGGTCACGGTGGTATCGGTGATGGAAGCCAGGTGAAATACGACCTGAAATTCGCCCAGTCGAAATCGGCTGAGGAGGTCCAACGACGCGAGGTCCTGAGCTACCAGATCGCCCCGAAACCCGACCAGATTACTGAACTCGCCGGAGCGAAAATCGTCGATGATAGTGACCCGAATATCCGGGTGCCGCCGCTCCAGCTCCAGGGCAAGATTCGACCCGATAAACCCGGCACCACCGGTAATCAGCGCGCTTTCCATGTTTACCCTCAAGGACCAGGGTTTAGGGTATAGGGTGGAGAGGGAACAGCTGCGCTCCACCAATCTCCGCCTTACACCCTGAACCCTTTACGCTATACCCTGGTTTGACTGGCGGAGAGGCCGGGATTCGAACCCGGGGCAGAGTTTCCCCTGCTCACGCTTTCCAGGCGTGCCAGTTAAACCGCTCCTGCACCTCTCCACAAAACTTCCGGGTTTAGGGGGTAGGGTGTCGGAGGAACAGCTACGCTCTGATCTCCGTCTTTGACCCTGAACCCTATACCCTTCACCCTCTACCCTGCTTTTCAGTGGCGGAGAGGGGGGGATTCGAACCCCCGGAGCAGTTGCCCGCTCAGCGGTTTTCGAGACCGCCCGATTCAGCCGCTCTCGCACCTCTCCGCAAGACGACAGGGTTTAGGGTCTGGGGGGTAGGGTGTCGGAGGAACAGCTCCCCCTTATCTCCGCTGCCTCCCGGCGGATGCCGCATAGCGAGCGGCGGTGCGAATCACGCGTGACCGGAGGTCCCGCGGAGCGGCTCGACCTTGTACCCCAAGGCAGCACGAAGGACTCTCGCCCCAAAAAAGAGCGACAACACGATGAAGGCTAAGATTCCTCCCAGCTCTCTCCTCCTGGTGCCGTCCTTAGACCCTGAACCCTAAACCCTCCACCCTAGACCCTGAT
Organism: Candidatus Methylomirabilis sp.; assembly: GCA_002634395.1. GTDB lineage: Bacteria > Methylomirabilota > Methylomirabilia > Methylomirabilales > Methylomirabilaceae > Methylomirabilis > Methylomirabilis tolerans. The sequence goes on from NSJM01000043.1 coordinate 3,223, forward strand.
TTGTTTGGCGGAGAGGCCGGGATTCGAACCCGGGCTGCACCTTTCGGCACAGACTCGCTTAGCAGGCGAGCACCTTCGGCCACTCGGTCACCTCTCCGCAAAAAGACAGGAGCTAGGGGATAGGGTCTAGGATTTAGAAAGACCTAGGTCTCATTAAGGCGCCTCAGCCTCACCACTATACCCTAAACCCTCCACCCTATACCCTACTACGCTATACCCTATACCCTGGTTTTCATGGCGGAGGGGGTAGGATTCGAACCCACGAGGCTTTCGCCTAACGGTTTTCAAGACCGCCGCCTTCAACCACTCGGCCACCCCTCCAACAAACCAGGGTTTAGAGATTAGGGGCTGGGGTAAGGGCAAATGCTTAGCCCCGAATACTATGCCCTACCCTCCACCCTATACCCTGTCTGTACTGATCCGTTCAAGGCCATCCATATACGGTCGAAGCGCCTCCGGGATGACCACCGTCCCGTCTACCTCCTGGAAGTTCTCCAGGATCGCCAGCCAAGTCCGCCCCACCGCAACTCCTGACCCATTCAGTGTGTGCACAAACTGCGGCGCCGCCTTCGCTGCGGGCCGGTAGCGAATGTCGGCTCGTCTCGCTTGAAACGCCTCGCAGTTGCTGATCGACGAAACCTCCCGGTACGCCCCTTGACTCGGGATCCACAGCTCGATGTCATAGGTTTTTGCAGCCGCAAATCCCAGGTCGGCCGTACAGAGCGCCACCACCCGGTACGGCAGGTCCAGTCGTTGCAGGACCGCCTCCGCGTGCCGGGTCATCTCCTCTAATGCATCATAGGAGTGCTCGGGCTCCACGAGCTTCACCAGCTCCACCTTGTTGAACTGATGCTGCCGCATGAGACCCCGAGTGTCTTTGCCGTAGGAGCCCGCCTCACGCCGAAAGCAGGGGGTGCCGGCAACGTAGGAAAGAGGGAGCGTTCCGGGCGGCAGGATTTCCCCTCGGTGAAGGTTGGTCACCGGAACCTCTGCCGTCGGGATCATATAGAGCCCCTCATCCTTGGTCTTGAACAGCTCCTCGCTGAATTTTGGGAGTTGGCCGGTCCCGCGCATGGCGTCGGTGTTCACCAGTAATGGCGGGAGGACCTCCGTGTAGCCGTGCTCCCCTCCGTGCAGGTCAAGCATGAAGTTGATCAGTGCGCGCTCCAGCCTGGCCCCGACTCCTTTGAGAACGGCAAAGCGCGATTGCGCGATTGCAGCCGCCCGCTCGAAATCCAGGATCCCCAGCGCCTCCCCCAGTTCCCAGTGAGACTTCGGCTCGAAGTCAAGCCGGCGGGGAACACCCCATCGCCTGACCTCAACATTGTCTTCAGCCGATTTCCCGGTCGGGACGGAAGCGTGCGGGAGATTCGGGAAAAACAGCGCGGCCTCCTGTAAGATCGCCTCCTTTTCCTTCAGTCGTTTTTCCAGTCCAGTGAGAAGCGGGGCCTCTGCGGCGACTCGCGCGACAATGTTGCTTGTGTCCAGCCCTTGTCGTTTGAGTTCGGCTACATCTTTGGACAGTTCGTTGCGTCTCTGCCTGAGCCGCTCCGCCTCGGCAAGCATGGCTCGCCGCTCAACGTCAAGCTGAATAAACTCGTCGAGGGTTGAGGGCGCCGCGCCCCTGGCTGCAAGCCGCTCGCGCACAAGCTCGATGTTATCACGAACAAATCTCAGGTCCAGCACAATACCATCCCTGGTTCACAGTTCATGGTCGGGAGAGGAGCTGCCTTTGCTGGTTTTGTCTATGAACGACCGGCGGTGCACTCATAACGTCGCACTATACCACGCTCCCCGGCGTCTCTCAAGCCTCGTCGAGCGGATCCGCTCCCCCTCCCGGTTCGGGCGGGGACTCCGGAGCTGCCGCCTCCTCTTCGCCATCTTCGTCGCTCACCAACCGCGTCACTGCGGCCACGCGATCGCTGGGCGTGAGTCCCTGCAGCCGCACCCCTTGGGTTGCCCTCCCGATGAGGCTGATCTCGTCCACTCGCAGTCTCGTGATTCTTCCCTCTTGAGAAATCATTATGATCTGATCGCCGGGCCGCACCAACATCATCCCAACCCCGGGACCGTTTCTGTCGGTGATCCGAATGTTAATGATCCCCTTGCCGCCCCGACTCTGCAGCCGGTACTCTTCGGGGTCGGTCCGTTTGCCGTACCCCCGCTCCGTAACCGTGAGGACTGCCGCGCCCTGCGACACCACCTCCGCCCCAACCACCTCATCGTTCGCTTCCAGCGAGATTCCCTTGACGCCGCGGGCCCCCCGTCCGACAGGCCGAACCTCGTCCTCTTTGAATCGGATCGCCATCCCTCCTTTGGTGCCAAGCAGGATCTCGTCGTCCCCTTTGGTCATCCGAACGGCGATCAGCTCGTCCCCCTCATCCAGCGTGAGAGCGATAATGCCCCCAGCCCTTGGGTTGTCGTAGGCGTTGAGCTCGGTCTTTTTGACGATCCCCCGCTTGGTCGCCATCAGAAGGTAGCGATCTACCTCGAATTGGCGAATCGGGATCACGGTGGTGAGCGTCTCCTCGGCCCCGAGTTGCAAGAAGTTGATGAGGGGCTTGCCCTTCGCCGCATGTCCGAGTTGGGGCAGTTCGTGCACCTTGAGCCAGTGAACCTTTCCCTGGTTCGTGAAGAACAGGAGGTAGCTATGGGTCGTGGCGACAAAAAGGTGCTCCACGTAGTCCTCTTCCTTGGTCGCCATCCCGGTCATCCCCTTGCCTCCTCGGCGCTGGCTCCGATAGACATTGAGATTGCTCCGCTTGATATAGCCGCTGTGAGTAATGGGAATGACCATCTCTTCGTCGGCCAGCATGTCCTCCAGCTCGATCTCTGCCGTCTCTTCGAGGATCTGTGTGCGGCGCAGGTCGCCATATGTCTCCCTCAAGGCCGCCAACTCGTCCTTGATGATCTGGCACACCAGGGCTTCGCTGGCCAGTATGGCGCGGTATCGCTCGATTGCCGCGATGGTCTCGCTGTACTCGTCCTGGATCTTCTGTCGCTCAAGCTGTGTCAGGCGCTGCAGGCGAAGATCGAGGATTGCCTGAGCCTGGATCCGGCTCATCCCGAACTGGTCCATCAACCCGGCACGGGCGTCATCCACCGAACGGGATCGACGGATGAGGGCGATGACCGCATCCAGATGGTCCAGCGCAATCCGATACCCCTCCAGGATGTGGGCTCGCTCCTCGGCTTTCTTGAGGTCAAAACGGGTTCGTCGAATGACGATCGTCTTCCGGTGATCGATGAAGTGCTGAAGCGTCTCCTTCAGCGCCAGCACCTTTGGCTGATTGTCCACAAGGGCCAGCATGATCACGCCGAAGGTGGATTGCATCGCGGTATGCTTATAGAGCTGATTGAGGATTGGTGAGGCCAACTGGTCCTTTTTGAGCTCGATGACGATTCGCATCCCTTCCCGATCCGACTCGTCCCGTAAGTCCGAGATCCCTTCAATCTTCCGATCCCGAATCAGTTCAGCGATTCGCTCGATCAGCTTCGCCTTGTTGACCTGATACGGCAGCGCCGAGACAATGATGCTCTCCCGGCCGCCCCTGCCCTTCTCAACAAACGCCTTCGCGCGCATCCGGACCAGCCCCCGGCCCGTCAGGTAGGCATCCCGAATTCCACTCCTGCCATAGATATAGGCGCCCGTTGGAAAGTCCGGCCCCGGCAGCACGGTCATCAGCCGATCCAGCGTCACATTAGGGTCTTCAAGCTGCAGCAGCAGGGCATCGACCGTTTCGCCGAGGTTGTGGGGTGGAATATTGGTGGCCATTCCGACAGCGATTCCGGAGGAGCCATTGACCAGCAGATTCGGCAGCGCTGCAGGTAGAAGCGTCGGCTCTTGAAGCGTGTCGTCGAAGTTGGGGGCCAGGTTCACCGTTTCCTTGTCGATATCCCGAAGCATCTCCTGGGCGATCTTCGCCAGCCGGACCTCGGTATACCGCATCGCCGCCGGCGCGTCCCCATCTACCGAGCCGAAGTTGCCTTGGCCATCGATCAGGGGGTATCGCATCGAAAAATCCTGGACCAGGCGGACGATCGTATCGTAGACCGCCGTGTCGCCGTGGGGATGGTACTTCCCCAGGACTTCTCCCACGACTCGGGCCGCTTTTTTGTGGGGGCGACCGGCGGTAAGCCCAAGCTCCTGCATGGCATAGAGCACCCTGCGGTGTACGGGTTTCAGTCCGTCCCGCACGTCAGGCAGAGCCCGGCCGATGATCACGCTCATGGCGTAGTCCAGGTACGACCGGCGCATCTCTTCGTGGATGTCCGTGGGTCTGACCTCGCCCACCCGATTTAACGAGATGGGTTGTTGCTCCTCAGGCATTCGCTTCTCCTGTTTTGCACAAACGAAAATGGCCCGATTTCCGGGCCTCGACGCAATGGGAGTTCATAGTAAATAGTTCGTAGTTCGTGGCCACGATGCCGGGTCTCAGCGATGAACCAACGACGCTTCTCTGTGAACCATGAACTCTGAACCTTGAGCGATGAACTATTTAGATGTCCAGGTTGCTGGCCTCTGGGGCGTGTCGCTCGATGAAGAGCCGCCGCGGCTCCACCTGGTCGCCCATGAGGGTGGTAAAGATCTGCTCGGCGGCGACCGCATCCTCGACCCTCACGCGAAGTAACGTCCGGCTTTCAGGGTTCATCGTCGTCTGCCAAAGCTGCTCTGGATTCATTTCACCAAGACCCTTATACCGCTGGATCGCCAGTCCCTTTCTGGCCAAGGCCATGCTCTTATCAAGCAGATCGTTCCACGACTCCGCGGGGGCGATGTCGCCTTCCGCCACCACTCTGAACGGAGGGGGGCCTAGCGCGTTAAGCGCTACGGCGGCGGCCTCCAGCTCCCGGTATTCCGGGGACCCGACAAGCTCCTGATCGACAGTGGCCTGACTTCGCTGCCCCTGACCATTGGGCCCAAAGCCAAGAAAAAGCCGGTAGGCCTCTTGCTCTTCGTCCCATTCCACGCGCCCTTCGGCCAGCCCCAGCCGAACCGCCTGGGATCGCAACGCCTCCAGCAGCCGCGCCAAGAACTGGTGCGCCGCACCTTCCTCCTTCAAGGCTCCGCGAGGCACACCGCCGGCCTGCGCCAGCGTCGCCACAACGCCAGGATGTCTGCCGCGTCGTTCCATCGCCCGAAGGCAACTGTGCCAGGTCAGCAGCTTCCGCAACATGCCGTGGAGGCGCTGTCCGGTCCATGGCGTCCCACCGTTGCTGCCTTCTACCTGGAGCGCCTCGGCGGCTGTCTCCAGTAGAAAATCCTCCATCGCGCGGTCGTTCTTCAGGTATCGCTCAGCTCGCCCTCTTTTCACCTTATAGAGAGGCGGCTGCGCAATATACAGGTGGCCCTCCTCGACGACCTGGCGAAGGTGCCGGAAGAAGAAGGTCAACAGCAGGGTCCGGATGTGCTCTCCGTCCACATCGGCATCAGTCATGATGATGATGCGGTGATAGCGCAGCCGCCCGATGTCGAATTCAGGATCGATGCCGGCCCCCAGCGCCGAGATGAGGACCCGAATCTCTGTTGACGAAAGCATCCTGTCGACCCGCGCCCGTTCAGTGTTCAGGATCTTTCCCCTCAACGGCAGGATGGCCTGAAACCGTCGGTCGCGCCCCTGTTTCGCTGAACCGCCGGCTGAGTCCCCCTCAACGATGTACAACTCGCAGAGGGCAGGGTTTTTCTCTGAGCAGTCCGCCAGCTTTCCCGGCAGATCATCCCCGTCGAGCGGGCCTTTTCTGCGAGCCAGCTCCTTTGCCTTGCGCGCCGCCTCGCGCGCGCGCGCCGCCTCGGTCGCCTTCTCAACGATTCGCCGGCCGATCGCCGGGTTCTCTTCCAGATATTCTGCCAGCTTCTCGTTGACGATGGTTTCGACTAGACCCTTCATGTCAGGGTTGTTCAGGCGGGCCTTGGTCTGCCCCTCAAATTGGGGGTTGGGAAGCTTCACGCTGATGACAGCGGTGAGCCCCTCGCGGATGTCGTCGCCGGTCAGTGTCGCCTTCAAGTTCTTGAGCAGGTCGTGCGATGTCGCGTAGGTGTTAATCGTCCTGGTCAGCGCCGATCGGAACCCAATCAGGTGCGCGCCGCCGTCGTGGGTATTGATGTTGTTGGCGAAGGAGAATACCGTCTCGCCGTAGCCGTCGTTATACTGGATGGCCACTTCGACGACGGTTGTATCGCGCTGGGCTTCGATGTAGATCGGCTTCGGGTGAAGAACAACCTTGTTCTCATTGAGCAGCTCAACAAATGACCTGATGCCCCCCGTGTAGTAGAACTCCCGCGCCTCGTTGATCCGCTCATCGGCCAGCCGAATGCGTAGGCCCTTATTGAGAAACGCCAGCTCGCGCAGGCGATTGCTGAGGGTGTCCAGGCTGAACGTCCGGTCTTCGAAGATCTCGTGGTCCGGAACGAACGTCACGCGGGTTCCGGTCTTCCGGGCTCTGCCAACCTCTTCAAGGTCACCCGTCGGCTTGCCCCGCTCATACTGCTGCAGATACCGCTTGCCGTCTCGCCAAATCTCGACCTCGAGTCGCTCCGCGAGCGCATTGACCACAGAGAGTCCGACGCCATGCAAGCCGCCCGATACCTTATAGGCCGAATTGTCAAACTTGCCTCCAGCATGAAGGGTGGTCATCACCACCTCCAGGGCTGGTCGGCCGGTCTGCTCATGGATATCGACCGGGATACCGCGCCCGTTGTCCAGGACGCTGACGCTATTGTCGGTGTGGATAGTCACCTCCACCTGGTCGCAGTATCCAACGAGCGCCTCGTCCACGCTGTTATCGACGACTTCATACACCAGGTGATGGAGCCCCTCGAACCCGGTGCTGCCGATGTACATTGCAGGACGCTTCCGCACGGCCTCGAGACCTTCGAGGACCCTGATCTGGGCGGCATCGTAAACGTCGATTTGTTCGGCGGTATCCGTATTGAGATCCTTAGGTTCTCTACTCATACTCCCCTTATTGTTCACTGAACGTTAGATCCTCATCGGCATGATCACACAGGTATACCGCTTGTCGTCTTTGCCGGAAAACAGCGCCGGACTGAGCGGGTCCTGCAACCGAATTGTTACCTGTTCGGTCGTTAGTACGCCTAGAAAATCCAGGATATAGCGTGCGTTAAATCCCACGCTCATCTCTTCATGCTGATACTCGACATCAAGGCGTTCTCGCGCCTCCCCAAGGTCGAGGTTCACACAACTGAGCAGAAGTCTTCCGGGGGCAAACTTCATTGTGGTGGGAATGGCGCGCTCACCCAGGATCGTAGAGGTCCTGCGAAGCCCGGTCAACAACGCTTCACGATTGACTACAACCTCTTTAGTTGCATTTGCTGGGATAACTTGTTCGTAGTTGGGAAACTGCCCCTCAATAAGACGTGCATCAATCAGGGTGTCATCGGTATGGAGGAGGAGGTGGTTGTCTGAGATCTCAATTTCGATTTCTCCGGGTTCTTCTCGCAACAGCTTGAGCGTCTCAGCCGCGGCCTTCCGAGGGATAATCGCATCAATGGCGGCCGGTAGCTGATAGCTGTTAGCTGATAGCTCGTCGTTGGTCATGGCGAGTCGATGGCCGTCGGTAGCCACCATCTTGACATCCTTTGAGGTTATGCGAAAGAGAATCCCGTTCAAGGTGTAGCGAGTCTGGTCGGAGGAAACCGCAAACAGTGTCCGTCGAATCATGTCTCGAAAGAGGCGGCGATCAAGAACCATCCCGCTTTGTTTGGGTTCGCGCATCGATGGAAAATCGTCCCTTGAGAGACCTTTTACCCTGAATTCCGAACTTCCACATGTAATGGTTGCTGTGAGTTCCGCATCGACAGTGAGATCCACGGATGTAGCGGGGAGTTCGCGAACAATTTCATACAATTTTCTGGCTGAAAGCGCAATGGACCCCTCTTTTAAAATCTGCCCCGGTACTCGTTTTCGTACTCCAACATCCAGATCGGTTCCAAAAACAGAAAGGTACGATGGAGAGGTTTCAAGGAGAAGATGTGAAAGGATAGGAAGACTTCGTTTAGTTTCGACAACAGCCTGGATCGGGCCGACGCCATTAAGGAGATCATCCCGCAATACTTTAATGTGCATATACCCCCACCTCTCCGGAAGTGTTGTATGACTATTCTATAAACGTTTTAAGAAAGATTTAAAAGATCGGAGTAGTAATAGGACCTCTGGAAATGTGGATGAACCGGTCGAACCGCAAACTCCCGCGCCGCGCAAGGGCCGACCATATGTTGAAACTTGTGCACAAGACCCACAGGCAATTAGAAGCGTTAACAGATATCAACAGCCTACTCACAGAAAACAATAACTTACCACAATGACTGACTTACGCACATCTTGTCCACACCTGTTGAAAAACTGCCACCACTTTAAATATAACTAGTTAGCTAATATTTCTACTAAGCGGAGCAAAAGGAAGACAATGCCAGTCAACTCCATCATCTCCAACCGCCGTTTAGGCTTGACAGTGGAGTCGCTGTAAGCTATATTTGTCGCTGTTTTCATTATTAACAAAGGGAATAACCCTTACACCCAACAGGAACTCATCATGAAACGGACATACCAACCCAATAAAAGTAAGCGAAAACGAACACATGGCTTTCTTGCTCGGATGAGCACCCCAAACGGGCGAAATGTCATCAAGCGAAGAAGGGCAAAAGGCCGAAAAAAGCTCACCGTGTAGTCTTGCCCTGCGCTTCCACTGAACGTCGTCAATCCAATCACTCTCTATCATTAGAGATCGATCGGAGCGATGCGACAACCCGAATCGAGCCGTACAGCCCGATCAAAACGGGCCTTTAGCAACAGCTATTTTACTCTCTACGCAGGGTTTCCGTCAACTAAAAAACAAGAACTCAAGCTCGCTTTTGGGGCGCGCACGGGCACAGCAGTGGTTCGGAATAAGGCAAAACGTCTGGCGCGTGAAGCCTTTCGACTCAATCGTCACCAACTTCCCGTGGGTATCGAGATTGTGATTGCTGCAAAAAAAGGCATTGGTGCTCTGAGCCGACGTAAGCTGAGAGGTCAGATTCTTGATCTCTTCGAGTATGCGTGCAAACTCTCACCCCCAAGCTTCTCCGAAGCGGTTCGGCCCGGTGACACCAGCGAGCGCTGCTAGAGGGATTCTGCTGGCGTACAAGATGATTGTATCGCCGCTACTTCCCCCAGCCTGCAGGTTCTACCCTTCTTGTGCTGATTATGCCTACGAGGCGATAGGTAAGCACGGGCTGGTGCGAGGTCTGCTGTTTGCCGCGCATCGTCTTGCCCGATGTCATCCGTGGTGTCAGGGCGGGTACGATCCGGTGAAATAGGCGGCTGCCTTTTCGGGCTCACAGCTTCCAGAATAGGAGTTATATGTCGACACAGGTACGAGCATTGTTGGCGGTGGCTCTTGCGACCCTCATTCTTCTGGGCGGGCAGTACCTCTTCCCGCGCGACAAAGAGACGCTGACCCCGTCGAAAGAGGAGGCCTCCTCCACCACACCACAACCCTCTGTGTCTCCATCTGGCGAAGTCCTTTCTCCCTCAGATCGACAGCAGGGGCGGGAAGCTGCACCTAAGGCGCCGGAACGAGAAGTGGTCGTAGAGACAGATGTTGTGAGGGCCGTCTTAACATCGCGTGGCGGGACGTTGAAAAGCTGGCAACTCAAGGCGTACCAGGTTGCTGACGGGCAGGGGGTGGACCTTGTAGCTGTTCAACAGGAAGATCTGTTAGGCCCGCTTATGGTATCGAGCGGGAGTCCGGAGGAGCCGGCACCCCTGGACTTTAATATCGATAAGGCGCAACTCAACATCGGCTCGTCGTCTGAGACCGGGTCGATCACCTTTTCTTCGCGCGGAAGCAGTCCCCTCCAACTCTCGAAGCGCCTGACATTCAAGGGTAACAGTTATCGGGTTGAGGTTGAGCTTTCTTGGAAAAATACGGGCAAGAAGCCGATAACCATTGCGCCGGAACTCGCATGGGGACCCGGATTCTACAGCAGCGTCGGCGATAAGCGCCCACAGCCGCTGTCGTCTACCAGTTGGGTGGATGGTCGCCGCGTGAAGGACGACATCGGAAGCCTCCAGGACGCCGTCACCCATAGCGGACAGGTGTCGTGGACGGCCCTTCAGAATCTGTACTTTGCTGCAGCGCTCTTGCCAGGAGACAAGGGGAGCGTGGCGACAGTGCGCAAGGGGCCACAGGAGCAACCGGTTATTTCGCTCGTCGCCCCAACCCAGAACCTTCAACCGGGGGAGGAGCTAACCCAACACTTCGCCCTCTATAGCGGGCCGAAGGATCTCGACCACCTGAAGACCGCAGCACCGGACCTCGGTAACATCGTGGACCTTGGATGGTTTGACGCTCTAGCCCGCCCTGCGCTTCACCTGCTGCGTTTTCTGTATCGCCTCAGCGGCAACTACGGCGTAGCTATTATCTTGGTCACCATACTCCAGAAGGTCGCCCTCCATCCCCTCACCGCAAAAAGCCTCCAGTCGATGCAGGCGATGAAGGCCCTGCAGCCGAAGGTCGCCCTCCTTTCGGAGCGGTATAAAAATGATCCAAAAAAGAAGCAGCAAGAGGTAATGGGGCTGTATCGCAAACATGGAGTCAATCCATTGGGCGGGTGCCTCCCTATGCTCATTCAAATCCCCATTTTTGTCGCCCTGTACAACGCCCTCTCGAGCTCTGTGGAGATGTGGCGGGCCCATTTCCTCTGGATCAAGGACCTCTCTCAACCGGACGCGCTCTTTACGGTTGATGTGTGGGGCTTGAGGGACTACCCTTTTAACCTGTTGGCGCTTTTTATGGGTGCCAGCATGTTCCTCCAGCAAAAGATGTCTCCTCCCGCCTCGAGTGATCCGCAACAGGCGAAGCTCATGCTGTACATGATGCCAATCATGTTCGTCTTCATGTTTTGGACCTTTCCCTCCGGGTTGGTGTTGTATTGGCTTGTGAACAACGTCCTCCAGATGGGCCAGCAGTACTGGCTGCAGAAGCGAGGAAAGCTCGCGCTCAGTGGGCCAGAGGAGACCTAGCGGGGTTGCTCGCCTAAAGCAGGATGCCCGACGGGACATTGCTCGGCGCTGTGAGTTGCTGCGCCATGGGGTCGGTCGCATCGGGCTTCGGCTAACGCCGACACAGCTTGAAGCGCTCGACACATATATGGCGGAGCTGCAACGCTGGGCCACACAGGTAAACCTGACCGGGCTAAAGTCTGAGGACGCAATCATCCGCGAGGGTTTCTTGCGCTCTCTTGCCCACAGGGTAGCCTTCGAGCCCACACCGTTGATGAAGGCCATAGATGTTGGGTCGGGTGCCGGATTCCCCGGTCTGGTCCTCAAGATAGGCTATCCCGAACTCGATATGCTGCTGCTCGAACCCAAGCGCAAGCGGGCCACCTTTCTGCGATCCACCATACGCCAACTGGAACTTACCGGGGTACGCTGCATTCAGGCAAGGGTCGAGGAGTTGCATGGAGACGCCGAGCACCAGGGCAGGTATGACATCGCCTTCGCGCGGGCAGTTGGTCCGGTTCCGGATGTGGTGCGCATGATTGAGCCGCTCCTGAAGTCTGGTGGACGCCTGATCCTGCAGGTGGGACAGAGGACGCTCGACTCGCTTCCGTCCATCGGCTTGCTGCTCACCGCATTGGGAATGGTGGCTAAGCTCATGGATGCCCCCGCTCCCGATGTCGGATTTCCGCCAACTCACCTGCTTATTCTGGATAAGTTCTCCCGCCCGGCCACATAATGTTTCACGTGAAACGTCTCCCGACTCGCTACTTTGTTCCTGTCGTCAGTTGTGATACTCTTGCCAGATAAGTGTAGCGGGACACTCCATGAGGTGTTGCCGCGCCGCCGTGCACGAAAATGTTATTCGGGAATCCGTCGGCTATCAGCGCCAGGCATCAGGCGTACGGGGCTCCGCTGACGCCTCGCGCCCTATGTCCTTTCAGGGGCTGATCGGTTCTTTCTGAGGAACAACCCATGCGGTACGGCCGCATCTCGGCGTACGAAAACGCCATGCTGAGGGAACGGTTCGCCGAGTGGTGTCGGGTTACGCTACGCTAACTCGACCTACGGCTTTGTTCTGGCCGGCGGAGCGGGGACCGACCGAGTCGCTGCCGGGCCGGAACACGGAACGTGACCGAGCCTGCGAGGGAATTTCCGAAGGCTGCCGCCCGGCAGCGACTGGAAGGGTCGCGCCGAAAGGCGGGACAGTGACGGCTTCCCGCCGGACCCAGGGGCAGCTCGGAATATCGTTCACCCGCACAAGGTCAGGAAGAGTCAGGTTTTAGTGGGGAGGGCAGCGGTGCGCATTATCGCCATTGCGAATCAAAAGGGAGGGGTCGGCAAGACCACAACGGCCGTGAACTTGGCCGCCTCCCTTGCGGCGGAGGAGCAGCGGACACTCCTCCTCGACATCGACCCGCAGGGCAATGCCACAAGCGCGTTAGGGGTCGAACGCGAGGCCACGCCGGCCGCCTATGATCTGCTCATGGGCGGGGCGAAGGTTGCTGAGGTGGCGCGGCCGACCGTGGCCCCAGGGTTGGACCTGGTCCCGGCGGGAGACCGTCTCATCGGAGCTGAGGTAGAGCTGGCCGTAAGCGCACATCGAGAAGGTCGCCTGAAGGATGCGCTGGGCGCCGGGACGGAAGAATACGCGTTTATCCTGATCGACTGCCCACCGTCTCTTGGCCTGCTGACCGTCAATGCCTTGGCAGCTGCCCACTCAGTCCTGATTCCTCTTCAATGCGAATATTACGCCTTGGAAGGTTTGGCCAGGATCATGGAGGCCATTGCCCTCTGCCGGGTGAGCCTCAACCCAGACCTTCAGGTCGAAGGGATCGTCCTGACTATGTATGACATGCGACTGAATATTTGCGAGCAGGTGGAGCGGGAGGTGCGGCGCCACTTTCCGCACGCAGTCCTGAGAACAGTGATTCCCCGAAACGTGCGATTGAGCGAGGCGCCCAGCTTCGGGAAGCCGGTTCTTCTGTATGACAGCCGCTCGTCCGGGGCTGAGAGCTACCTTCGCTTAGCCAAGGAGATTATTGATGGCGCAACGCAAAGCCCTCGGTAGGGGGTTGGAGGCACTGATCCCTGGAGCCGATCCCTCCGGGGTTATACAGATCCGGATAGAGGAGATCGTCCCGGGTACATCTCAGCCCCGTCACGCCATGAACGACTCCAAGCTCAACGAGCTGGCGGCTTCTATCAGGGCCCACGGAGTGCTCTTGCCTATCCTCCTTCGTCGAGAGGGGGGTCGGTTTGAGGTGGTAGCCGGGGAGCGGCGCCTGAGAGCGGCGCGGATGGCGGGGCTCGACGCAGTTCCGGCTCTAGTAAAAGAGCTTTCCGGCAGCCAGGCGCTCGAGGTGGCGTTGGTAGAGAACCTGCAGCGAGAGGACCTGAACCCGATCGAGGCGGCTGAGGCGTACTTAAGACTCCAGGACGAGTTTGGGCTGACCCAGGAAGAGGTGGCCCGGCGGGTGGGTCGCGATCGCTCCTCGGTCGCGAACGCCCTGCGGCTACTCAAGCTCCCAAAGCAGATCCAGACCGATCTGGTTGAAGGCACCCTGTCGGAAGGGCACGCCAGAGCCCTGCTGGGGCTGGAGCGGGGGGCCGACCAGATCAGGGTGCGCGATGAGACGATCCGCCGGGGCCTGTCCGTGCGTGCCACCGAAGCGTTGGTCCGACGACTGAAACAGGCCGGCAGCCGGGAGCGACGCCCCGCAGCAAACGAGCCGGCGATCCTGGCGGCCGAGGACGCCCTTCGGCAGGCGCTCGGGACCAAGGTTCAAATCTGCAAGAAGGGAGCGGGGGGAACAATCGAGGTGGAGTTTTACTCGATGGTGGACCTCGACAGAATCTACGAACGCATCTGTGGGCGAGACTGAGTGATGGGTGTTGCACGTGAAACACTGCAGGGGCGGGGTTGCGTAACCGGATACCGAGAGCACTGGTCTTCCCATTGGAAGATCGGAAGTGGCTGTCGAAGATCGTAGTTGGCGGCAGCATTGGACTTCTCTTAGAGGCCCTCTTTGTGACCCTTGGCTTCCTGCTTACCCGGGAATTCGCCATCGCGGGGTCCCTACTGGCGCCGGCGACCAACTTTCCCGCGCTCGGCTTTGTGGCACTAGTCTTTCAAGGTGCTCTGACAGTTCCCCAAGCAGACTCGATGCCGTCGTGGAGGCAGTGGTCGGCCTTGTGCCTGAAGGGGCTGCTGCTATTTATGCTCGGCATGGCCTACGAGATCATTCCCCTCCTATTCATCGTTTCCGGCTTCAGTCTTTTGGCGCGAGGGGGTGTAGTGCTGGGCCTTGGCCTCGTCCTGATGCTGCTCGGAATGCTCGCCGGGATCACGGCCGGATTCTTTCTCCCGATGGGCATTGCGCGCTACCTTGAGGAACGCCGGCTGGAGGCGGCTCTTCACCCGGTGGCGATCTGGTCCCGGATCCGAAAGGTGCTCGCCGAGTACGTGGAAGCGTATCTGCTAAGCATCGGCTCGCTTATTGCGGCGGGGTTCATCGGAACCATCCCGGTTCTGGGGGCCCTGCTATGGCCGTTTCTGACGTTCTATCTCTTGGTAGTAGGCGCCCGCCTTTTTGGAGGGGTGTGTTCAGACGTGGGGGGTCCTGACGTTTGACGCCGTCGGGCGGTACATGGTCCCGTCGATCGTACAGCAGTTACGAACGATTCGTCAGCGCAGCAGCGAAAGGAGGGGACCCGTGTTTTCGATGCGAGCGAAGCCACCGCAGGACGATGGGGACATTCGAGCGTTTCTCGGTGAGGGAACCAGCTTCAGCGGGACCTTGCAGTTCGAAGGAGCAGTCCGGGTTGATGGACAGTTCGAGGGGAATGTTTCCGGAAGCGATCTGCTCATCGTTGGCGAGACGGCGGCTGTCCTGGCAAACATACAGATCGGTTCACTTGTGGCGGGTGGACGGGTGGAGGGGAATATCACGGCGAGGATAGCGGGTAGAGCTTCTACCGACGGCCCAAGTATCCGGAACCATCAAAACATCAAGCCTGGTCGTGCGCGACGGAGCGATTCTCAACGGCAGTTGTGAGATGCGACGGGAAGCAGCAAAGGTCGTGCACATAGGCCAGAGGCGGGGAGCCGAGACTCAGAGCATCGGGCTACGTTGAAAAGGCTTAGGGTGGAGAGCGTATAGGGCATACAAAAGGGAAGCCCTGCTCTACCCCAAACCCTAACCCCTCTACCCTGTTTTTTGAGGAACCGATGAGTATCTACCTTGATTATAATGCCACTACCCCGATGCGGCCAGAGGTGCTGGACGCGATGAAGCCGTATTTCGATTCGCACTTCGGTAATGCCGGCTCGGTCCACAGCCGGGGCAGAGAGGCTAAACGAGCCCTGGAGGAGGCGCGCGAGACGATTGCATCCGCGCTTGGGGTGCGGGAGAAGGAGGCCGTTGTCTTTGTGTCGGGGGGAACAGAAGGGGACAACCTGGCTATTAAGGGTGTTGCCTGGGCCGCCCGGGAGCGGGGACGACACATCGTCACCTCAGCGGTAGAACACCGAGCCGTGATCGGTGCCTGTCGAGCCCTTGAGCAGCAGGGGTTCGAGGTCACCTACCTGCCGATCGACGCAGAGGGGTTGATCGATCCTGAGACGGTCGAGCGAAGCCTCCGGGCCGACACAACGCTGATCTCCTTGATGCACGCCAATAACGAGACCGGGGTTATTTTTCCCATTGCCGAGATTGGGCAGCTTACGCGCGAGCGCGGAATCGTCTTTCACACGGACGCCGTTCAGACCTTCGGTCGCCTGCCGGTCAATGTCGAAACGCATGGAGCAGATCTGCTGACTCTGTCAGGGCACAAGATTTACGGTCCGAAGGGGATTGGAGCCTTGTACGTCCGCCCGGGGACAAGGATCGTTCCCCAAATACACGGGGGGGAGCAGGAGCAAGGCGCAAGAGCCGGGACGGAGAACGTGGCGGCGGCTATCGGTATGGCCTGTGCTGTAAAAATCGCGCTGGAATCGATGCCGACCGAGCACTACCGTCTAAGAACGCTCAGGGATCGCCTTGAGACCGGTATTCTCGGCCGAATCACGGGAACACGGCGGAACGGCGATCAGGATCGGAGGCTGCCCAATACCTCTAATATCTCATTTCACGGGGTTCGGGAAGATTCACTGATGGCTGCGCTGGACCTGGAAGGGGTCGAAGTGTCTGCGGGCGCCGCCTGCGCCTCCGGTGCTCCTGAGTCGTCGTACGTGCTACAGGCGATGGGCCGCAGACCGGAGATCGACGGCGGGGGGATTCGATTTTCCTTGGGCGCGGCAACGACGGAGGCCGAGATTGAGCGTGTTATTGACCTCCTGCCGGGGGTTGTGGAGCGGGTCCGCACTGCAACACTACAGGGTGCAGGGGTTAGGGTAAGGGCATAAAAGGCAAGGGCAAAGTCCATGGGTCGTAAGTCGAGGGTCGTTGTGGCGATGAGCGGTGGGGTTGATAGCGCCGTGGCTGCCGCCCTCCTCGTAGAGCAAGGGCATGAGGTTATCGGGATCAGCCTGAAACTGTTGTCTGAGGAGGCGGGGAACGGCTCAACGCGCGCCGATCGCTGCTGTTCCGCAAAGGACGCCGAGGATGCGAGATCTGTAGCCGCGCAGCTCGGAATCCCCTATTACGTATTGAATTATGAATCGCAATTTCATCGCGAGGTGATTCAGGAGTTTACGAAGGCCTATGTGGAAGGCCTGACACCGAATCCTTGCGTGCGCTGTAACGGGCTGGTCAAGTTCGGTTTTTTACTTCGGCAGGCAATCGGACTTGGAGCTGAGTTCCTGGCGACGGGACATTATGCGCGAGTCGAGCGGGACTGCAAGGGTAGTCGCTACCAACTGCGTCGCGGAAGCGACCACGAGAGGGACCAGAGCTACTTCCTGTACAGTTTGACCCAGGACCAGCTTGCCCGAATCCGCTTTCCTGTCGGGGCGATGACCAAAGACCAGGTCCGGAAACAGGCTGCCGCTCATGGGCTGAGGATCGCCGCTAAGGCCGATAGCCAGGACCTCTGTTTTGTCGGCCGGGATTATCGAACCTTCCTGCGTGAGCATTGCGGAGATCGGCTGAGATCAGGCTCGATTACAGATCGTACCGGTCGGATCCTTGGACAGCATGAGGGCTTGGCGCTTTACACGGTAGGCCAGCGCAACGGCTTGGGGCTGGCAGGCGGCCCTTTTTACGTCATCCGACTTGACCCGAAGAACAACGAGGTCGTGGTGGGCAAGATGGATGACCTGCTGCGGTCGGAATTTGTGGCCGAACAGCTCAACCTTGTGGCGTGGGATCGTTTGAGCCCGGAACGGCCTGTCCTGGTAAAGGTTCGCTCCCGCCAGGCCGCGATGCCGGCCACAATCTTACCCCTCGGTGATAGTCGGATACGAGTCCGATGGCACCAGGCCCAGCCCGCTGCTGCGCCGGGTCAGGCGGCCGTGTTCTATGATGCGTCCGAGCCCGACCTGCTTGTAGGTGGCGCCACTGTTGTTGCAGACTAGCGACCGCAGTGAACGATGACGACAGCAATATTTCTCATCTCCCACCTCGGAAGTGTAGAGACCGGGGACATCGGGGACGGGTGGTGGGGAGATGCCAAAAAAGGCTTGACAAATCTCCATTGGTAGGGCAAGCTTGAGCGAGTTTTCACGATCTTCAGAGCTGCCAGGTCCGTTTCAAGGGATCCGGCAGCGCTTTTTTGCCGGTGGTATGAACGAGCGGGAGCAGTTCGTCAGAGGTACGCTGGTAGGCGCGCTCGGCCTCGTTGTGGCCGGGCTTGTCGGTTTTGGGCTGTTCGGGAAGTGGGATTGGGCCTTGGGTCTCGCCGCCGGCGCTCTCGTCAGCCTGTTTAGCTTCAGGCTCATTGTCCAAACCGTGGTCCGTCTCACCGAGCGCCAGGCGCCTCGGTTGCGTGGTCAACAGTACTGGTGGGTCCGATCTATCCTGAGACTCCTCGGGGTCGCCGTTATCGTCTTCTTCGTGATCGTTTACCTGCCTGTGAATCTGATCGGGATGGCGCTCGGCCTGCTGGCGGTTCAACTTGGAATGGGCGGGTATTTCGTCGTTCGTTCGTCGCTTTCGGACAGCAGCAATACTGGGATGGAGGATCAGCAGTTATGACGAAGGATCGCATGCGGCTTGTCGCAACTGCGGCCTGCTTCCTTGGCCTGGCGCTTCTCGCGGCTTTTCCTGTTTGGGCCGCCGAGGAGGCCCATGGCGGAGGGGAGCAGCCCGGGATCATCAACCTGAACATGACGCTGCTCATTCAGGTTGTGAACTTCCTCATTTTGATCGCTGTGCTGTACAAATTCCTGTTCACGCCACTCACCCAATTCCTGGCGACGCGGGCCGATGGAATTAAGCGTTCGCTGGAAGAGGCGAAGGCAGCCAGAGAGGCCGCCGCCCAGACCCAGAAGGAGTACGAAGCACAGATCCTCGCGACCCGGCGGGAGGCCGCCGCCATGCGGGAGTTGGCGATCCGTGAGGT
>NSJM01000044.1 GCA_002634395.1 Candidatus Methylomirabilis sp.
CCTCGATGGCCCCCCCCTCACCGCTGAACCGGTCTTCGGGCCGCACGAGTCTCTCTTCCAGGGCGCCGGCGCCCACAATAACCTTAAAGGCCGACCCCGGCTCGTAGTAATCGGCAACCGCCCGATTCCGGCGAGCGAAGGCGGGTGCCTCGGCATACGCATTCGGGTCAAACGTGGGGTAGTTGGCAAGCGCCAGGATCTCACCGCTGAAAGGATCCATCACAATGGCACTGCCGCTGAGGGCACCGGATTGGGTCACTGCGGCTTCCAGCTCCCGCTCGGCGATATATTGAACCACCTCATCAATCGTCAGGTACAGATCTGAACCCTGCGCCTCCCCTGCGTCCTCTCTAAAAATCGGCCGACGCTTGGCATCCTGTTGTCGCAAAATCAACTTACTCTTGCCAGCCAGGTAGGCATCGTACTGCAGCTCAAGTCCTTCCAGCCCACGATCGTCCATCCCAACAAATCCCAACAGGTGAGCCGCCTGTTGTTGTTTTGGATAAAATCGCTTACTCTCCGTATTGGATTCGATCCCCTTCAGCTTGAGGCGCGCAACAGCCTCCGCCTCCTCCGGAGAAACTAATCGCTTAATCCATGCAAACGATTTCCCTGTTTGTAACTGCTCAAGGATCTTTCCGGCAGGCAAATTGAGTGCGGCAGACAGGACGGCGGCAGTCTGCCTCGGGTTCTCCACTTGGGACGGCTGAGCGAAAATTGAAGAGGCCCCAAGACTGATAGCCAGCTCCCGACCATTGCGGTCATAAATCGTTCCGCGCCGGGAGACCGATGGAACCCGCCGTAAGGACTGCTGCTTCGCGGCTTCGGCCAGTTCCGCATATCGATACACCTGAAGAGAAAAGAGTTGGCCGGAAATGACCGCGAGGGCTCCGGCAAGCGAGCAGAATAGCACAATCACACGACGTCGCAGTCGGCCGCGCTTCGCCGTCGCTGGTGTGGTGTCTCCTTTTGTAGATGATCTCTCACGAGTACGACGCTGTATCGGCATACTACCTCAGACTACTCGACCATAAACCAGTGTACAACGTGAGGCATTTCAATATTCCTTAAGATTGTTGCCAGTTATTTTGGATCGCAGTGAGTGAATACTTATTCAAGAAGTCATCGATCTGCAGAGGTTTTGACAGGACCCGTGTAATCCCAGCCCGTACGATGACATCCGGGTCAAGCGTATAGGAGTCGCCTGTGATAAGGATGATTGGGGTGACCGTATCGGACCTCCGTATGAATGCGGCCATCTCGATACCGGTTACTCCAGGCATCCGGTAATCCGTCAGGATAAGATCGAATGGACCATTGTGCAGGGCGTCCAAGCCGGCCAGACCGTCGTGGGCGGTCCACACGTCGTAGCCTGCCGGTTCGAGCAGGTCCGTCATGAGTTCCCTGAAGAATGGATCGTCATCCACAACCAAGACTTTCTGCCTTTCATCATTAAACCGTTGTGCGCTCACTCTCCCTCTCCTTATGCTTTGTCAACAGGAACGGTACGCGACGCCATAGCTCTACACTCGATCCTCAAGACGTTGGAATCCCTTACAACGAGTGGTTACCTGCGAACCCGTCCACCACATGAGGAATTTCAATGTCCCTAAAGATTGTTGTCGGTTATTGTGGATGGCAGTGATTCGACTGTGATCACCTGACCCGGCTTAGGACTGGTGAGTCCAAGCTGCTGGCGAGCAATCTCCTCCACGCGGCGGAGCGACCTGAGTCTGGCGACATCAAGGCGTAGTTCCTTCTGCTGTCGAATGAGACCGGCGCGTTCCCCCGCAAGATATTCTACCTGGTATCCGAGTCGAACCACCTGAATGGGCTGCCACACGTAGCATAGGACCCCGGCTAGAACAAGGCCGCCCATCAGCAACGACGGGAGTAGATCGAATTTTCGGATCTGATCAACCCGCGGTTTCAGTACATTACTTGCCCGGTCCCGTCCGACCGACGTCAATACGGTCATGCTTTGCGTCCTCACCTCATCCCCTCCTCTAGCACCGTTCCGCAGCCCGGAGCTTTGCGCTGCGAGCACGCGGATTGGCCTCAATCTCCCGTTCCGTTGGAATAATCGGCCGTTTAGTCAACACGTGGACGCGCGGCGGTTTCAAACGTGCCCACCCCCGAAGTGTCTCCTTTACAATCCGATCCTCGAGCGAGTGAAAACTGATCACACAGATCCTTCCGCCAGCGACAAGCAACTCGACGGCATTTTGCAAACCATGTGTAAGCTTGGCCAACTCATCGTTTACGGTAATGCGTAACGCTTGGAAGGCGCGTGTCGCAACGTGGATTTGCCGCGGCCAGGCATACCGTGGCACTGCCCCGGCCACCAGACGCGCAAGCTGGACGGTAGAGGTGAGTGGCTGCCTCCGCCGCTCTTCAACAATCCGCGCCGCTATCCGCCTCGCCCATCGCTCCTCGCCGTAGTCCTGCAGGAGTCTTGTGATCTCGCGCTCCGAGAGCCTGGTCAATAACTCCGCCGCCGACTTCCCGCCTCCCTGGCGATCCATTCGCATGTCCAGCGGTCCTTCTTTCATAAAGCTGAATCCCCTGGAAGCATCGTCCAGTTGAAAAGATGAAAGGCCTAAATCAAACAGGATGCCATCGAAAGGGGCCCATCCGTTCTCGTCGGCGATGGCGCCCAGCATGGCGAAGTCACCATGGAACAATTCAATTCGATCCCCGAACTGACTGAGCCGCCCCTTGGCTAGGGCCAGAGCCTCGACATCGCGATCCATCCCGCACAGATGGCCGGTCGGTGCGCTCTCGATCAGAAGGGCCTCCGCGTGCCCTCCCAATCCTACGGTCGCATCCAGGTAGCGACCACCAGTCCGAGGTTGCAGGATGGCTACCGCCTCCTCCAGTAGGACTGGGAGATGCCGGCCCTCGACGGTCACGTCTCCTGCCAAAGCGCCTCCACACCTTACGTCTATACTCGGATACCCAGTTCCGCCAGTTTACCGGCGTAATCCTCAGGATCCCGCTCCTGTGCGCAAAAGGACGCCCAGCGCTCTCTATTCCAGATTTCGACCTTATCCAATACCCCGACGATCACGACATCCCGGCGCAGATCTGCCTTTTCTCTAAGCTGAGGAGGGATTAGGATTCGTCCCTGGCTGTCAACAGCCGACTCAACCGCATGAGCCGAGATGAGGCGAGCATACTCCCGAAACTTCTTGTCCGAGTTTCCATGGCTCAGAAGATTCTGCTCGATCTGTTGCCAGGCTTTGATCGGGTAGGCTACGATGCAGGCGTCAAAAAGAGGATCAACGAGGATAAGCTCACGCTCTCGCCTCCGCTTCAAGATCTCGCGGTATCTGGCTGGAATGCTGAGCCGTCCCTTGTCGTCGATGGCGTGTTCGAAGCTTCCGCGGAACATGGGCTCACACCGCTTCTTTATGGTAGTTTATACCATTTCATCCCACCTCATCCCACTGTGGCGCAAAGATATAAAAGCTGGGTTACCTTGTCAAGAAAAATGTGAGGGTGACATGCGGCTATCAGCGGTCAGTTTTCAGCCCCGGCATTCGGTTGAAGGGAAATGCCTTTCCGCTGATTGCTGATCGCTGATAACTGAAAGCCGGCAGGAAAACCGTTAGGAAAGCGTAATCGGAAGATTGTCAATGAGGCGCGTATCGCCGAATCGTACGGCGAGAGCCGACAGCACGGGACCTTCAATCCAATCGATCGGCTGCAGCGTCTCGGGATCGCACAGCACAACGTAATCGATCCGCGCCAGCGGTTCGATCTCGATCGTTGCGCGCATCGCATCAAGAATATCCTTCGCGCTGCGCTCCCCGGCCCTGACCCGCTCTTCCACAAGTCGCAGGGACGCATAAAGGACAGGCGCGGCTCTTCGCTCCTCAGGCGTCAACCGAACGTTCCGTGAGCTCATCGCAAGGCCGTCGGCCTCCCGGACCGTCGGCAAAAGGACGATCTCGATGTCCATGTTGAGATCGGCCACCAAGCGCCGAACCGTTACCGATTGCTGGTAGTCCTTCTGTCCGAAGTAGGCCCGGTGCGGCCTGATGAGATTGAACAGTTTCGTCACGACCGTCGTCACACCACGAAAGTGCCCCGGACGGGAGGCGCCGCACAATCCCTCGGTGAGCCCGGTCACGTCAACGTATGTCTGGAAGCCCTTCGGATAGATCGCCTCTGCGGACGGCGTGAACACCAGATCAACCCCTACCCTCTCCGCTTGGGCCAGATCGCCCTGCAGGTCTCGCGGATAGTTGTCGAAATCCTCGCCCCGCCCGAACTGGAGCGGATTGACGAAGATGCTCACGACAACGACATCATCTTCTATGCGCGCACTCCGCATGAGCGACAGATGCCCCTCGTGAAAGGCGCCCATCGTGGGCACAAGCCCGATGGTCTTCCCTTCACGCCGAAGCGACTCACAACGACGCTGAATCGCGTCCACCTCATGAACAGTCTGCATGGCAGTTCCTCACAGTTCCAGTAACGCTTTCTCGGTCTCCCGGTCGATCGAGAATGTGTGCGCGGCATCGGGGAATCGGCCCTCGGTCACTTCCTCCCGGAAACGGCTCACCGCGTCCCTGATCACCCCGGCAAGATCAGCGTACTGCTTCGTGAACCTCGGGACGAAGCGATCGAACAACCCAAGCAGATCGTGAAGGACCAGGACCTGACCGTCGCAGTCCGGCCCGGCGCCGATCCCGATGGTGGGCACCGTCAACCTGCTGGTGATAATTCTGGCAAGCATTCCCGGAATCGCCTCAAGCACGATCGCGAAGGCCCCAGCCTTCTCAAGCGCCAGGGCATCTTCAAGGATACGACGGGCGGCATCGAGCCCCCTCCCTTGAACTTTCAACCCTTCCTGCAACACCGCCGTTTGCGGAGTAAGCCCGACATGACCCATGACCGGAATCCCCGCGTCCACAATCGCCCTCACACATGGCAGCGAAGGCCAACCGCGTTCGACCTTGACGGCGTGAGCCAAGCCCTCTTTTACGAAGCGCCCGGCATTTCTAATCGCATCGGCCGGTTCAGCCTCGTACGACATGAACGGCATATCAGCGACGACCATAGCGCGCTTGACGGCGCGAGTGACCGCCTTCGTCATCATAAGCATTTCGTCCATGGTAACCGGGATGGTAGTCTCGTATCCCAACACGGTCATCCCCCCGGAGTCACCCACCAGGATCAGATCGATCCCGACACGATCGACAAGCAGCGCCATCGGGTAGTCATACGCCGTCAGCATGGTGATCTTCCGCCCTTCGCGCTTCATTTCTTGCAGAGTGACCGTCCTGACCGCCTGGCTGGTTATGGTCGCCCTCCTTTCGCGTTCACACCACATCGGACATAATGAAGCTCTCAGCTTTCAGTCAAGAAGACGTGACCGGGAGAGACCGTCCCCTTTGGTAGGAGGCTAGGTTGGGCATTACCTGCGGTATTTCCTTGTTTGGCCGACCGCTGATTGTTGAGAGCTGAACGCTTCCCGCATCTCGGTCCCTACTTGCGAGATCCAAGCGGCACATAGTAGTGCGTGCCCACCCGCACCGTCTCGACCTGTTTGACCAGATCGTCGAAATCCTCCCTGTGCTTGACGAAGTCAATCTCGTTGGTATTGATGACCAGCAGCGGCGTCGTCGAGTAGTGGAAAAAGAAATGGTTATAGGCGGCGTTCACGTCCTCCAGGTAGGCGCGGCCCAGTTCTTGCTCTGAAGTTCTCGCCCGCGATTGAATTCGCCGAATCAGGATCTCGGTATCGGCCTGCAGATACAGGACGAGGTCCGGCTTGACGACACGCGTCTCCAGAAGCGGCTGCAACCTTTCGTAGAGGGCCAACTCGTTATCATCGAGCGTCAGATACGCAAAAATCTTATCCTTGACGAACAGATAGTCGCTCACCAGAGATTGTTTGAAGAGATCGAACTGGACAAGTTCCTGCTGTTGGCGGAACCGGTTCAACAGGAAATAGAGCTGGGTCTGGAAGGCGTACCGACGCATATCGGTGTAGAATTGCGTAATAAACGGGTTCTCATCGGGACCCTCCAGCAACTTTCTGGCCTGCAGCCGCTCCGCCAGCAATTCAACCAGACTCGTCTTGCCGACACCGATGGGGCCTTCGACCACGATGTAACGAGGCTTAGATGCGCGGCCTATCACCTACCCATCCTCCCCTGGTATAGACTTCTCCGCCGACATCAGCAGCCGGACGAGCGACGGATCGTCGAGACGATGAAGTAACTCCTGCATCGTAACGCCGAAGACCGGATGACGAAGATTCGGATCAAGTTCGCAAAGCGGAACTAGGACAAAACGTCGCTGGTGCAGTCGCGGATGGGGCAGCACAAGGTCCGGCTGTTCCACGACCTGTGATCCTACAAGCAACAGGTCGAGGTCGATGCTCCGATCGGCGCCTCGTGCTCGCTCTGCTGCCCTGCCCATACTCTGTTCGATCCGCCGCAACTCGAACAGCAATGCTTCGGGTGTGAGCTGCGTCTGCACTGACACTACTCCATTGACAAACCAGCCACCAGAGGCGGGAGGAACCGGTGTGGTCTCATAGAATGACGAGGCATCTATCGCTGTAACCCCTGCAATCTTCGATATAGCCCTGATAGCCTCTTGACAGCGTAGGGTCCGGTCGCCCAGATTGGATCCGACTCCGATATACGCACGCTCGCTCATCATCTGGGGTGTAGGGTATAAAAGGGCACTGATCCACCATTTGAAAACTACCGGGGTTTAAGATTCGAGGCGGCAATCCGTTCAACCGCCTCTTTGATCCTGGCGACATCCACTGTCAGGGCTGCCCGAATATACCCTTCGCCGCATCGGCCAAATCCGGTACCCGGGGTCATGACGATGCCGGTCTCGGAAAGCAATGCAGAAGCGAATGAGGCCGAAGTATGGCCCTGAGGCACATCAATCCAGACGTAAAAGGTCGCTTTGGGTTTCTCCGCCGCGAACCCGAGCGCCGATAGGCCATCTACAAGCGCATCGCGCCGCTCTTTGTAGATAGCCCTCATCGCCTCAACACACTCCTGCGGGCCACCAAGTGCCGCAATGGCAGCCTCCTGCACCGCTTGAAAGACACCGGAGTCCAGGTTCGTCTTAATCCGGCCAAGGCCGGAAAGCACCTCACGGCACCCAACCGCAAATCCGATACGCCATCCGGTCATATTGTACGTCTTGGACAGGGAGTGGTACTCGATGGCCACGTCCTTCGCCCCCTCCACCGCCAAGATACTGTCCGGGAGATATCCGTCGTATGCCATCTCGGAATAGGCCGCATCGTGGCAAAGAATCAGCCGGTGCCTGCGCGCGAAGGCGACCGCCTCAGCAAAAAAGGCCATGGGCGCTACGGCGGCCGTCGGGTTATTGGGGTAGTTCAGAAACAGGACCCGAGCCTTCCTCAGAACCTCAGGTGAGATCGCCTCAAGGTCCGGAAGGAACGAACGTTCCCGCGTAAGCGGCATGAAGTAAGGAACTCCTTCCGCAAAGACAGTTCCCGCCTGATAGACCGGATAGCCGGGATCGGGTACCAGAACGATGTCGCCAGGATCGACAAACGCCAGGGGGATATGGCCGATCCCCTCTTTCGAGCCGATAAGGCTCAGGACCTCCGTCACAGGATCAAGCGTCACGCCGAATCGCTTGCTGTACCAGTCGGCTACCGCCTGCCGAAAGCTCAGCATCCCTTCGTATGAAGGGTACTGGTGGTGCCGCGGGTCGGCCGAAGCCTCCTGCATTCTCTTTACGATGTGCGGCGGTGTCGGCAGATCAGGGTCGCCGATTCCCAGGTTGATGATATCCATCCCACGACGCATCGCTTCTTGCTTCAGACGATCGATTTCAGCAAAAAGATAGGGGGGCAGCTTCGACAGCCGTTGTGCAACGCTAAAGGGATCACCCATACCTTTCTTCTCCTCTTAGATTAGCTGTTAGCGGTCAGCTTTCAGCAACAACCGTGTTGCGTAATCGGCCGATCCCTTCCACCTCGATCTCAATCGTATCGCCGGGCCGCATCGGACCGATCCCCGAAGGGGTGCCGGTAGTAATGACATCGCCCGGGCAGAGAGTCATAACCGTAGAGATAAAATGAATCAGATACGGAATCTCAAAGATCAGGTTATTAATGTTCGACTCCTGTCGCATCACACCATTCAGGAATGCCCGGATTGGCGCATCGGAAAGATCGAGATCGGTCTCGATCCACGGACCGAACGGAGCAAAGGTCTCAAACGATTTTGATCGGGTCCATTGTCCGTCCTGACGCTGTAGGTCTCTAGCTGTCACATCGTTAAAGCAGACATACCCCAGGATATAGCGATGGGCCTTCTCGATCGGCACAGCCCTCGCGGTCTTCTTCACGACAACCCCCAACTCCGCCTCATAATCCAGCCGACCACATGACTGCGGATAGATGATCCGTCCACGATGGGCGAGCACAGCGGTCGGCGGCTTCAAGAAAATGATCGGCTCGTCAGGGGATTGAAGTTTCATCTCCTCGGCATGATCATGGTAGTTCAGACCTACCCCCACGATCTTAGTGGGTTCGGTCGGCGCAAGAAATCTGATTCTCTTCAGCGAATGCGTCCGATCCATCACGGTAAACTTGCCGAAGATGTCGCCCTGTATCTCCCGGACGACGGAGTCCTCTACCACACCGTACCGTAGTTGCTTGCCGGCGACAAATCGCACAATCCGCATTATTTAAGTCCATGGCACTGAAAAATTATTGCCCGGAAAGTCTCCCTCAGCGGTCATTGCGAGGAAGCGGAGCGACCGAAGCAATCTTACAGCAGTTGGGGTACGTGGTTCCTGGGTACAACGATGAGATTGCCACGCTCCCTTTGGTCGCTCGCAATGACTACACTGCTCCTGAGATTCATGTTCGCTCTTTTAATCCCAGTACATCCTGCATATCGTACAAGCCGGGCGGCCGGCCAATGATCCAACGGGCCGCCCGTAATGCACCACGAGCAAAATTATCCCGACTGTGGGCGCGGTGCGTCACCTCAATCCGCTCCCCCATACCCCCAAAGATGACCGTATGATCCCCGATCACATCGCCGGCTCGCAGCGCGTGGATGGCGATCTCCTCTTTGCTGCGCGCTCCGACCAACCCCTTGCGGCCATAGACCCCTGTCGTGTCCAGTTCACGACCCAGCGTCTGTGCGATCACCTGCGCAATTTTCAAAGCGGTTCCGCTTGGAGCGTCCTGCTTGAACCGATGGTGGGTCTCAACGATCTCAACGTCGTACTCTTCTCCAAGGGTTGAGGCTATCTCGGTCAGGACCTTCAACAGGACGTTGATCCCGACGCTCATATTGGGTGAGACGACGCACGGAGCAGCCGAGCTGAGTTCTTGAATCCTCTCCAGATCGGCGGCGTTCAACCCCGTAGTCCCGACTACAACAGGCACCTTTGCGTGGGCGGCAATAGCCAGATGGGTCATGGTGGCCTGCGGGGCGGTAAAGTCGATCACCACCTGCCCCTCACCCATCACGGTACCCAGATCGCCGACAAGGGGTATGCCGATCTTACCGATGCCCGCCACCTCTCCTGCATCCTGCCCGATACGTGGATTGCCTGGTCGCTCCACTGCCCCAGCCAGGGTGAAGTCGTCCGCCGCTTGGATCATGGCGATAATACGTCCGCCCATTCGCCCGGCCGCACCACAGACAACGGCGCGTATCATCGAAGACCCAAAGAACAGGGTGTAGGGTGTAGGGTGTAGGGTGTAGGAACGCTCACGAGATCAGCCCGTAGGCCCGCATGGCGGCTTTGAGCCGGTTCAGGTTGGGCTCGCTCATCGGGCAGAGCGGCAGGCGAAATTCGCCACCAATCATCCCCAGAAGGGCCATAGCAGTCTTGACCGGGATCGGGTTCGTCTCGAAGAACATCGCCTGGCACAGTGAGAAGAGCTTGAGGTGAATCTCTCTGGCGCGCTTCCAGTCGCCGTTGAGGAAAGCGCGGGTCAAGTCAGCCACATCACGTGGCACAATATTCGCGACAACCGAGATCACACCTCGCCCACCCACCGCCAAAAGCGGCAGCGTGAGTGTATCATCCCCCGACAGAAACGAGAGCTTGTCCCCGCACAGGACGATGTCATGAGTCATCTGTTCCAGGTTACCGGTTGCCTCTTTCATGCCGACGATGCATGGATGGTCTGCCAGCACCGCCAGCGTCTCCGGCAGCATATTGACCCCCGTCCGCCCCGGGATATTGTAGAGAATCAATGGCAGTTCCACCGCATCGGCAACGGCACGACAGTGAGCGATGAGACCCGCCTGGGTCGGCTTGTTGTAATAGGGGAGAACCAGGAGAGCACCGTCGGCCCCGGCCTGTTTGGCATAGCGGGTCAGATCGATCGCTTCAGCCGTACTGTTCGAGCCGGTCCCGACGACGACCGATATGCGCCTATTCGCCGCCTCAATCACGAGATCGATCACCCGCCTATGTTCGTCATGGCTGAGCGTGGGAGACTCTCCTGTCGTTCCGCAGGGGATCAGGGCATCGGTGCCGTTTTTGATATGAAACTCTACCAGCTCACGGAGAGTCGGCTCGTCAATCCGCCCACCCTTGAAGGGGGTCACCAGTGCTACCATCGAACCCTGAAACATTCGCTTCATATGATCTCCCCTCAGCACAGTTTCAAGTTTTCAGCTTTGAGTTTTTAGCCAAGAATCTAGAACTCAAAACTAAAAACTGTTCTACACTAAAACACTACTCTTTCAGGGCATCCGCCATCAGTTCGCCCTGGTAGACCAGCCGGACCTCTCCCTCGAAAAAGACCTCATGAAATTCCGGTCCCTTCCCGGTAAACGATACAGTGAGTATTTCGCCGGATCTCACCCTGACATCCACCGGGGAAGAGACCAGCCCCAATGTGGCTGCAACCAGCACCGAGGCGATGGTCCCTGTACCACAAGCCAGCGTCTCGTCCTCGACGCCGCGTTCATAGGTCCGAATGGCCAGCGTATGCCCGTCAAGGACTGTGACAAAATCGACATTCGTTCCTGCCGGTTGAAAGGCCGGGTGAAACCTGATCGTGCGCCCTAGAGTTCTGACCGGGATCGCCTCCAAATCCGAGTAGAAGAGAACCACATGAGGAACCCCTGTATTGATACTGTGAATCTCGTGGACGACACCGTCCACCTCGATCGATTGGTGAAGGCGCATCCCTTGTGGTCGACTTGTCTGGAGCGTGACTCTGGAACCGTCTACCCGGGCCAGGATGATCCCTGCCAGCGTTTCAAAGGCCATGTGGGGCCCGGCGATCCCTAACATCTCGGCGAACCTGGCTACACAGCGAGCGCCATTACCGCACATCTCCGCCTCACTGCCGTCGGCGTTCAGGATCCGCATTCGGAAATCCGCTACTGAGGAGGGCTCGACTACGATCAGACCATCGGCTCCCACCGATACCCTGCGCCGACAGATCCGCTCGGCCAGTGTCCTGGGCTCGACATCGAGCCGACCATCGCGGTTGTCGATCACGATAAAATCGTTCCCGTTCCCGCTCATCTTCACAAAGATCAGCTTATCCATCTACAAGACCAGGGTATAGGGGTTAGGGTTCAGGGTATAGGGGTTCTGCCTCGCACCCCAAATCCCCCCGTACCCCCCTTTGTAAAGGGGCAAGGGGGGGGATTTCACTCTTCGCACGTTCTTCTATAGCTCCTCAGGGAGTCGCTCGCCACGGATCAGATCTTCGTAGCTTTCTCGCTCGCGGATCGTGAACCAACGATCTCCTTTCACCATGATCTCCGGTAGCCGAGGTCGGCTATTATAGCTGGATGACATCGTATAGCCATAGGCGCCGGCACTCATCACAACCAACAGCTCTCCCGACTCAGGGACCGGCATAGACCGGTCCTTGGCCAAGAAATCACCAGACTCACAGACAGGACCCACTACATCAGCCATCACCTCCTCCCGACCTTTCTGACGCCGCGCGGGGAGGATAGAGTGGAAAGAACCGTACAGGCTCGGGCGGACCAGGTCGTTCATCCCGGCATCAACCACGATAAAGTGCTTGGCAGGTGTGCGCTTGTCGTAGAGCACCTTCGTCACCAGGACCCCCGCATTTCCAACAATCACCCGTCCTGGCTCCAGCACGATGGTGCAGCCGAGATCCTTGATGACGGCAATCATCGCTTCCGCAAAGACCCGCGGCACAGGCGGATCTTCATCCTTATAGGTGATTCCAAGTCCGCCACCGACATCCAGATACTTGATGGCAAAGCCGTGTTCCCGAAGTTGGGCGATCAGGCCCGCAACCTTGACCAGGCTGTCTACAAAGGGCGTGATCTCTGTGATTTGGGACCCGATATGCTGATGGACCCCAACGACATCGATGTAGCGCAGTTCCTTGGCGACTCGGTACTCCTCCATCGCCAGGGAGATGTCGATGCCGAACTTACTCTTCTTCAGCCCGGTCGAAATATACGGATGGGTTTTAGGATCGACGTCCGGATTGATCCGCAACGCCACCCTCGCCTTCGTCCCCATGGCCCCGGCCACGTCGTTCAACAGGCGGAGTTCCTGTGGGGATTCTACGTTAAACATCAGGATATCGGACTTCAGGGCGAACCCCATTTCCTCACGGGTCTTACCCACTCCCGCAAAGACGATCCGACTGGGCGGAATGCCGGCCCTCATGGCACGATACAACTCCCCGCCCGATACGACGTCGGCGCCGCCTCCAAGGTCGGCAAAGAGTTTCAGGGTCGCGCCGTTGGAGTTGGCCTTGATCGCAAAACAGACCAGGTGGGGGATGTCGGCGAACGCCTGATCAAAGGTCCGGAAATGGTGTGTGAGCGTGGCATGGCTATACAGATAGAACGGCGTGCCGACCTCCTCAGCAATCCGTTCGATCGGCAGGTCTTCGCACATAAGCTGATCGCCACGATACTGGAAATGATGCATGCAGCATTCTCCTCGTGAGTAGTTGTGTGTTGAATTCTGGCACAGGGAACGCGAGGAGTCAAAAGGAAAGTGGGAGAGAGAATCCATGTCTGGATGACGTGCGAAGCCCCGGTGCCGGCACAATTCACGGCACAACTTCACGCAGCCGGACCGTAAACACCATGAGGGACAGACATGTAGCTTACGATGGAGCGATCCCCTCCCGACGATCCTCTCAGCGCGATTTAAGCGAATATCTATTCAGACAGGTCTGGTCTGGTAATTACCCCGGCACGACCCGGACCCGGACTGCCTTCGCGCGGCCACGATCATCCTGACCCAGGTCAAACTCGACCGTGTCGCCTTCCTTCAAGGTGGTACCCCCCTCCACATCGCTCGCGTGGACGAACGCATCCTGCCCCCCATCGTCCCGCACAACGAATCCGAACCGCTTCGTCACGTTGAACCACTTCACTTTGCCTTTCATGCTCAATACCTCCTCTGGCCCTGAAGGACCTACAGTCTTTCGCCGCCCTGTCCATATAGACAGGAATCCTTTTTCCCGAACCCCAAGTTCTCTACCACTCCGTTCTTCGGCCAGCCTCCCTCCTCCAGCCCCTTCTAACCCTCGACGATGCCGAGGCGGCGCTTCTCCATCTCCCGGATTTGATCCCGGATCTCCGCCGCCCGCTCGAACTCCAGCCGCTTTGCCGCCGCTCGCATCTCTTTCTCCAGCTGCACAATCTTAGCCGACAGCTCTTCTTCCGTGAGACGGTCGGTTGTCTCGACCTCCGGCGTCGCCGGGACGGTGTAATAGTCTTTCTCGCAGACGCTCAAGAGAACATTAGAGATCGACTTCTTAATGCTTTCCGGTGTGATTCCGTACTCGCGGTTATAGGCCATCTGACGCTCACGTCGCCGCTCAGTCTCCTCCATAGCGCGCTTCATCGAATCTGTGATGACGTCGGCATACAGTATCACCCGTCCCTCGACATTCCTTGCGGCACGGCCGATGGTCTGGATAAGGGAACCGGAGGAACGAAGGAACCCCTCCTTGTCCGCGTCCAGAATAGCCACCAGCGCCACCTCAGGGATGTCCAGCCCTTCCCGCAACAGGTTGATCCCGACCAGCACATCGAACTTCCCCAGCCTCAGTTCGCGGATGATCTCACTCCGCTCCAGCGTATCGATGTCGGAGTGCAAGTAGCGAACCTTAATTTCAACCTCGGTGAGGTAGTCGGTAAGGTCCTCGGCCATTCGTTTGGTGAGCGTCGTGACCAGGACGCGATGGCCTCTGGCAGTGACAGCCCGGACTTCGCCGATCAGATCATCGATCTGCCCGCGGATCGGCCTGACCTGGATCTCGGGATCGATCAGCCCGGTGGGGCGGATAATCTGCTCCACGATCTCCCCCTTGACCTTCGTCAATTCGTAGGGGCCCGGTGTAGCCGATACGTAGATGACCTGATGGACAGCCCGCTCGAACTCCTCGAAGGTGAACGGCCGATTATCCAAGGCCGACGGAAGACGGAACCCGTACTCGACCAGCGTTCCCTTACGGGAGCGGTCGCCGTGATACATACCGCGGATCTGCGGGATCGTCTGGTGAGATTCATCGATGATCACCAGGGCATCCCTCGGCAAGTAGTCCATCAGCGTAGGAGGCGGCTCGCCAGGGGTCCGGCCAGACAGGTGACGTGAGTAGTTCTCGATCCCTTTGCAGACCCCGATCTCCCGCATCATCTCCAGGTCGAAGGATGTTCGCTGCTTCAGTCGCTGTGCCTCGAGGAGTTTTCCGGTCTTCTCAAAGGACGCGACCTGTTCATTCAGCTCATCAAGGATCGCCGCAAAAGCCGCCTCTCGACGGTCGTGGGGGGTAACATAATGCGTGGCCGGATAGATCGGAACCCGATGGAGTCCTTGGATCCGCTCGCCGGTGAGCGAGTCGACCTCCCACAGCCCTTCTACCTCGTCGCCGAACAGCTCCACTCGAACCACCGTGTCGGCATAGGCGGGGAAGATCTCCACCACGTCCCCTCGCACCCGGAAACTGCCCCGGTGCAGATCGTAGTCGTTTCGCTGATACTGGATCTCCACCAGCTTCCGGAGCATCGCCTCCCGGTCGCAGAAGCCGCCCCGCTCCAGGAACACCATCATTCCATAATAGGCTTCCGGAGAGCCCAGACCGTAGATGCATGAGACGGAGGCCACAATGACTACATCACGTCGCTCCAACAGCGAACGCGTAGCTGAATGACGTAGCTTATCGATCTGATCATTGATCATGGAATCCTTCTCGATGAAGGTATCGGTAACAGGCAGATACGCCTCCGGCTGATAGTAGTCGTAGTAGCTGACGAAGTATTCAACGGCGTTGTGCGGGAAAAACGCCTTGAACTCTTCATAGAGCTGGGCTGCCAGGGTCTTGTTGTGGGCAATGATCAGCGAGGGGCGCTCGACCGACGCGATGACGTTCGCCATAGTAAAGGTTTTACCCGAACCGGTCACCCCCAGGAGTACCTGGTGAGGCCTGTCCTGCAGGCACCCGTCAACCAGCTTCCTGATCGCTTGGGGTTGATCGCCTTTCGGCTGATAGTCGCAGACGAGCTTGAAATTTGGCATGGGGTGAGGTGGTCAGGAAAGGGAACCCGATAGGTCCCCACCTGCTCCGCGAGGGAGGTACTTACTCCAGGACGTGATCCCGTGCGGGGAATAGAACATGATACCGAGGTACACGGCAGAGACCGGCTTGGCAGGCTTGCGGAGCAGGTTCATGCTGACCTCGTGAAGAGGCTTGTTTCCCTTCTTCACATTGCACGCACGGCAGGCGCTCACCACGTTCTCCCAGATGGTTCGTCCGCCAAGCGATCTTGGGATCACATGGTCGATGGTCATCCGTTCGCCGCCATTTCGACCACAGTACTGACAGGTGTAGGCATCCCGCTTCAGGATATTCTTCTTGTTAAAAGAGACCGCGGGAATGGCAGGCCGCCTCACGTAGCGATGGAGACGGATAACGGCGGGGATGATAATGGCAATCGAGGGGGAATGAATAATACTCGGGCTGTCCTCGATCCGTTCGGCCTTTCCGGTGTACAGCAGAATAATGGCTCTTCGCGCGGTGCAGACGTGGAGGGGTTCAAAGGAGTTATTCAATACTAATACTTTGTCAGTGTCCATCGAGCGGTTCAGTCGGCTCAGGGCTCGCGTATCCCCCTCTAGTGACATGATCCTTAGCACACAACGGATACATTGTCAACGCAAAGGCAAGGAAAAAAGGAGAGAAGAAAAATACGGTGCTAGCCTTACGGGGCTTGCTGCCCGAGGAGGTCGAGGAGAATCCCTTCCCGTAGACCGCTGTCGCTGACCATGAGCTCATCATAGCCCAGCACACCCATGACCGTCACGACAAGAGTAGTTCCCGCAACGATCAGATCGGCGCGCCCTGGTTCCAAGGGGGGGATCTTACTCCGTTCGGCCAGCGGTCTGGTCACCAACGCGTGAAGCAGTTGCCTCGTCCGAGTCATCGACAGTCGATGGCCGTCCACTCGATCGGGGGCATAAACGGTGAGCCCTAAATCGATCGCCGCGAGGGTGGTCGGGGTCCCAGCAGTACCGATGAGCGCCGTCCCCTCGAGATCGGGTAATTCAGTGCGAAGCCGGCTGGCGCGGTCCGCGACAACCTGTTCAACGGCCTTCAGCTCACCGGGGGTTGGAGGATCGCTTTTCAGGTGCGCTTCAGTCAGCTTGACGACACCCAGGCCGGTGCTCACAATCGCCTCAATCGCCTCCCCATTAGCCAGGATGAACTCGGTGCTCCCTCCGCCGATATCCATGGCCAGCACCCGACTCGATCCGAGGCGGAGCCCGTGCCGAACACCGAGCAGGGTGAGCCGTGCTTCCTCGTTGCCGTCGATCACCCGGAGGCGAAGCCCGCTCTCCCGGAGCACCGCAGCAATAAACTCCTCGCGATTACTCGCCTCTCGTACGGCACTGGTGGCGACCGCCGCTACGTGCAGGGCCTTGAAGCGGCGAGCCGTCTCAGCAAACCTTTTGAGAACCGCCAAGCTTCGCCGGCTTGGCGCATCCTGGAGTCGCCGGCTTGGCATCAACCCCTCGCCGAGGCGAGCAATCGTCTGCTCCGCATGAAGGATGGTGAATCGATCGGCGCTCACCGCGTCGGCCACAAGCAGGCGGAGGGTGTTGGTCCCGACATCGATGGCCGCGTAGACCGCCATTCAGTCCTCAGCACGCGAGGCGTCCGCAGCGGCGTGCAGTCGGCGGACCAGGTCGGCTTCAGGTCGCACTGTGATCGTCTTCTCCTGCGTCAACAGCACCGCTCCAGGCGCGGCCGCCTTCGGCTTCCTCAGATATTTCCGCAGGACGTAGTTCACCGGCACCTTGACTTGCCCACGCGACCGGCTGTAGTAGGCGGCGAGCTGCGCCGCCTCGCACAGGGTTCGCGGCGGGGTCTGCTTCCCTTTTGCCAGACGAACGAGAACATGCGATCCCGGGATACCTTGGGCGTGAAGCCACAGATCGTAAGATCGGGCAAGTCGCCAGGTCAGGTGATCGTTGCCCGTCCCGCTTTTGCCGACCAGAATCGCCAGACCGTCCGAGGAGCGGAAGGTGCGCGGTTCGGGGCCCTCGGACTGCCGAACGAGCGGCGCTGCCGGCCCCTGGGTTGGCCTGCGCCTCGCTACACGGGCTAACGCAGCATCAACCCGCTGCAACTCGCCCAGGTCCTTCGCCGTCTCCGTTTCTCGGAATAGCAACCGAAGCGTGGCCAGTCGCAGGGCAACTTCTTCAAGGCGCGTATTGACGATGGCCGTTCCACGTTTCGCCTTGCGGTGCAGCGCAAAGTAGCGTCGAGCGTTCTCCTCGATGGAACAGGCGGGGTCCAGCTCGATTCGCAGCAATGGCGTTCCTGGATCAGCGTAGTCGACAAGTTCGACCGTCTGCTCTCCACGCCGAATGCCGGCCCGATTGGCAAGCAGGAGTTGGCCCTTCCGGGCGTGGAGTTCGCCCTCACGATAGATCGTCGCTTCCTGCCCGAGCTTGGCCGAAAGCCGCTCTGCCGCACTGATCTCACTCTCCAGGCGGCGTACTAACTCAGCTCGAAGCGCCTGCAGCCGCTCAACCTGCTCGCGGCTTCCATAGTAGACAGTAAATGCCTCGGCCATGGTGGAGAATGGAACCTGGTGATCAGCCGCAACCGTGACCAGTGGAAAGGCCGCGATGCCGACAGGCTTCCCATCGCTTCCCATGAGGAGCCTGGGCTCGAAGGCAGCAGTCGCCACACGGCCCATGAGATCGCAAAACGGCTTCCACAGGGTGCGCGATTGCTCGTCGAGGGGGGCAAGTGTCGAGAGGCCGGAACGGGCCACCAGTTCCGTCGCCATCAACGAACTGAACCCTGCGAAACAGGTCGCGAGGATGCGCGCCGGCTCGACCCCTTCAGTGAGGTGCGGACGGATCAGTTCCTGAAATTCATCTTCTTTGACAAACCTGGGATCGACGCGGCCGGAATCGAAGAGAGGTTGATACGGCTCGCCCGGTCCCGGTGTCTGACCCCTCGTTCGTCCGGAGGCCGCGCGGAGGCGGTCGATGACCGTTCCGGTAACTCGATCGACGAGGAACAAGTTGCTCGCAGGCCCAAGCATCTCCACATACAGAGTCATGGCCGCATCTGGCAGCGAGCCGCCACGCAATTGTATCGCCATGATCCGGTCCAACTCTACTTGCTCAACCGCCTCGATCAGCGCCTCCTTCGTTTTTGAGGCGACGAGATCCCCAAACCTCGACGAGGATACAGAAGGCTTACGTGGCGGCGAGAGCAGCTCAACTCTGGGCGCGCCAGGCTTGACAGACAGCAAAAGTCCGGCCGGCCCTTGTCTCCTATGAAAGATCAGCAGCAGGCTCCACTGATCGAGTTGCAGAGCGCGACCGATCGCAACACCCGGAAGGACGGCTTGCAGCTCCTGAATGATCGCGGCCAAGCAAAAGGCATCCATGGTGTACAACTATACCCGAGGCAGCCGCTCGCGTAAAGCTCGGCCTGGGTTCAAGCAGACGTAAGAAATCCGCGAAGGCCGAAACAAAAGGGGTCGTACCGGGCCCCAGTCGAAATCCAGTCGGCCGTCTTCATCATCTCCAGGCCGTCCTCGTTCCCGGGGCCCACAACGATTGGATCTCAGAGTGAACAGGATATGTAAAGAAAGACTTGATACGCTATGCTGTATCACGTTTGATTGAAATATACGCCGAATAGCGTATTCCCAAAAGCATACCTTTCAATTACATTGATTTAGCTATTATTTAATTCTATACTGATTCGCCGTGTTCAGGGTTGTCATTGACGCAATGTTGCACGTCCAATGATCAAGCTTGGCAGAGGTGATGAAACCATCATGAGCCGGATCACGGTCCTGATTGCCGACGATCACGCCCCATCCCGAGAGGGGCTCCGCCTGGTCCTCGCGCAGGAGAACGGCATTCAGGTGGTCGACCAGGCGACGGATGGCAAGCAGGCGCTGACCATGATGGAGGCGCTCCAACCGGATATCCTCTTACTGAATGTCCACCCGCCGGTGGTCAAAGGCCTCGATGCCCTTTCACAGATTCGCGCGAAAAGCCCCGGGACGAAAGTTCTGATTCTGGCCGACCATCCGGGAGACAACTTCATCATCAAGGCCTTGCAGTGTGGCGCCAAGGGATGCTTGTCGAAGACGCTGACACGCGCCGATATCATCAAGGCTATTCGCG
The DNA here is from genome assembly GCA_002634395.1 of Candidatus Methylomirabilis sp. Classification (GTDB taxonomy): domain Bacteria; phylum Methylomirabilota; class Methylomirabilia; order Methylomirabilales; family Methylomirabilaceae; genus Methylomirabilis; species Methylomirabilis tolerans. The sequence goes on from NSJM01000044.1 coordinate 19,675, forward strand.
TCACCCATGCCGGAGAACTCTGGGCCGAACGCAAGATGCTGGCGCAGACGCTGGAGAGCCTGCTCCAGACAGCGAACGCTGTCGCCCCCACAGAGGCGCACAAGACCCTGACCAAGCGGGAGCGCGAAATCATCAAATGGGTGATGCAGGGGATGACGAATAAAGAGATCGCCGTGCAACTGGAGATTAGCGACAAGACGGTGAAGACCCATTTGAGCAACATATTTGGTAAATTGCAGATCAGTCACCGCCTCCAACTGCTCCTCTCTCGGATCGTGAACCACACCGCCTGAGCTCCACCCCCCTCCCCTCCTCCCATCACGTTTTTCCCCGGTGAGCCAATCCGGCCGGTCAACACATCTCTTGATAATGAGCAAAAAGGCCGAGGTCTTTTTTTCTTGCGAAATACCTCTAATGGGCGATTGTACAGGTGGGAAGCGATCACAGTGGTGGGCCGGTTGAAACCCGATGTGCTGACCCTTGACCTGGGCCTCTCGGGGATAAGCGGCCTGGATGTCCTTCACGCGACCCGCTGGTATAGTCCGGACACGAAGGTAATCATCATCTCGGGCCACGACGAGGAGTCGATCGTCTGGGAGGCCCTCAGACAGGGTGCCAGGGGCTACATCGTGAGGGACGAGGGGATCGATCTGAAGAGGGCGATCAGGGTGGTGCATGACGGCGAGGTGTGGGTGAATCGCGGGGTCCTGCCCGCTTCGGGCAGCGGGCCACCGCGCATGTGAATCGCTATGATCCGGTCCACCCGCACCTGCTCAACACTCTCAATCAGCGCCTCTCTGGTCTTTGACGCGAGAAGATCTCCAAATCTCGACGAGTGTACACCCGGCTTGCGTGGCGGCGAGACCAACTCGATCCTGGGCGTGCCGGGCTTGACGGAGGGTAGGAGCCCGCCTGGCTCTCCTCCCCCATGCATGACCAAAAGCAGACTCCATCGATCGAGCTGCTGAGCGCGATGGATTGTGACGCCCGGCAGGACAGCTTGCAATTCCCGACTAGTCGCGGCCAGGCAAAAGGCATCCATGACCCGCACTTTACCGAAGGGCGCGTCGCTTGTAAGGGCCGGCTCAGTCAAAGCGGATAGCGACGGAAATGACTCCTCCCGGAACAAAATTATAAATAGGGACTTGACAAGGCAACAATAGGTGCATATACTCTCAATGTGAGGAGTCACCCAACAGAGTCAGGGGTAGCTTAAGTGGCCGCATGTGCCTGTTCCAGTATTCGCAAGGCAGCACGGGCAGTCACAGAGCTCTATGACGGAATTCTGAAACCGAGCGGTTTGCGGGTAACTCAGTTCGCGTTGCTACACGTCCTCGCAAGTGCGGGTTCGACTACCATCACGCGCCTGGGGCAGATATTGGTCATAGACCGAACTACAATGACGCGCAACCTCAAGCCGCTAGTAAATCAGGGATTGATCACGATTGAGGCGGGTCAGGACCAGCGCACGAGGGTGGTGACGCTGACACCCTCCGGCCGGGAGGCTCTGGCAAAGGCTTTGCCGCTTTGGGAAAAGGCTCAAACACGTGTCGTCGAAGGGCTGGGTCGCGAACGCTGGAGCACGTTACTGGCCGATTTGTCAGCAGTGATGGCCCTAGCCCGATTAGAGTGAATTTTTTTTGTCATATAGGTGTATGCACACTCATGTATGTGGCGAACTGAATAGTCGGTAAAGGAGGATCCCGTGGCGCAGCTTGACGACCCCCCAACCGTGAAACGTTTCTACGAGACCAGCAACGACCGTAAACCTTAACCCGTTTCATTGCGGCGACAAAGGAGGTGAGAGCCGGCGGTCAAAACGAGACAAGGAAGGGAACACGATTTGTAGCTCTACAGTAGTACAGCCTACGTCATGTAACTGGTTCAGAGTGTAAGAAGGAGGAAGAATCCAATGGCACAGTACAAGACTGAAGCCGCGGTGGCGAAGCGTGCTGAGTCAGCCGAGAAGATGTTTGGCTGGGG
>NSJM01000143.1 GCA_002634395.1 Candidatus Methylomirabilis sp.
GCCAGATACTCGTTCCAATCAACTTCTTGCTTCCGAGTCAGACCGCTGATTCTATCGGTATCGAGAAATGGGACCTCCAGATCGCGTTTGGACACCTCGGTCCCGCCATAGAGCGTGGGCGAGAACCGTTGATCGATCCCGACACCGTAACGCCATGCATCCGTTCCTTCACCGTCATCAAAAAACTGATTGAATCCGGCGACCTGCGTCGGTTCGATCGTCTGGTCCGAGATCAGACGTCTCTTTAAGGTTCGGAAGATCGCCGCACGCAGCGTCGTGTTGGGGAGGGGGTTATACGTCACCCCCAGTTTCGGGTTGACCTGGTCGCGATCTACGCTGACACCTTTGAAGAAATCGGTGCTCACACCAACCGTTACGGTGGCCCTTCTGAAAGAGTGGATCTGGGAGTAGACGTAGAGGTTTGTATGATGTACATCCAGTGTGTCGACCGTTCTGAGCCGCCCTCCAGACTCCTCATCTTCGAAGGTTCCTACATCCTTGATATCGGCGATCAGATGCCCGAAGCCGCTGATTACGTTCAATGATTGAGTTCGGAACAGGTGCTGGACCTCACCGAGATACCCATTTTCCTCCAACGCAAAATTGATCCCCAGGAATGGTAACGGTCGATCCCGCTGATCATCTTCTACGTTCTTGTAGATGAAGGACGCGATGAGATCGGAACGGGAGGAGAATGCGTGATGAAGACCCAGCCGCACCGACTGTGTTTCTCGCTCCTGTCGAAGATCAGGCAGCAGGTCGCCGAGGAAACGTAGGTCTCGATCACCAGCAACAGTATCGGTAAACCGGTATTCGATCTGTGCGCTGGTGTTGGGTGTGAAACTCGCCTGGACAAAGGCGTTATAGACATCCCGATTCAGGTCGTTGTTTTTCCGAAATCCATCCGTTTCATTGTGATATTGACCCAAGCTGTAGGAGACAGGTCCCCAGATACCTGACTGTACAAGCTCATTCCCTAGCGTATCCTGTTCCCCCGCCGTCCCCGAAACCAGGAGCGCAAAGCGATCTCGGACAAAGAGTGGATTGAACTCGTTCATAGATGGGTCCGCCGGACCGGAACCGCCGAGGATAAACAGCTCGCTCTCCGCCAATTGCGGCTGCACCGGGCTGATGCTGATTGGCTGAAGGAGTTGGGACTGAAGTAGCTCGCTCACCCTGGCAATCTCGTGGCGAGGCAAGGCGGCATAGGAGTCGGACAGGAACCGATGCGCCGAATAGTCGGTCGGATCAACATTCAGCGATTGCCAGCCTTCGATCAAGGCGCGTTGTCTGAACCCCACTTCGTCATAAACACGGGCGAGCGTCGCGCCTCTTGCGGCTAGATCTTCATCCAGCAGCAGGCGTGACCGGTAGACCGCCCGATTGTCGTTCAGCTCGATGGATCGCTGCAGATCCTCCAGCGCCTCAACTGGGCGATTCACACTCTGTTTTCTAATGGCATCATAGAACCAAGGCGTAGGATCTTTCGGGTCTAGCCTCTTAGCGATGTCAAGGGGATCGATCTCCGACGGATAGCGTTTCACCTCATAGAGCGCTTTCCCCAGATAGCTCCAAAAGAGGGAGACTTTAGGCTCCAGGAGGGTGGCCATCCACATCTCCCGCACCGCCTCCTCTGTCTTATTCTGCCTGAAGAGCGCCAGACCCCGGCCCAGATGCGGCTCTCCACGTGTGGAATCCTGCTCGATCGCCTGGTCAAAGGCTGCGATCGCCTCTTGGACCTTCACCTGGGTCAACAAGAGGAAGCCCCATGTGCTGGTGATCAGGGGATCATGGGGCGCCCTTCGGCGCGCCTCCTCGGTCATATCTAATGCCTCGGAGAGCCTTCCGAGGCCGAAGAGCAAGCGGCCCACCTGGATCATCGCCATGGGATTTTCCGGATCCAGCTCCAGTGCCTTCCTGGCCGCCGCAAGCGCCTCGTCCAGACTGAACTCAGCCTGCTTCACCAGGCTTTGGTCGAGGTAGGCCGAGGCGGATAATGGATTGGCGGCGATCGCCTGCTGCGCTGCCTGATCTGCGAGCCCCCTCTCATTCCGAACCAGAGCGATGTTGGAGCGAAGGCCATGAGCCGGCGCGTAGCCAGGATCGAGGGTCAGGGCACGCTCCAGTTCCTGGCGCGCCTCGGCCACCCGGCCCTGAATGAGATAGAGAAGAGCGGCCTGGGTCGGGGGTTGAGGGGAGGACGGGAAACGGCTCTTGGCCTCGGCAACCACATCCTCCATCTCATCGAAGCGATCGAGCCGATACAGGGCATTGGCCTGTCCTACGAGGGCCGAAAGAGGAGAAGGTGTCACCTGCTGGAACGCACTCAAGGCCTCCTGGAGCCTCCCCTCCACCAGATTGACCCACCCGAGACCGGCGAGGGCTCTTGGGCTCCTCGGATCAAGGGTCAGGGCCTTCTCAAATTCCCTCCGCGCCTCAACCTGCCTTCCGAGATCGAAGAAGATCTCGCCCAGCCTAAGCCTCGCCTCTGGGTCCGCTGGTGCCGAGGCCACTTTTTGCTCGACATCGGCGAGCCTTTCGGGGAGAAGATTCGGGGCTATGCCGGTCAGAGGATAGTCTCGAAAGCTGACTATTCCAGGGTAGTACAGGGACCACTGGACCGCATCGAGGGGGTTGAGAAGGAGGGTCTTGCTTGGGGCTTCGCCTACCCTGGCTGTTGCCTGCTCTCCCGCCTTCACCACGACACCCCCTTGAGGATTTCGAAATTCAACTGCCCCCTCCAGCACGGCAAGACGGGATTCGTTGGCAGGGCCAATAGAGAGATCGAACTCTGTTCCCCGAATCGTTGCCGTCGCTGCCGGTGTCCGAATCTGGAGGGGCCTGCCGCGGCTTCGACTCCAAATCTCCCCTTTCAACAGGTTGAGGATCGTCTGGACAGGACCAGCAGCAGCACGGGTAGCCTTCCCCGGAGGCGACATCACCTCCGTAATCTCCAGAGTACTGTTGGCGTTGATCTTGATCTGTGACTCGTCCGAGAGAAGGATGGCCACTCGACTCCCAGGACCAGTCCTCACCACATCCCCGGGAATGAGTCCATGACGGAGTCCTACCGGCTGCCACTGCTGGAGCCGAAAGACCTCAACCCTTCCCACGACGCTCACAATCCATCCCGCTTCCTGGGCTATTGCGAGACAAGGGATCAATAGAAGTAAGACGATCGAACAG
>NSJM01000045.1 GCA_002634395.1 Candidatus Methylomirabilis sp.
GCCGCACCGGACACATGTCGCCCTTTCAGCAGAAAGGCATCGATGAATGGCTCGATCTCCCCATCCAGGACCTTCTCCACATTACCGGTCTCCAGACTGGTCCGGTGGTCCTTCACGAGCTGGTAGGGCGCGAGCACGTACGAACGAATCTGGCTGCCCCACGCAATGTCCTTCTTTTCGCCTTCAAGCTTAGCCATTTCCTTCTCCTGCTCCCGACGATAATAGTCGTACAGTCTGGCGCGCAGGACCTTCATGGCCATGGCCTTATTTTTATGCTGCGAGCGCTCATTCTGACAGGACACGACAATGCCCGTCGGCAGGTGCGTGATCCGCACCGCGGAGTCGGTAACATTCACATGCTGTCCGCCTGCCCCGCTGGAGCGGTAGGTGTCAATACGCAGGTCCTTCTCGTCAATTGCCACATCGATGGTCTCATCGATCTCAGGGTAGATGAAAACCGACGCAAAGGAGGTGTGACGGCGGTGATTGGCATCAAATGGAGAGATGCGAACCAGACGGTGGACCCCAATCTCTGCTTTCAGGCGGCCATAGGCATACTTGCCCGTCACCGTCACCGTGGCGCTCTTGATCCCGGCCTCCTCCGCAGGGAGCAGGTCGATGATCTCGGTCTTATAGCCGCCGGCTTCCGCCCAACGCAGGTACATCCGCAGCAGCATCTGTGCCCAATCCTGCGACTCGGTGCCGCCGGCGCCCGGATTGATGGTGAGGATCGCGTTACCCGGGTCGTACTCTCCCGTCATGACAGCCGTCAACTCGAGCGCAGCAACCTGACCCTCCAGGCGCTGAAGCGAGCCTCCCAGATCCTTCAAGGTCTGTGGGTCCTCTTCCTCCCGCAGTAGACCGAGTAAGATCGTCACCTCTTCGAGCTCGCGATCGAGGTAATCTACCTGGTCAACAATCTCTTTGAGTGGGCGTTGCTCCTTCATGATCTCCCGAGCACGGGAGGTATCGGCCCAGAATTCCTGTGAATGGAGCAGCTCTTCAATCGCGACCAGACGCGCCTGTTTCCCCGCTACGTCAAAGGTAGTCCCGGAGGGTGTGCAGCTTATCCTTCAAACCATCGAGTGTGCGCGCATACTCTGCGATCATTGCATCCTCCTTTGTGAAGCGACAGCAGACCCCGAAGTGATTCTTACGGCATTCCGGGCCCACGTTGTCATGAACACTACGACAGTAAAGATGACACAGGTCCACGCAAAGAGGTCACCGTAACGGGTATAAAACGTTTGCGCGCGCTCCACGCGGATCTGGTCTGTAATGACGGTCGGTACAAAGAGATCGGAGGCATGAAGGATCCGGCCGCTCGAATCTACGATGGCGGAAATGCCTGTATTGGCCGCTCGGACCAGGTATCGGCGATTTTCAACAGCCCGAAGAACGGCCATAGCCAAATGCTGGGTCGGGGCAGCCGACCGGCCGAACCAGGCATCGTTCGTAATATTCACCAGGAACTCCGCCCCTTCTTTCACGTAGCGTCGAACCTGATCCGGAAAGATCGCCTCGTAGCAAATGGTAACTGCGAAACGGCCGCCCGGGGTGTCAAACACGGTATAGGTCCGGCCCCCTTCGAAATCACCGATCCCGTACGCCAGTTTGTTGATAAAAAAAAGGACCGACTTGAGGGGGACATACTCCCCAAAGGGAACCATGTGAATCTTGTCGTACCTGCCAAGGAGTTCCCGCTTGGGAGAGATCAGGAACGCGCTATTGCGATACCGGATACTACCATCGGCAGCCGCGGGCGGCTCGGCATCCGGGCTGCCCACCAGGAGGTAACTGCCTGTCTCAGCGGCGATGCCCAGAACGCGGCCCAACAACGCCGGTTCATATCGAAGAAAGAAAGGGACAGCGGTTTCAGGCCACACAATGAGGGTCGGGGCATGCTTAGCCGCCTCCAGGCTGAGGCTGCCATACTGCTCCATGGTGGTGGCCTGCATCGTCGGATCCCACTTCAGCCCCTGATCGATGTTACCTTGCACGAGGGCGACTCCAAGCGGCGGTCCCGAATCAGCAGGTACGGCAAGCGGCGAAAGGAGCCTGGGGGACCAGACCATAGCCAAGGTAACCGCACCGGCCAAGCCGATCGTTCGAAGACGGGCAGGCGCGGCCCCAACCAACTGGACCAGAGCGATATTGACGAGGGCCACAACGAACGATAGGCCGTACACCCCCGTGACGGAGGCAATCGGCAGAAGCGCGCCGTGCCGGTATTGCGTGTATCCCAGGAGGATCCAGGGAAATCCCGTCAGCGCATAGGTCCGCAGGTACTCCAATCCGACCCACAAGGCCGATGGGCCAAGAATGTTGAGAGGCCACGGCGCACCCGCCATCCAAGAGGTGCCCATAGCGAACAATCCAATGTAGAGCGATAGGTAAGCTGCCAGGACGATCAGCGCCAACGCACTGAGAGCGAATGAGACGCCGCCGTATACCATCATCGAATGCGTCACCCAGGAGACGCTAACGAGGTAAAACAACAGTCCCGTGAGAGCGCCCAGACGGAAAGCTCGAACCGGCGGCCGGCCGTGAATGGCTAACAGCAATGGGACCAGAGCCACAAATGCCAGCCATCCCAGGTCGGGCTTCGGAAACGCGAGGATAAGGAGTCCTGCCGAGAGCGCAGCCAGCAAGACCGATATCATACCCACCCTGCCAGCGCCGCCGCATAGAGGACCGGACCGGCAAAGAGAAGGCTATCCACTCGATCCAGCACGCCGCCATGACCCGGGATCAGCGCACCGGTATCCTTCACCCCAAAACTTCGTTTCAGCATCGATTCACACAGATCTCCGGCCTGGCCCATCACGCCCAACCCACATCCCATCGCGAGGGTCTCAACAGTTCCGAGCTCCTCCCAGAACCAGAGCTTGGCCAGTCCGGAGGCCAACACTGAACACACAAGTCCACCCACACTCCCTTCGACGGTCTTGCGGGGACTTACGGAGGGGCAAAGCAGTCTCTTTCCCATTGTCGAACCTATATAAAACGCCCCGGTATCTCCTGCCCAGGTCACGAAGACCAGGTAAAAGATATAGGTACGTCCCAATGTCATGGCCCGCAGGAGCGCAGGAACGCTCAGCAGTCCCACGACATAGATGAGGCCAAGCAGGGTAATTGCTCCCCGTGAGGCGGTCTCCTTCGGGTCCGTCCCCTCCACCAAAAGGCTGACAAACATGAGGATAATCACGCCCGTCAGAAACGATATCAGCCAAGGCGCCGGCGCCCCGAAAAACTCCATACAACTCAGCGCAAGACCGCACCCAATTCCTAACGGGGTCAACGGGTGCCAACCCCCGACCTTTGCCATCCCGTAGAACTCGTAGAGCCCGATCAGAATTGCGAGGGTAACAAGCAGAAAGAAATGAAGGGCGGTTCCGAATTGAACCAGCAGGAGAAAGGCCGGGAGAAGAACAGCAGCGCTGAGGATTCTTTTTAAATGCATATAACGCAGCGATCAGCTTTCAGCCATCAACTAATAGCTGACCGCTGACAGCCCCTAAAACTCCATAATCTCCTTTTCCTTCTTCACCACTAACCCGTCAACCTCATGAATCAACCGATTTGTCAGCTCCTGAATCATATCGGTGCCGTGCTTGACCTCGTCCTCTGAGGCCTCTTTTTCCCGCTCCTGTCGTTTTAGCGATTCGTTGGCTTCACGACGCACGTTACGGATCGCTACCCGACCTTCCTCGGCGATTTTTCGGACCACCTTAACCAGCTCTTTACGCCGTTCCTCGGTGAGCGGTGGAATCGCAATTCTGATGACCTTGCCATCATTGCTCGGGGAAACCCCAAGGTCCGACTTGAGAAACGCCCGCTCGATAGCCGTTAACAACGACGGATCCCATGGTTGCACGGTAATCAATCTCAACTCAGGTATCGCCAGGGTCGCAACCTGATTCAGAGGCACAGCAGAACCGTAGGCCTCGATCATGAGACCATCGAGCAGCGTGAGCGAAGCCCGCCCGGTTCGGACACCGTTGAAGCCTTTCAGCGTGGCCTCAATCGCCTTCCGCATATCCTTTTCGGCTTTGGCCTGGATCTCCTTCAGCACTTCTCACTCCCGCGAACGATCGTCCCCACCTTTTCACCAAATACTAATTGGCGGAGGATACCCGGCTGGTGAAAGTTAAAGACAACAATCGGAAAGAGATTATCCATGCACAACGAAATCGCTGTCGAGTCCATGACCTTTAATTGGCGGTTCAGCACCTCGATATAAGACAGTTCATCGAACTTCTTGGCGCTGGGGTCGAGCAGGGGATCCGCCGTGTAGACACCGTCCACTCTCGTGGCCTTGAAGACCACCTCGGCCCCCACCTCCATCGCTCGCAGCGCCGCCGCGGTATCGGTGCTGAAATACGGATTACCGGTCCCTCCGACGAAGATCACGATTCGCCCCTTTTCGAGATGTCGAACGGCCCGGCGGCGAATAAAAGGCTCCGCCAACTGCCGCATCTCAATGGCAGTTTGTACCCGGGTGGCGATTCCCTTCCGCTCCAGTACGTCCTGTAGGGCGAGGCCGTTGATGACCGTTGCCAACATCCCGATGTAGTCACCGGAAGAACGATCCATTCCCTCCGCGCTGGCAGCAACCCCTCGAAAAATGTTCCCTCCGCCCACGACGACTGCAACCTGCACCCCAAGCTCGTGGACGTCTCCAATTTCATCGGCCATGAAGCTCAGCACTCGGGGATTAATTCCGAACCTTTCATCGCCGGCGAGGGCCTCACCGCTGATCTTGAGCATGATCCGCTTGTACTTGGTCGCCCCCATCGTGTCACCTTCGCGGGAGTCCTCAGAAGCCGGGTGCGATCCGGTTACGCTTGACACTCCACCCTCTCGCCCAATTGATACCTGCAGAAGCGCCGGATCACAACGTTCTCTCCGACCTTTGCGATGACTTCTTTGATCCGATCCCCCACCTTGACTTCTGGAGCCTTAATAAATGGCTGCTCCTGAAGGCAGACATCACTAAAGAATTTTTCCAGCCGCCCTTGGACGATCTGTTCGATGATCTTCGCGGGTTTACCTGAGGACTCCACCTGTGCGATGAGGATCCCTCGCTCTTTCTCAAGGACCTCGGCCGGAACCTCCTCCCGACGGATATACGATGGATTGGCCGCCGCTACCTGCATCGCTATGTCCCTAGCGAGCGACATGAATTCGTCGGTCCTGGCAACAAAGTCGGTTTCGCAATTCAGTTCCAACAGTACGCCGATCTTCCCGCCACCGTGAATGTATGAAACAACCAGGCCATCAGAGGCCGTTCGTCCCATCTTCTTCGAGGCCGAGGCCAACCCTTTTTCACGAAGAATGGTGGTGGCTCTCTCCAGATCTCCATCCGCCTCGGCCAATGCGGTCTTACACTCCATAAGCCCTACACCGGTTCTTTCACGCAACTCTCTTACCAACGTCGCCGGAATTGTCGCTGACATCCGCACCCTCTTTCCTTAGAAAATAGCGCTCAGCAGTTAGGCGCTTAGACTGAAGACTGAAGGAGAACTACCTATCAACCTTCAGCCTCTTCCGCCTAAAGCAAATCGCTTCGCCCGATCTTAGAGCTGTTGAAGAATCTCTTGTGGTATTTCAGCCTGGCTCGTTTCTTCTGATGAAAGGACCGGCTGGGCTTCCACAACAGCCGCTTCCTCGGTCGCCTTCAGCCGAACGGCCCTCCCCTCCTCAATGGCGTCGGCCATACGGACCGCCATCAGTCGAATGGCCCGAATCGCGTCGTCATTCCCAGGGATCGGATAGTCCACCTCGTCGGGATCACAGTTCGTATCCACGACGGCAACGACCGGAATCCCGAGGCGCCTGGCTTCGCACACAGCGATCCGCTCCTTCTTGGTGTCGATCACAAAGATCGCACCAGGCAGTCGCTCCATTCCCTTGATTCCGCCCAAGGTATATTCAAGCTTCTGTCGCTCTCGCTGCAGCCTGGCAATTTCTTTCTTCGTCAGGCGCTCACACTCACCCTTGGCCTCCATCTCTTCGATGTGGCGCAGCCGACTTACACTCTTCCTGATCGTTTGAAAGTTCGTAAGGGTTCCGCCCAACCAGCGATGGTTGACAAAGAATTGCTCACAGCGACTGGCCTCCTGCGCGATCACATCAACGGCCTGCTTTTTTGTTCCGACAAACACGACCGGCAGACCTTCGATGGCCACATCCCTCACAAACTCAACAGCCTCGTGAAATTTCTTTAGAGTTTTTTGCAGATCGATGATGTAGATACCGTTCTGCTCTCCAAAGAGAAACTTCTTCATCTTCGGATTCCAGCGCTTGGTCTGATGCCCGAAGTGGACTCCCGCTTCCAACAGTTCCTTAATGGTGACCGTCGCCACGCCGCTCCTCCGTTCGACTGAGCTGCTCAAGCAGCCCGTTGGGTTGTATCCTCCGCCCTCGTCATCTCCCTGCAAGGCCCCTACACAACCGGTGGGGGCACCCTTCCAGGAATCAGAGGACGTGCGAAGTTGGTACCAGCTCTTTATCCGTTAACAGCCCTTATTTATACCACGCCCGCACAGATCGGAACAAGAGAAAATCCCGTTCCAACTTGTTCGGACAAATGACAAAGCTATGCAACGCGCAATTCAGATGATTGAGCAACATTGTCTCGTTAGGCCGATAACGTTGGAACGGGACTAGCTCCGATACCCAGCATTGATCCTCACATACGCTTCGCTCAGATCGGTGGTCAGGACGACCGCCTCTGCCGTACCTTCGTGCAAATGAATGGTCAGATCAAACTCGGAACGGCGCATTCGTACGGCCGCCTGTCGCTCTGCCGCCGCTCCCAGGCCGACTCCTTGTCGGACCACCGGGATCGTGTCCAGCGCGATCTCCACGCGGCTTGGGTCGAATCGAATCCCCGAGGCGCCAATAGCGGCCATGATCCGTCCCCAATTGCAATCCTCCCCGAAAAAGGCCGTCTTGACAAGGGCGGAGTCGGCGACCGCCCTCGCCGCAACCTTGGCGTCGCGCGTCGTCCGAGATCCTTTTACCTCTACCCGAACGAGTTTAGTCGCCCCTTCTCCATCCTTCATAATCATTCGGGCCAGACGAGAGAGAATCTGAAAGAGCGCTTCTTCAAATAGAGCCAACTGCGGAGTACCGGCTTTCAGAGACGGCGTATCGCTCATCCCATTTGCAAACAGCAAGACGGTGTCGTTCGTACTCATGCAGCCATCTACGGTCATGGTGTTGAAGGTATCTCCGACTGTCCGGCGCAGAACCCGGCGCAGAAGAGGGGAGGAAATCCCGGCGTCAGTACCGACAAAACAGAGCATTGTGGCCAGATTGGGCGCGATCATTCCGGATCCCTTCGCTATCCCACCGATCACGACGGATTTCCCGTCCAGTTCAAAGCTGACCGCCGCTTCCTTTGGAGAGGTATCGGTAGTCATGATAGCCCTGGCCGCCTCCTGGCCGCCCGTGACCGAGAGGCACCCGTAGCCCTCGCGGATTCCGGAGAGAACCTTAGGGAGTGGAAGTCGCTTACCGATCACCCCAGTGGAGGCAACAAAGACTTCGCCTGCCGGACGGTCAATGAGCCTGGCAAGTCGATCACGCATCTGTACGGCGTCCCGCGCGCCTTGAGGCCCGGTACAGGCATTGGCATTTCCGCTATTCGCCACAAGCGCGGAGAATCTGCCGCCCTTTAATTGCCGCTCACATAGGAGCACCGGTGCAGCCTTGGTCCGATTATTCGTCGTAACCCCAGCCACGGTGGCGGGTCGATCCGACACAATGAGGGCGAGGTCGAGCCCTTCGGCTGGGCTCAGGACGGGCTTGGCCCGTTTGATGCCGCAATAGACTCCGGCGGCCCTGACACCCTTGATCGCCGTGATCCCACCTGCAATGTCCCGTATCGTTGACTGTTTCACCGAAGCACAGTGTTCAGCAATCAGCCGTCAGCCTCTAACAAACCCCCCTGACCCCCCTTTCGAAAAGGGGGGGACTTACTTATACGTTTCCTTGCCTCCCCCTTTCGTAAAGGGGGATTCGGAGGGTTGTCGTATGCCGTGGCACGACCCGTACCGCATGGGGTGTTGTTCTCACAAATTCAGCGTTAGGGATAGAGCGGGGGGAGTCGCAACCCCGCCCGTTCGTCGAGACCCATCATGACGTTCATGGCCTGGATCGCCTGTCCCGAGGCGCCCTTGACGAGATTGTCGATGGCCACCACGACGATGACGCGCCGTGTCCTGGCATCGACGGCGAGGCCGATGTCGCAGAAGTTGGAACCGCGCACCTGCTTGGTCTCAGGCAACCGGCCATCAGGGAGGATCCTTACGAATGGCTCGTTGTGGTACCACTCCTGGTAGAGCGTACGGATCTCCTCCGTATTTTTGGAGGTTACGAGCGTGGCGGTGATAGTAGCCAGAATCCCTCGAACTGCTCCCACCAGGTGCGGCGTAAACGTGACCAACACCTCCCGACCGATGGCGCGGCTCAACTCCTGTTCGATCTCCGGCGTATGCCGGTGGCGCGCAATGTTGTATGCTTTGCAATTGTCCTGAAGCTCAGCGAAGTGCAGTGGAAGGTCCGGCTTCCGTCCCGCGCCCGAAGCGCCGGAGATCGCATCAATGACCACAGAGTTCGGGTCGATGACTTCCCGTTTAAGCAAAGGGAGCAGCCCGAGCAGGGTGGCGGTGGGGTAGCAGCCTGGCGCCGCCGCCAGTCGCGCGGCAGTCAGTTGCTGGCGATACAACTCGGGAAGGGCATAGACCGCTTCGTTCAGCAACTCCGGCGCCGCGTGATCCACGCCATACCACTGGCGATAGACAGCAGGATCGCGTAGGCGAAAGTCAGCGCTCAAATCGATAACCTTTCCGCCTAAGGGTAGCAACTCGACTGCTGCGGTCATCGCGGTCTTGTGAGGGAGAGCCAGGAAAATTACGTCAGCGTACTTCGCCACCTCACGTGGATCGAACTTTTTACACGTCAGCTTGAGTATACCAAAGAGGCTGGGGAACACCTCTTCGATCGACGAATCCGCATAACTCTCCGAGGTAAGCGCGGTAATCTCCACAACCGGATGGTTGATGAGGAGACGGAGGAGCTCCACGCCGGTATAGCCGCTGGCTCCGACCACCGCTACCCTGATCTTACGCCCCATATCGCCCATGTGCTGTTTCATCACCATAGCGGTCAGCTATCAACCGTCAGCAAAGTCTGCTTGCAGAGAGCTCGCCGCTCCTAAAAACAAAAAGGGAGGGTCACGATGGACCCTCCCTTTCGAAATACGAAGCACCAATTAGCGCTTTGAGAATTGGAACCGTGCGCGGGCTCCCTTCTGACCATATTTCTTCCGCTCCTTCACTCGAGGATCTCGTGTCAGGAGCCCGGCCTTCCGAAGCGTCGGCCGTAAAGAGGCATCCACAACTAAGAGGGCGCGGGCAATGCCAAGCCGAACAGCACCGGCCTGCCCGGTTAACCCACCGCCGGCAACGTTGGCACGTACGTCAAACTTCCCTTCTATTCCTATCGTCTTCAACGGCTGAACGGCCAAGGTCTGATTGGTCGGACGACTGAAGTACTCCTGCAGAGGCCGCCGGTTGACTACCACCCTCCCTTCACCAGGCGAAAGCCACACCCTGGCTACAGATGACTTTCGTCGGCCCGTCCCATATAACGCACTTTCCGCTGGCATGGCTGGAATCTATCCCTCCTTTACCGTCCCTTCGACTGGGCGTAGGGCAGGCTTTTTGACAAATGGTATCGGCTGCTGTGACGCATGCGGGTGAGTGGGGCCGGCATACACCTTAAGTTTCCGGAACAGCGCAGCGCCCAACTTCGTTTTGGGTAACATTCCGCGGACAGCAGCCTCCAAGATTCTTGTGGGGTGGGCCTTCAGCATCTGTTCGGCCGTGGTCGTCTTTAGCCCACCCGGATAGCCAGAATGACGGTGGTAAAGCTTATCCTTCAGCTTCTTTCCCGTAAATACTACTTGCTCAGCATTGACGATCACTACGAAATCCCCGGTGTCCAGGTGCGGACTAAAGATCGGCTTATGCTTTCCTCGCAGGAGCACAGCCACTTCAGTAGCCAGTCTCCCGAGGACCTGTCCCGAGGCATCAATGAGGTGCCACCGCCTATCGATGTCGTCGATACGCGCATGCATCGTCTTCGTCATGTGTCAGCTTTCTCCTCTCACGATTGCAATCTAAAATTCGTTAAACAATAATGACGAGAGCAAAATATGTCAAGGAAAAAATCGCCAAGCAGGCAACGGCAGCGCCATTTCCATAGAATTCCATGCCTGAATACGCTATTATAAATTTGGGAAAGAGCTTCCTCGCGGCACGCCGCGGGGAATGAACCCCCGGCGGATTTAAGTTCCAATATGTGGTGATTGGAGAGATTGATGTTCGGACTCGGAATGCCGGAACTGTTGGTGATCTTTTTGATCGCGCTTCTTATCTTTGGCGCTGCAAAACTGCCTCAGATCGGCAGCTCTCTCGGGACGGCAATTCGTGAATTTAAGAAGACGGTCGAAAAACCCCCACAAGAGACGACGCCTGAGCCCCCTGACGAGATCCTCTGCAGCCAGTGTCGCCAACCGCTCCAGGAGGACTGGACCGCGTGCCCTCACTGTGGAGTGAAGCGCGAGGCATAAAAACAAAGTATAGGGTGTAGGGTTCAGGGTTCGTGAGGGCGCTCCCAGGGGAACGCCGTTACACATTGCGTTCATAGAGGATTCGCAGGCCGGTCAGCGTGAGCAGTGGGTCTACATGCTTGACGCTTGGTGACTCGGCGAGGATCAGGTGGGCAAGACCTCCTGTACCGATCACAATGGGATCGCCCCCCATCTCTTCACGCATCCGCGTCACGATCCCTTCAACCAACCCCAGATAACCGAAGAATAGGCCGGATTGCATACTAGCCACCGTCGTTTTTCCCACCACAGTGTTCGGCTTGGCGATATCAATGCGTGGCAACTTGGCCGTCCGCTCAAAAAGGGCCTCGGCGGCGATCCCGATGCCGGGGGCAATGACGCCCCCCAGATACTCTCCATTGGCCGAGACTGCGTCAAAGGTGGTAGCAGTGCCGAAATCCACCACAATCGCCGGGCCGCCGTAGATCTCGAATGCAGCCACTGCATTGACGATCCGATCGGCGCCCACCTCCTGCGGGCTGTCGCATAGGATCGGTATGCCGGTCCTGATCCCCGAACCGACAACCAGCGGAACGATCCGGAAATAACGATGGGCCATCTCTTCCAGAGATGACTGAAGCGGCGGAACCACCGAGGCGATAATGAGCGCTGAGATCTGGTCCAACTTCAGCCCGGCAAGGAGTAACAGATTTCTGATCAGTATCCCATACTCGTCCCCGGTCCCATCACGCCGAGTACTGAGGCGCCAATGTACTCGGAGCTCCTTGCCCTCGAACACCCCGACCACCGTATTGGTATTTCCCACATCCAACGCGAGCAACATTCGCCTCTACCCCGTCAGCGTCACATCACCGGCGAGCAGGTGATGCAACTCCCCGCTCGCGTCCCGGATCACCAGTCGCCCCTCGTCATCCAACTCGATCGCGAGACCGGACACCTCCTGATCGCCGGATCGGGCCGTGACCTGTCGACCCAGAGTCAGACAATGGCGCCGAACATACTCAAGGATGGGCGGCGGCCCATCGCACAAGAACCGCTCGTACCACCCGTCGAGGCTCTCACAGAATGACCGTACTATCGCTGTTCGATCCACGAGATGGCCCGCCTCAACGCGGAGCGAACCGGCGGTCTGACGCAGTTCCTCATCGAAGTCCGCCTCGGCCTGATTGACGTTGATGCCGATCCCCAGGATGACATACAGGAGGCGGGAGCCCTCTACGGCCATCTCGCCAAGCATGCCCCCCACCTTTCGCCCGTGCACGATCAGATCATTCGGCCACTTGAACGCTGCAATAAGACCCGTCGTCCGCTCAATAGCGTCGGCCCCTGCTACCGCACTCATGAGGGTGAGCACGGGGGCGTCGTGCGGTGGGATCGCCGGCCTCAGGATGACAGAAAGATAGAGACCCAACCCCTTAGGCGACTGCCACTGTCGTCCCAATCGACCGCGTCCACGCCGCTGCGCCTCTGCAATAACGATCGCCCCATCCGCCTCACCACCGCGGGCCAGCGCCGCCGCTTCGTCATTCGTCGAATCGACCTCGTGGAGCAGATGGATAGCGCTGCCGATCCGCCGCGTGGTCAGGCCCGCTCGGATCGTCTCCTCCCTCAATGGCATCAAAACCTCTTCAGAATTTCTTAGAACCACTTCAAGCCTCGTCTCCTACTGTAGAAGATGCTCGATCCGTTCCAGATGCTGAAGCAGTTTAGTCCTGGTATCGACCAGCCGGGTATGCTCTTCCCGTTGCTTCGTCACGATCTCTTCCGGCGCCTTCGACATAAAGTCGGCGTTACAGAGTTTCTTTTCTACCCTCGCCTGCTCCTGCTCTACCTTGTCCAGCTCACGTCGCAGCTTCTGCTGCCTGGCCGCAAAGACCGATAGGTCGTCCACCGGCAGATGCACCTCAATACCACCCACCAGGGCCACAGCGGCCGGTGAAGGTCGATCCAGGTGCTGACCGAAAGCGACGTGCTCGGCGCGCGTGAGCGCAGCCAAGTACGGCATGACCGCGGCTATCGCCCGGTCGTCAGTGTCAGAAGAGGTCCGCAGCACAATCCGGATCGACTTTGAAGGGGGGATCTCCAGGTCTGAACGCAGATCGCGGGTCGCCCGCGCCAGATCCATCAAGAGGCCCATCGACACGTCGGCATTCGCATCCTGCCAGCCAGGATCCGCCTTGGGCCACTCGGCGACCATCAGACTGGTCCCCTGGTGAGGCAGATGCTGCCAAATCTCTTCGGTAATAAACGGCATAAACGGGTGCAGCAGGCGTAAAGCAGTATCCAGTCCCAGGCACAGCAGGGCGACCCCGGTGGTTCGACCAGGCCCACCACAGGCTTGCTGTTGCTCCCGGCTTGCATCCGAGGAAAGGCGGGCCTTAACGATCTCTACGTACCAGTCGCAGTACTCGTGCCAGACGAACTGGTAGAGCGCCGACGCGGCCTCATTGAATCGGTACTCTTCCAACGCTTTTGTGACTAACCCGATCAGTTCATGCAAACGATGGAGCAGCCACCGGTCGGCCAGATCGAGGGAGAGGGAGCTTACGGGCGGAAGTGAACCTTCCAGGAGCGGTAGGTGCCGGGCGAGAAACTGATTGGCATTCCACAGCTTATTGCAAAAATGACGATACCCCTCGATCCGCTCCTCCGAGAGCCGGATATCACGACCTTGTGCGGCAAGCGCGGCCAGAGTGAATCGGAACGCATCCGCGCCATATTTGTCGATGATCTCCAGGGGGTCGATCACATTCCCCTTCGACTTTGACATCTTCTGCCCTTCAGCATCGCGCACCAGGGCATGAATATAGACCTCCCTGAACGGGACATCCCCCATGAACTTGAGTCCCATCATCA
This sequence comes from Candidatus Methylomirabilis sp., assembly GCA_002634395.1. Taxonomy (GTDB): domain Bacteria; phylum Methylomirabilota; class Methylomirabilia; order Methylomirabilales; family Methylomirabilaceae; genus Methylomirabilis; species Methylomirabilis tolerans. The sequence goes on from NSJM01000045.1 coordinate 13,502, forward strand.
TCATCCGGGCGACCCAGAAAAAAATGATGTCGAAGCTGGTCACCAGGGTCGAGGTGGGATAGAACCGTCGGAGCAGTTCGGTCTGCTCCGGCCATCCCATCGTTGAGAAAGGCCAGAGAGCCGACGAAAACCAGGTATCGAGCACGTCGGGATCCTGAACCAACTCTTGTGCGCCGCATCGAGGGCAGCCGGCAGGTCGTTCCGCCGAGACGATCGGCTGCGCTTCACTGAGAACGAATACCTCCCTCGAGAGCTCTGGGGGACGCGGCCCAACCCCCGTCTCTAAACCTGCTCCGACGATATTGTCCGTGTCACATCCCTTACAGTACCATACCGGGATCTGGTGCCCCCACCACAGTTGACGCGAGATGCACCAGTCCTTGATGTTCCGCATCCAGGCAAAGTAGGTGTTCTCCCAATGTTCCGGGACAAATCTGGTCCGCCCCTCCTCCACCGCCCGGATGGCCGGTTCCGCCAACGGCTTCACCTTCACAAACCATTGCGTCGAGAGGAACGGCTCTACCACGCTCCTGCAGCGGTAGCACTTCCCCAGCGCATGCAGGTGCGGCTCTACCTTCTCCAACAATCCTTCCCGGCGCAACCGATCCAGCACCTTCTCACGCGCGACCGCAACCGGTTGCCGCTCAATCTCCTCAAACAGCGCAGGATCTATTTGTGCTTCCGATTGCATCACGATCCTGATTGTTCCATCCCGGTCGAAAAGGGCAATCCGCGGTAGGCCGTGTCGCTCCCCTGCCTCGAAGTCGTTGAAGTCGTGCGCCGGGGTAATCTTGACCGCACCGGTGCCAAACTCCCGATCCACCAGAATCGGATCGCCCACTACCGGGATGGTACGCTCGGTGAGTGGAAGCTTCACCTGACGGCCGATCAATCGATTGTATCGAGGGTCATCCGGGTGGACGGCAACAGCGGTGTCTCCCAACATCGTCTCGGGCCTTGTGGTGGCGACGATGAGCGACGCTCCAGGGTCATCCGCCATGGGATATCTGATATGGTAGAGTGACCCCATCGTATCTTCATACTCCACCTCGATGTCTGACAGCGCCGTTTGGCATCGGGGGCACCAGTTGATCAGCCGCTCACCTCGGTAGATTAGCCCCTCGTCGTACAACCGCACGAACACCTCGCGGACCGCCTCCTGGCGATCCTCGTCCATAGTGAAACATTCCCGCTCCCAGTCGCAGGACGCCCCGAGCCGTTTGAGCTGGCGGATAATCGTTCCGCCTGATTCTGCCTTCCACTGCCAGACCCGCTCCACGAACCCGGTGCGGCCAAGATCTTCGCGCCTGCGTCCCTCATTAGCAAGCTGTCGCTCCACCACATTCTGCGTCGCGATCCCCGCATGGTCGGTGCCGGGCAACCAGAGCGCGTTATACCCTTGCATCCGCCGCCATCGAATCAGGATATCCTGGAGCGTGTTATTCATGGCGTGGCCGATATGCAGGAAGCCGGTGATATTGGGCGGCGGGATCACGATGGCATACGGCGGCTTCGGCAAGGTCTCATCGACGTGGCTCGAGCCGGCCGCGTCCCAGACCTTGGCCCAGTGCTCTTCAATCCCGTGCGGATCGTATCCGGCCTTCTTCACACGTGATATCTCAGATTCTGTCATTCATTCCACCCTTCAACAGGAAGCCTTACCTCCAGTGTTCGAATTACAGAATTAACCCTAATCATCGAGTTGGATATTAACAAAAATGGCGTGCGACAGGCAACCGATGCGCCGGGACGTTACCCGACAACCGCATACCGGCGGATGTCTGGATCGGCAGCGGCCAGCTCAGGTAACCTGGAACGAGCTTGCCTTAAATGTGGCGACTGCAAGTGCGCATCAAGATCCGCCTCACTGCGCCACTCTTCCACAAACGTAAAATCGGTCGAATCGGTCTTGTTCTGGAGCAGTTCATACGTCAGACACCCCGGCTCCCTGTGCGTAGGCTCAACCAGGCCCTGCAATAAGGCTCGCAGTTCCTCTACCTTCCCGGGACGGGCCACAACGCGGGCCACCACCCGCACTCCATTATCCGACATACACCCTCCCCCTTTCTTGGCTAACGTCGCGTCCGTCTTGCCTGAAGGTAGGGGCACGTCGCAACGTGCCCCTACTCCCTCTGACCGTATGCCGCCCACTGCATATTGAGCGATAGGCGGCGTCTTCAACGACGAATTCGGTAAAGGCGTTCACCGCGTCACCCAGCGCGACCGGTCTGAGCAGAAACTCCTCTACCGGAATCGCATGTGATTCGGCGGGTTACGCCATACTCCCCCGATCTACTGACTGCGAGTAAGCTCGACCAGACCCTTTACCATTCTCCGAAGCTCCTCTTCCTTTCCGAAATGCGCCACAACGCGGGCCACTACTCCGCACAGCTCGATCCCGCATTGCGGCCACTCCGTCCTCGACAAACCTCACACCTGCTCTATTCGACGACCGATATTACCCACGTTGCCGGTCTATTCTGTCCCCGATGTTCCCGGTTGCTACACTCGCTCTCTATCACACGTAAATGATCGCTGTCCCCATTGTCCCTATTTTCTCGGCTGCACGTTCACCCCTCGCGGATCGTAGTGTTGCTCCTGGTATTCGGTCTCTCCCAGGTTAATGCCCGATCGTAAAAAAAGTCGGAACGTATGAATCAAGGGAGGAGAGCACTTGACCCTTGATCTTGAAAGATACTGAGAAAAGACGCTAGTCGTCCGGTAAGCCAAATGCGATGACCGCGTCCCCCAGGGGAAACTGGAACTTCTGGTGCCCTCCGGCAGCGACCACTACAAATTGCTTTCCACCAGCCCTGTAAATGACCGGCGGCGCATTGACACCGGCCCCCGTGTTGAACTGCCACAACAAACTGCCATCGCTTGCGTCACGGGCGGTAAATTGACCATTGCTTTCTCCCACAAACACCAATCCCCCCGCGCTCGTCGCTACCCCTCCTACCAGGGGTTTATCGGTTTGTACCTGCCATTGAACCTTTCCGGAAGCGGGATCGATGGCACTTAACCTGCCCGTACCGGATTCCTCGACGCTGGTTGCTGCAACGTAGATGTCGCTTAATCCCGGCTTACGCTTTTCAGGTGGTACATCGTGTATGGTGTATTTAGTCGGCATGTGCACCGCTGCGACATAGATCCAACCGGTCTGCCGATTATAGGCGGCGGGAGACCAGTCGTTACCCCCAACCAAACCGGGGGAAATCACGACCCCATCCCGTGTCGGGCGCCGGAACATATTATGCTGGGGCACGAACGGCTCTGAACGTGATAACAATTTACCGGTCAGGCGGTTGAGGACATACAGCCAACCAGTCTTGCCGGCCTGGGCCACGGCAGGCGTGAGACGACCGTGATGCATGGTATCGATGAGGAGCGGAGGGCTTGCCACATCATAGTTCCACACATCGTGAGGAACCTCCTGGAAGTACCATTTCAACTGGCCGGTCCGGGCATCCAGGGCGACCAGCGAAGATGTGTAGAGATTGTCGCCGGGACGCGTAGAGTCATCCATTTGCGGCGCCGGATTGCCGGTACCGACATAAAGCAACCCCGCGGCCGGATCCAGAGCGGGATGGGTCCACACCGAACCACCACCTCTCTTCCAGGCATCTACGTATTTGGGCAGTGCGGCTTTCTCCGCTTTCAGGTCGCGTTCCAGCGAGTCACCCGCGGCGGTCCGGCCAGAGAATTTTCCTTCCCAACCCTGCGTGGGTGTGGAATACCAGCGCCAGCGCAACTTTCCGCTGCCGGCGTCATATGCTGATACAAAAGCCCGCAGACCCTGGTCTTCCCCGGCGATCCCCACCACCGCATGCGGATCACCTTCCGTAGTTGCCCTCAGCGTGAGGCCGTACCCGGCGCCAGTGACGCCAATGATCACCTGTCCATCAAATACCAGCGGTGCCATGTTTCCGGAAAAACCTGTCCAGCCGATGACTTTCCATGTTTTCATGGTATCGGCCTCCGCCAGAAAATCCAGCGACTCCCGCGCGCCGGTGTTGGGATCCGCTACCGGCACATCCCATAGCACGGCCCCGGTGTTCATGTCGAGAGCGATCAGGCGGGCATCGACGGTAATCATGTAAATCTTACCGTAACCCATCGCCACCCCACGATTAGTCGGCCCACAACACAATTCCTCTGTCGTGAGTTTGTGCTCGTAACGCCATTTCACCTTTCCAGTCACGGCGTCCAGGGCAACGACGTGGTTAAAGGGTGTGCTGAGGTACATGATCCCGTCGGCAATCAGCGGATTGGTTTGAAACGTGCCCGGTATCCCGGTCTGGTAGATCCAGCGGGGGACCAGCCGTTTCACGTTATCGCGATTAATTTCATCAAGCTCAGAGTAACGTTGATTACTGTAGCCATGTCCATAGGTCAGCCAGTTACTGTTGTCGGTATGCGCAGACAATAGACGCTTGTCGTCCACCCCGTCCGCGGCTATCGCTACTGCCGCAAGATTACAAATACCTATCCCAAATAAAAGGCAACGAAATAACGTCTTCATTTATCTCCTGACCTGCAAGTTGGAAAGAGAGCGCGACGCCGTGTCTCCCAAAACGTGGTCGAGACGACACCTCTTCGCACTCGTCAGCGAGAGGCGGACTGATCGGTCCGGAGCAACACCCGCTTGCCCTGGTAGCTCACGAAGACTCCGTCGGACGTGATGCTCTCGACCACGAGGTTGGCGTCAATCCGCTGACCTTCGACGTACTTTTGGTTGTTGATGAAGACCCGGCGCTCTGCGGGGACCTCGGAATAGACGTGAACCTGGAGGTGCAGATTCGCGAAGACCTCCTGAGGGACCGGCAGTTCTTGAGACGCCGGCGGTGTTGCCGGGTCTCGCTCCAGGGGCTTCACGGGAGCCGAGTCCACTGCAGGAGAGGGAGACTTCTCCGGCGCGATCTTAGGCTTTGGAGGCAAGGCGGACCTCGGGGCAGTCGCTCCGGCGGATGTCACGTGCGCCGGCTTCGTCGCAACCCGTGGGGCCGCGTCAGGATTTTGCTCCAGTCGCGACATGGGCACGGAGGGCGCGCTCCTCGTTGCAGAGGGTGGGGCTTGCGACGGTGCCACGGCAACCGCCGCCTTGTCCAGCGCATCCGGTGTGGCGACGGGCTCGACGGGACGCGCCCGCGCGGCGTGCTCCGGCGCCGCCGGTGCCGGGGATGTCGCGGGCTCACGAGTCACGCTCACCGCCGCTTTGTCGTGGACGGAGGGCGCCGGGCGCAGTAGCCATAGCCAGACGCCCACGTTCACGACGATCACCGCACCGGCGATCCACGGCCAGAGGCGCCGGCGCCGTGCAGGAGGCGCCGGCGTCCGGTGGACGGTTGCCGGCGTGGGAACGACCGCCGGGTGTCGGTCCCGCTCGGCCTTCTTCAATGCGTCGAGGATATAGGACATGTGCGGCCTACGAGCCTGCCCGCCGGAGGCGAGGCATCTTCGGATCGCGCTGGGCGGCACTCAAATGGATCAGCGTCTCCTTTCCGACGATCCCGTCGGCCATGAGCGACCGACTACGCTGGAAGGCGATCACACGGGCACGGAGGTCGTTGTCGAAGACCTGGCGATTCCGTCCTCCTCCGGGGACGCCGTCGAACTCGGCGAACTGCTCTCGCACCCACTCCACGTCCTTGCCGCTCGTGCCCGGCCTGATGGGAACCGAGCTCAACTCGGGCGCCTTCCAGAGGAGAATGAACGGACCATCCCAGTAGAGGTCAATCTCGCTCAGCGGGAACACGTGCCGCCGCCCACCGAAGTCGAGAGTCGCGTTCTGCTCGTCCATGGCCACCACCGTGGCGTACCGACGATCTCCCGCCGGCGTCGACAGCTCGATGATGGCCGGCAGGTTGAATCGCCGGAGCTTGCCCCACGTACCCGTCTTGAAGAGACACTGAAGTCCTTCGGAGCGACCGCGCTCGCAGTCGAGGTTGTCCATGGGGCCGTCGACGTCAAGGCGCCAGCTCGCATAGAGGCTGGCGAAGGCCGACTTCCTGTCGGCGCGTAGCGAGGGATCCGAGAGGAGCGCCGATAGTATAGCAGACGTCGGGGTCGGATTCATTGCACTCGGGATCACGGCACGCCGGATCGACTGCGCCTGCCCCCGAGTGAAGAACACCCAGGTGCCGGTGACGAGCACTGCGACGAGCACCGCTGCGCCCACCCACTGCCATCGACGCGCGAGCCGCGGCGTGAGCGTTTCGCCGAGCACCTCGCTCGCCGCGCGGCGCACCGTGGCGGCCGCGACACGACGTTGGTCTTGCGTATATGCCCCGAGCAGCGCGCGGTCGCAGATGGCGTTGATCAGCCGCGGGATGCCGCGCGCCGCCCCGTGCACTGCGCGCATCGCCGCATCAGTGAAGATCTTGTCCTTCTGGCCGGCGATCCGGAGTCGATGAACGATATAGGCTCGCGTGTCGTCCTCGGAGAACGCCAGCAGGTGATAGCGCGCGGTGACCCGCTGGGCCAATTGCCGGAGCTCTTCCTTGTCGAGCAGTCGGATCAGCTCCGGCTGGCCGATGAGGATGATCTGCAGGAGCTTCTGAGTTGGGGTCTCGAGATTCGTCAGCAGTCGGATCTGCTCCAGGACATCCGTGACCAGGTCCTGCGCCTCGTCGACGATGAGCACCGTTCGACGTCCCTGCGCGTGTGCATCGAGCAGGTGTCGGTAGAGCGCGTCGACGAAGAGCTTCCCGCTGGTCGTGCCGGCGGGATACGAGATGCGGAGCTCGTCGCACACCGCGGCGAGCAGCTCGATATCCGTGAGCCGCGGGTTGAGGATAAGCGCCACGTCCACGCGGGGCGGCAGTTGCTCCAGCAGACACCGACAGAGTGTCGTCTTCCCGGTTCCAATCTCGCCGGTGAGCTGCACGAATCCGCCGCCTTCTCCGACCCCGTAGAGAAGGTGTGCCAGGGCGTCACGGTGGCGCTCACTCACGTAGAGATAGCGCGGATCAGGCGTCATGGAGAACGGGGCCTCGGTAAGGCCGAAATACGCCGTATACATCACATGACGCGGACGGGGGCTGCGCTCTGCCCTTCCGACGCCTTCCGCCGCAAGAATCGGAGAGGATGTCGCCGGCCGTCTTCGGCGTACAACGACGGCGTTGCGCCGGCGGAGCCGCCGCCCGACCATCCCTCATTATTCAGCTTGCCGATAGCTGACAACTGATCATCGATTTGATAAGGCATTGCTTTCGATTACTCGAAGTATAGGAGGGCTGTTTTTTGCGTGTCAAGGGATATTGTGCATCGAAACACAGGGGATGCCGATGCGAGTAGGGAAGGACCGTGGATCGTGGGCCGCTCTTTTGAGAACTCCGCTCATCTGTTGGTCGAGTCACCCGGCACGAGGGCATTGTTGAGCACAATTCAGACAGACTGCTCCTGCGCGCCTTTGTTCTACAATGCGTGATGACTGTCTTTGCCTTGAGACCCCTCTAATGCTTCCTATCGTCAAAAAGCATAGCATTTAATTTTTACGTTCGGCGTTCTTATAGTTTCTCATTTTTATTACTCAGAGCATAAAATAGCTTATCTCCCCCTTGAGCAAAGGAGTAGGGGGGTTTTGAACGATCAGGAAAACCCCCTCAGTGTCCCTTTTGTAAAGGGGGAGGTTGCTGGAGATGTTGTGCAAGGGTGCAATCTAGTTAGTGCTCCCCGTAATAATAGTCGCTGTCTTTATTTTCCAGAATGTTCATGGCTTAGAGTTGACTGTATTTTGCTGCCGAGCCCTTGGCTTTCGCGACAGGGTATTTGCTTTCGTTCTTGGCGAGTTTCGCATCAACACTGGAGAGCAGATCGATCCCAAGATTATCAGCCAACTCAAACAGGTAGATTGCGACATCCGCTATTTCCTCTGCGATCTCTTCGCGCGCCGCTCTCGCGTGCGCCTCGCTTTCCTCCATCGACTTCCACTGGAAATGCTCAAGTAGCTCCGCCGATTCCAGATT
>NSJM01000144.1 GCA_002634395.1 Candidatus Methylomirabilis sp.
AGCCGCACTCCCGCAGGTGGACAGCTCACTCAAGGCGCTGGCCGCTCGCGCCTACGACCATTATACGCGGGCACAGGACCTGCTTCGGCAGGGCAACTTCGCCGGCTACGGCGACGAGGTCAAACGCTTGGAGTCGGCGCTGAAGGAACTTCGAGCCCGCGCCGCCAAGTAGCCAATATCGGAGTATCGTAGGTCGGGTTAGCGCAGCGTAACCCGACAAGTCTGTCAGCGGGTGTTACCTAACTCTCCGACCGCTCATTTCACGCAACCGCCCATTCCTGTGACAATATCGTAGGTCGGGTTAGCACAGCGTAACCCGACGATCCGATTTCATCACTCATGCCCCACCCCCTTGAAATTCATCGGCCCCTGACCTCAATCCGCCGGATAGATCCCAGCCTCAACATACCGGCGAAGGCCGGAATACGGCCACTCCATCGCCGAGGACACCAGCCCGTACCTGGAATGCATGCGCGCCGGTATCGCATGTGATCCGTCGGGTTACGCTGCGCTAACCCGACCTACTCGACTCATTATGTTGAGTAATATTAATCACCATTGTGCGTTGGCGAGGCATTCCGTGGGCTTCCGGCGGAAGGTCGAGGTTTAGCCACGCCAACGCATTGCGCCGGCACCGATTGAGGATGATCTATGAATGGCTTTTCCTCTAACGCTGGGAGAGAGCCAAGGTGAGAGTATCGCCGCTGGGCGATATGGTCTGGGGATACCTGACCGCCCAGCCCAAGGATTCCAGTGAGGCCAAGGTGGTGTCTATTCCGTGGCCTCCAGTTTCATATTTTTCACAATCGGTCCAAACACCTTATGCATTATCTCCAGTCGCCGCCTGAGCCATTCGAACTGCTGAGGCCACAGTGCTTCATTCAGGAAGTCCGCGTTCTGCCGCGTGTAGAGTCGGCACATCGCCTTGTTCTCCGTATTGTGCCAGGTCAGCGCGAACCCCAGCGCATTCTCGATACCCTCCTTTTGCTTCTCTAAGGAGGCAAATTCCTGCTTCGCACTTGGCCCGTCCATGTAGAGTTCCGCGCGAATCTCCGGCCCCTTGACGCCCGTTTCGGAGTTCCAGAGTGACACGATTGATGTAAGATGCACGCCTGAACGGCCTATCGCATGATTCGTCCAGTGCTGCGGTAGCGGCTTCTGGCACCGGATAAAACTACCTTCGATTTCCATGTACTGTTTGAACGCCGTCCAGAACTTTAACTGCAGTTGCTTGTGCGCCGAGACCTCGCCACCCGCAGCGGCGGCTTGCTGCACCGTCCGCGACCAGTCGTTCGGCTGGCTGATGATGTTGAACTTCGGAGCAATCGGCGAATCGCCGATTCGCCACAATTCGATTTCCAGCCCAAACAAATTGATTTTCTCGTCGGTCCGCTCATTCAGCCAGTCCAGAGTAGCGCGGTGTTCCTCTGTGAACCGTTCTGCAATCCAAACAATGGTAACTGCGTTTAGCCCCGCGGCGTAGGTAAGCAACTGGCCGAGATGCGAATGGTCGGTACGCTCAAGCTGGTTCTCGATCAACACCCAGTTGTCCGTGGTCGTGTCCTTGCACAGGATGTCCGCCCGGAACGGCCCCACCTCCTTTTCCTGCGATTCCAGTTCCAGCTCGATGCCAATAGCTTCACCAAGTAGCTTCAGATTTTCCTCTTGCGCAAGCCATGGCGTGAAGTCGCTCGATTCAGACGTCCACACCTCCCTCAACTCAACCTTCTGTAGGCGGCCAAGAGTTCTCGTGCCCATATGTCACTCCGTCCTGTATCGCTGCACTGCCATAAAACGTTCGGCGTCCCTCATTAGTGGCTCGCCGAAAATGAGCCTTGGCAGTATCGTAGGTCGGGTTAGCGTAGCGTAACCCGACAAGCCGATGCCCTCACTCCTGCCCTACCCCCTCGAAATCCATCGCACCCTGACCCCAATCCGCGGGATACAGCCCAGCCTTAACATACCGGCGAAAGCTGGAATGCGGCCACTCGAAAGCCGAAGACACCAGCCCGTGTTTAACCGGATTGAAATGAATATACTCGACGTGTCGGATGACATCGACTTCGTCCCGGAGTGTGTGTTCCCAATAGCGATGCTGCCATACCGCCTGTTCCCGCTTCGCTGTCCGTACGCGATTCGCCTCGGTGCGTATTGCCGGGTCACAGTGCTTGGTGAACCACGTCTTGATAAGCCGCCAGCGCGTCGCAAAGTCGGCGTCGCCAGGCGGCAGCGTCCAGATGCAATGCAGGTGATCAGGCAGCACCACGATTGCGTCCACATCGAAAGGGCGAGAAGCGCGCACGGCGCGAAATGCCGCTCGCAAGACCCCAACCGCATCCGCAGACGCCAAGAGCGGTCGGCGTTGCTCCGTCACCACGGTGAAGAAAAACGAGCCGCCTGGAATGAATGCGCGCCGGTATCGCATGTGCTTCGTCGGGTTACGCTACGCTAACCCGACCTACTCCCTGGAGAGATCCGTTACCAGTTTACCCGGTTACATATCCCTCCCATCGGGTTTGTTGTCAATAAGAAAGTACGGTTGAAGTTGGAAGTACCGGCATCTTCAAGAAGGGTCTGTTGCGATTGCCTTGATTCGCCTTTACAACCTGGAATCAGTCAAGTAATCTTTGGTGAGCAAACCTCCCCAACAAGCGGACAGCAATGGATCGGAGACGGGATGCCATCAGAGATCAGGCGTGTGGCGGTTTTGGGAGCGGGCGTGATGGGAAGCGGCATCGCCGCCCATCTGGCAAATGCCGGTATCCCAGCCTTTCTCCTCGATATCGTCCCGCCGGAGCTGAGCGAGGAAGATCGGCGCAAAGGACTGAGCAGGGAAAGCTCTGCGTTCCGCAATCGCTTTGCAGCCAAAGGCCTTGACACCGCTCTCAAGGCCTCACCGCCCGCCTTCTTCTCGACCAAAGACGCCCGCCTGATTACTATCGGGAATATCGACGATCATCTCGGGCGGCTCTCTGAGGTCGACTGGATCATCGAGGCGGCCCCCGAACGGCTCGAGATCAAACAGGCGCTCTTCGCCAAGGTTGAAGCCCACCGTAGATCGGGAACCCTCATCAGCAGCAATACCTCGGGGATCCCGATCCGGCTGTTGGCCGAGGGACGGTCTGACG
>NSJM01000145.1 GCA_002634395.1 Candidatus Methylomirabilis sp.
CAAAGCGGGCGAAACCCTCTCTCAGGGAGGGTATCAATGGCGGATGGCTCCTCAGCGTTGTTGCAACGCAGGCGATTGCCGTTCTCGGCGGGCTTATCGCCCAGCAATCGGAACTATACCGTGAGGTAACCCTGTTCTTCGCGCTGGTCATGTGGCTGTTCGGCGGCATGCTCTATATCTGGATCATCTCTCTGGTCTTTTACCGTTACCTCTTCTTTCCGTTCTCACCGGCCGACCTCACACCCCCCTATTGGATCAACATGGGGGCGATGGCCATCTCGACGCTGGCCGGTACGGTGCTGATCGGTAAAGCCCCGGATTTCGATCTGTTGCAACGCATGCTGCCGTTTCTCTACGGGATGACCCTGCTCTTTTGGGCGACTGCGACGTGGTGGATCCCGATGCTCGTCACGGTGGGGGTATGGAGACACGTCATACGGAGGTTCCCGCTGGCATACGACCCTCAGTACTGGGGAGCGGTCTTTCCCCTTGGCATGTACACGGTCTGCACATTCCGCCTGGCAGAGGTAACGGAATTGCCGATCCTCATGATGATCCCCCGCTACTTCGTCTACGTGGCCTTCGGCGCATGGCTGGCCGTCTTCATCGGGCTCATACACCAGCTCATCGGCAGCCTCATGCGCGAAGCCCGTACGCCGATGAGCCGGCAAGCGGAAGAATCGTCCCCGGATCTCGGCAAATTTATTCCGTGGGAAAGAAAGCGAAATAAGCGATGAGGCCGCCCGCATCCAAGCGGCGGGCGGGATAGGTAGCCATCATCTCGAAGCTCGCCGTCGCAAGCGACATCAAGTGCGGCGAATCGGAACCACCACCCGTCCTCAGCATTCTCACCATCCCTGACTCTGCCTAAAGCATGCAGCAACAAGTCCGCTCCTCACCGAACGTATCTCCTTTGCTCTGAACGCTTACGCCCACGGGTCCTGATCGACTCGGCTTCTATCTGCAAGAACCGGTGGAGTCTGCCGAAATAGGCTGACCGGACGTGCAGCGTTTATCACGCTCCAGAAAGCTGAAAATATCTTGCTAACTATGGAAAAGGCTTATAGGCTTTGCTGCAATCGCGAAAGTCATCAGTGGGGATAGACTGACCAATCTACTCATTAGTTAGGCACCCAACCAGACATGAAAAATATTCACAACATTTCGATAGTAATTCTAGCCGCCACCTTGATATTCGGTGCAACTGCATGCACGGAAGAAAAGCCTAAGAGCGTGGGAAGTAAGAAAATGAGCATCGAAGTAGATCCTATTCTTAAAGAAGTTAATGGATTGCTAGCGGTCTTGGATGTAACTGTCCGGCTAAATAAACTCACGAACTGCATGCTTGCCAATAGTTTTTCTGGGCTTCAGGGGGAAGGTGACAAGAAGTCGAAGCAGCTTTCGAACAATCCAATATTGAAAGAAATGGTCGCTGAGCAAGAAGGCCTTTGTAAGTTATTTGAGATCGCTGAAAATGAGACTAGGGTTACGTTTGATGAAATTAGGAATCGAAAGAAGTTGCTGAATCAGCAATTTGTATTTTCAGTTTTTCTGTCAAAAGAGGACGACTATGATGGGGCGTTTGTCGAGGAAGAGATCGGGGTGTTTTCGTCCCTCGATTCGTGTGCAAAGGTAGAAAAAGTCGCACATGATTACAGTATCCCGACAAGAAAATGTCGCGAATGGAAGGATATCAGTGGACTTTTTAAGAGTGCCTAACAATCGCTTCCATCCGACGCCGTAACCGCGCGGCTGAAGCGAGACGTTATGCGTGAGAACTAGATGAGCGCTTATCTCTACACATGGAACCCAAAGCGGTGGAAGTGGGCTGACCAACCTGAAGCAATTTGTCGCATCGGGGATGGCGAGCAATACGACATTTACTGGAGTTGCGGCAACACTAAGAAGACTGTCGTCGGTGACATCTTCTTCCTCATCAAGCTTGGCGTAGAGCCCAAGGGAATTATCGGCTGCGGCTATATCTCTTCATTCCCCTACTCGCTCCCTCATTGGGACGAAGAGAAGGCAAGGCAAGGATTGTCCGCGCTACGAACTGATCTGTTGTTCAAGGTGCTATCCGAGAAGCCCATTATCTCCATCGAACAGCTACAGGAGAGGTATCCCGCATACAACTGGTCGCCACAAGCCAGTGGTTTATCGGTTCCAGAACCCATCGCCAGCGAACTCTTTTCAGAGATTCAGCAAAGCCCGGCATTCGGTTTCCCGATCCCAACGACAAACGAGGTACGGCTATACGCGGAAGGCAAGAGCAAAACGGTCACATCAAAGACCTATGACAGAAGCCCTCATGCGCGCCAAGCATGTATTGAGCACTACGGCTATACATGTTGCGTTTGCGGTTTCAATTTTGAAAAAGTCTATGGGGTGCTTGGCGAGAACTACATAGAGGTTCATCACTTGAAGCCGGTTGCCGACATAGGCAAGGAATACTTGATCGACCCCATCAAAGACCTAAGGCCGGTTTGCGCAAACTGCCACCGCATGCTTCATAAACAGCGGCCACCTCTCGCAGTCGAGGAGCTGCTCGCGCATAACCCTGCGCTCCAGGGAACGCTGTCCGATAAAGCCGCGCAGCGCCCCTAAGCTCCGCGTTCGACCCCACCTTTACCGACGGCGCGTGAGCAGGTGTCTGTGCATACAAAACACTTGACGTACCACTTGTTTGTACATACGCTTTAGTACATGAAAGTCGACTTCGATCCGATCAAGAACGAGAGAAACATCAAAGAGGCCAACTCTCGTTCGAGCGAGCCGCGGAGGTCGATTTCAATACTGCGCTGGTGTTCCCAGACACTCGAAAGGCATACGGCGAAACCCGTTATACTGCTTTGTTCTCTGGATCGCAGGCTGCATGTGCTGTGTTCCGGCATCCGGGTAATCAGCTTTCGTAAGGCCAACGCAAGAGAGGTAATTCGATATGGCAAGCCGCAAGCCACTGATTAGTGCAGACGGCGAAGTTCGTGAACTAACCGCCGAAGATATGACGAAATTCAAGCCGGCCGCTGAGGTACTACCGGCATCGCTCAGAAAGAAACTGGGTGTGCGTGGCCCTCAGAAAACTCCAACAAAAGAGCGCATCACCATTCGGTTATCGC
>NSJM01000046.1 GCA_002634395.1 Candidatus Methylomirabilis sp.
CTGCCCAGGTGGATAGACTGAAGACTGAAGGTTTTTAATTGAGAGAATTGCACTACCAACTAAATTCGGCGAAGCGTGTGGGTTTCTTGCCCAACGGAAATTCATCACGTGAACCAAGAGTCGCAGAAACCAAGAAGGTCCTGAATGGTTTGATGCGCGTCTTGCGAAATAATGTATAACCTTCAGCCTTCAGCCTAAACACCTGAGTAGAGCTATACATGGCAATCGAAAAGATCATGGGGACCGAGACCGAGCTGGGGATCAGCGCCAGGGATCTCTCGGGTTTCGATCCCGTGGCCAATTCGATCCTGCTGATTAATAGCCATCGTCCTTTCGCTGAGTTGAGAGCGATATGGGATTACACGGGCGAGAATCCGCTCCTCGATGCCAGAGGTTTCGAGGTGAGCGGGGAGCGCGAACGGCCCAGCCAGCAGGATAACCGTACCATCAATAAACCGCTTCGAAACGGTGGCCGTCTCTATGTCGACGGGGCCCATCCCGAATACTCCACGCCGGAGTGCACCAACGCCCGCGATCTGGTCTGTTACGAGAAGGCCGGCGAGCGGATCTTCGAACTGTGTCTGGCCTCGGCCAATCTGACCCTGCCGGAGCGGCAGCGGATCTTCATCTATAAGAACAATAGCGACGGAAAGGGAAATAGCTACGGCCATCATGAGAACTATTTGATGGAGAGGCGGGTTCCCTTCGACCGGATCGTCCAGGGCCTTGCACCCTTCTTAGTGACACGGCTGATCTTTGCTGGTGCAGGCAAGGTCGGAGTCGAAAACGGGGCCGAGCCCTGCGACTTTCAAATCTCTCAACGGGCCGACTTCTTTGAAACGTTTATCGGACTCGACACCATGGCCAAGCGGCCGATCATCAACACCCGCGATGAGCCCCACGCCGACGAGGAGAAGTACCGCCGCCTGCACGTCATTGTCGGCGACTCCAATATGTCGGAGGTCGCGACCTACCTGAAGGTCGGCACCACCGCCATCGTCCTCGCCATGGTGGAGGACGGCGTTATCAAACGCGACCTCGTCCTCGAGGACCCCGTCCGGGCCATCAAGGAGATCTCGCACGATATCACCTGCCGCCGCCGCGTGCGGCTCAAGCGTGGCAAGGAGTTCTCGGCCGTTGAGATTCAGCGGGAGTACCTCGACCTGGCCCTCGAGTACTACCAGGGCCGCGAACGCAGCCCCCAGGTGGCCGACCTTCTGGAAAAGTGGCAGTACGTTCTGGACAAGCTCGCGGAGGACCCGATGACGCTCAACCGCGAGCTCGACTGGGTCATCAAGCACGGGCTCATCACCTCGTACATCGCCCGCAAGGGCTGCTCCTTCGACGACCAGCGCGTCTTCATGCTGGACCTGCAGTATCACGATCTTCGTCGGGATAAGGGGCTCTACTTTACCCTGGAACGCCAGGGATTTGTTGAGCGGATCGTCACCGATGAGGAGATCCTTATGGCCATGAAGACTCCTCCCCCCGATACCAGGGCCTACTTCCGCGGGATGTGTCTCCAGAAGTATCCCGATGAGGTCTATGGGGCGAGTTGGGGCTCGGTCGTCTTTGATACCGGCGAGGCGACGGTGAAACGAGTTCCTATGGCCGATCCATCGAGAGGCACGCAGAAATTGACGGCCGAGGTGCTGGATCGCTCTGATACTGCCGCGGAGTTGTTGGAGAACATCGCGGTCTAACGCACACGCGCTCTATTCGGGAGTCTCATGCACTCATTCTTCGATTCCATGGTTCCGGGCTCGAGTTTTTTTGACCTGCTTCGACAGAATCGGTCGGACCTGCTGCCACAGATCCGGATCTCGCGCGAAGGGCTTTCGCCGGCTGAGACCCGGGAGTTGAAGGAGAGTCCTCACGGAACCACCATCCTGGCCCTGAAGTATCGGGATGGGGCGATGATCGCAGGAGATCGACAGGCGACTGAGGGATTTCAGGTCTCGTCGCGTCGGATCGAGAAGGTGTACAAGGCGGATGACTACTCAGCCATCGCGATTGCGGGCGTCGCCGGTCCATGCATCGAGATGGCCAAGCTGTTCGAGGTGGAGCTGACCCACTACGAGAAGCTGGAAGGCGTGCCGCTCTCGCTGGAGGGCAAGGCGAATAAACTGTCGCAGATGGTCAAGGCGAATCTGCCGATGGCGATGCAGGGCCTGGTGGTCGTCCCTATCTTTGTCGGCTATGACGCGAGATCCGGTGGGGGTAAGATTTTCAAGTACGATGTGACAGGCGGCAGATATGAGGAAACGGACTACTATGCCACAGGGTCCGGCGGGAAAGATGCCCGTTCCACCATGAAGAAGCTCTATCGGGATGGTATGACCGAGGGTGAGGCGATAGCGGTCGGGCTGGAGGCGTTGATTGACGCGGCGGAGGAGGATGTCGGAACCGGCGGCCCGGACTTCATTCGCGGAGTCTTTCCTACGGTGAAGCTCGCTGCTATGGCGGGCCTGCAGGATGTGCCGGAGGTCCGCATCAGGGAGGTCTGTCAGGCCATCATCGATCGCCGCAGGCTAGCCGAGAGAGGGGCCAGTGCGGAGAGTGATACTCAAGCCGGAGGGGTAAGCTGATGGCGCTTCCCTATTACGTGTCGCCTGAGCAGATGATGCACGATAAGGCGGAGTATGCCCGAAAGGGCATCGCCAGAGGGAAATCGATCATCGTGCTGGAGTATGCCGGTGGAATGCTGCTGGTGGCTGAGAACCCCAGTGCTTCACTCAATAAGATTTCTGAGATTTACGACCGAATCGCCTTTGCCGGCGCCGGGAGGTATAGCGAGTTCGAGAATCTGCGCAAGGCGGGAATTCGCTATGCAGACCTGAAGGGATTCGCATATGACCGGGAAGACGTGACGGCCAAATCACTTGCCAATGCCTACTCACAGACCATCGGAAATATCTTCAGCGAAGCCATGAAGCCGCTTGAGGTGGAGATCCTGGTGGTGGAGGTGGCCGATGGCGCACTTCCCAATGAGTTATATCGCATTACGTTTGACGGCAGCATCGGCGACGAGAGGGGATTTGCTGCGATCGGTGGACAGGCCGAAGAATTACGGCTGCACCTGAAGGACAGCTACGAACCAGGGCTTGATCAGCAGGCGGCACTGAGGCTGGCTATACAGGCGTTGGAAGCCGTAGGCAGCGTGAAAGTTAAACCGCAGAGCCTGGAGGTAGCGGTTCTGGAGCGAAGTCGGATCGGTCGCAAGTTCCGTCGCCTTTCCCAGGATGATCTGTCGGCGATTTGTACTAATACCGAGTAACAGATCTACACGGCCCCCGGATCGGCGTCCGGGGCAGGCCTCGCATCTTGCGCCCCGCACTTCATATCGTCCTAAGAAATTCGATTGACCACCACAGACCCTTTCGGTAGGATCAAATCAGGGTGGTTGTAATGCAGGAACGCATCTTTGGACTGGAGAGCGAATACGGCCTGATCTCTTCCTCGGCCGGGGGGCGGGTGAATCTGTCTGTTGAAAGCGCGCTGGGCTATCTCTTTGAGAAGGTGGTCTCACGCCAGCGCGGAACAAATGACTTCCTGAGAAACGGTGCGCGTCTCTATCAGGACACCGGCTGCCACCCTGAATACGCGACCCCCGAGTGCGATAATCCGCGGGACCTGGTTATCCACGACAAAGCGGGCGAGCGGATCGTGGAGGAGTTGCTCCTGGGCGCCGAACAGAAGCTCCACGAGAACGGCATCTACTGCGAGATCTATATCTTCAAGAACAACACCGATTCGGTTGGGAACACCTACGGCTGCCACGAGAACTATCTGGTGCAGCGCAGCGTGAACTTCCACAAGCTGGCAGAGCAGTTGATTCCCTTCTTCGTCACGCGCCAGGTCTTTGCGGGCGCAGGCAAGGTGCTTCGGACGCGGATGGGGAATCATTACTACATCTCGCAGCGCGCGCAGCACATCTACCAGGAGATTTCCGGCGCGACGACCAGCTCGCGCGGCATCATCAACACCCGCGATGAGCCCCACGCCGACGAGGAGAAGTACCGCCGCCTGCACGTCATTGTCGGCGACTCCAATATGTCGGAGGTCGCGACCTACCTGAAGGTCGGCACCACCGCCATCGTCCTCGCCATGGTGGAGGACGGCGTTATCAAACGCGACCTCGTCCTCGAGGACCCCGTCCGGGCCATCAAGGAGATCTCGCACGATATCACCTGCCGCCGCCGCGTGCGGCTCAAGCGTGGCAAGGAGTTCTCGGCCGTTGAGATTCAGCGGGAGTACCTCGACCTGGCCCTCGAGTACTACCAGGGCCGCGAACGCAGCCCCCAGGTGGCCGACCTTCTGGAAAAGTGGCAGTACGTTCTGGACAAGCTCGCGGAGGACCCGATGACGCTCAACCGCGAGCTCGACTGGGTCATCAAGCACGGGCTCATCACCTCGTACATCGCCCGCAAGGGCTGCTCCTTCGACGACCAGCGCGTCTTCATGCTGGACCTGCAGTATCACGACATCAAGCGGACCCGCGGGCTGTACTACCTTATGCTGCGTGACGATCTGATCGATCGGGTCGTCATGGAGGACGAGATCGAGACGGCCATGACGACGCCGCCGCAAACGACGCGGGCCAAAGTACGAAGCGACTTTATCAGGTACGCGAATGAGAAGAATAAGTCGTACGATGTGGGCTGGAGCTACCTGAAGCTGAACGACCGGTATCAGCGCACCATTCTTTGTAAGGATCCGTTCAAGCCATGGGATCCGCGTGTCGATGAGTTGATCGGTTTGTCGTAGAGGTCATGCATGGGAGGTTCGGCTTTCAGCGGTCAGCCTGTGGTACGTTTCGGTATGACCGTTGACCGTTGACAGCTGATAGCTGAACGGCTTATAACGGTGTTAAGAGAGAGGGGTGGCGGTTGCCATCCCTCCTATTTTTACGCCCGCAAGGTGGGCGTGGCCCTTGAAAGGAGTGATTGAGTGAAGGTAGAGCTCAAGGCACAAGATCTGCTGTCCTATGTAGGCGATGCGCTGATCGTGAATCTCTTCGAGGGAGTGGGGCGCCCAGGCGGGGCGACTGGAGCAGTAGACCAGGCGCTCGGGGGGTCGATTACCGCCGCCATCGGCCGGAAGGAGTTCACAGGGAAACTGCATGAGCGGCTCCTGCTGCACACTGTCGGGCAGCTTCCAGCGAGTCGGATACTGGTGATTGGACTAGGCAAGCAGGAGGAGTTTACGCTTGATCGGGCGCGCTCGGCCTCAGCGGAGGCGATGCGTCATGTGTGCGGAGTGGGGGCGCGAACGGTGGGATCGATCGTTCACGGCGCCGGGATCGGCGGCCTGCAGGCAGACCAGGCGGCATGTGCGGTGACTGAGGGGGCACTGTTGGGCCTCTATCGGTTTGACAAATACAAGAAGCCGGACGAGAACGGGGAGAAAATCGTCCGAACGCTGACGCTGCTGGAGCGTGACCGCGCCAAAGCGTCCACAATGCGGGAGGGAGTGCGCCGCGGTCGGATCCTGGCCGAGGCGGTCAGTTTCGCCCGTGACTTGGTGAATGAGCCGGGGAATATCCTCACCCCGTCTGAACTGGCGACACGGGCCAAGCAACTCGCGAACGGATCTGGGCTCACCGTCAAGGTCCTGGAACGCGCCGACATGAAGAGGCTCGGCATGGGGGCGCTGCTGGGGGTGGCACAGGGGAGCCAGGAACCTCCGAAGCTCATTGAGGTGAGCTACAAAGGGAGAAAGGGAAAGGGGGCCGGTCCACGCCTCGGCCTCGTGGGCAAGGGGCTGACCTTCGATTCAGGCGGTATCTCCATCAAGCCGAGCGAGGGGATGGAGGGGATGAAGGGCGATATGGCCGGCGGGGCGGCGGTCCTCGCGGCCATCAAAGGGATCGCGGCGCTCAAGCTGCCGGTGGATGTGACGGCCATCGTGCCTGCGACGGAGAACATGCCCAGCGGAACAGCCCAGCGTCCCGGCGATATCGTCAAGGCCATGAACGGGAAGACGATCGAGGTGATCAACACCGACGCCGAAGGGCGCCTGATCCTGGCTGATGCCTTGTGTTACGCCTGCGACAGGGGTCTCACGCATCTCGTCGATGTTGCGACATTGACTGGGGCCTGCGTTATTGCTCTTGGGTCGGTTCGTACCGGCGCGTTTGCCAATGATGCAGAGTTGATGCGGCAGGTGAAAAACGCCAGCGAGGCGGCCGGCGAGAAGATCTGGGAACTCCCTATGGATGACGAGTACGGTGAACAGATCAAGAGCGACTGCGCTGACATGAAGAATATCGGCGGCAGAAAGGCCGGGCCGATCACCGGCGCGAAGCTGCTGGCGCACTTTGTTGGAAAGACTCCGTGGGTGCACCTGGACATCGCGGGGACCGCGCAGACCGAGAAGGACTCCGGGTATCAGGTGAAGGGGGGAACGGGGGCTATGGTCCGAACCCTGATCGCTTTGGCGATGAGCTTCTCCGGGTCAAAGAAATGACGCGTCAGAGTAGAGTGCGCGACTAACTTAAACAGCGACGCAGGTTACCGTTCGCGTGACGCCCTTCAACGTGCGGATTTTTGAGAGGACAACCGACCCTACCGTGCCGACATCAGTGGCTTCGACGCACGCAATCACATCATAGGGCCCGGTCACCGCATGCGCCGACTTGACCCCTTTTATCTTCTGTAGCGCTTTCACGATGTTGGCCGTCTGATCCGACGAACCTTCGATCAGAACATACGCGGTGGTTGTCATGGCGTGTTCCTCCTTCCGGATGACCGGGCGTTTGGGTAGGGTGAGAATGAAAACACCAACTCTTTCCGCCGACAGCGTCTATCCCACAGGAGCCTCTGACTATTATCCTTAATATCAGGGTCAATGGCTCAATGAGGCCGAACACCCTTAAACCTACGTATGTATACGATAGATTCCAGCGGCGCACAAGAAGAAAGATGATCCGACGCACCAATAAGGCATGTGAGAGCACGCCAGGGCGTTCGGTCACGCTCCAGCGCTCTCATCGTGGCTTTATACCAGGGCTGACTTTACAGAGATGGATCGACTAGGTAAGGGTCAAATCGCAGTGTTGTCAAATCAGACCCGTCAGGCGCGGGATGGCTCTGTCGACGAAACGATTTCCAGTTTCAACTTTTTCGTTGCCTGCCTTTCTAATTTCTTCTTTTTTGCTAGCCTCAATGCCTTCACCTTGCTTCCTCTTTACATCAAGACGCTCGGGGGGACCGAATCTCAGATCGGTTGGATTATGGGGAGCTATAGCCTGACGGCCATTCTTGGGCAGCCGCTGGCCGGCGCTCTCATTGACCGCTTCGGGCGCAAGCGATTCATCCTGCTGGGATCGGCATTGGGGATGCTGGCCTCGGTCGGCTTTGCCTTTTCGACACACATGGATGCGCGATTTGTTCTGTTTCGCATCCTCCAGGGTATCGGGTACTCTACCTTCTATGTCGCCAATCTGACGCTGGTGGCTGAAATCGTTCCGTCGAGTCGGCGCGGAGAGGCGGTAGGACTGTTCGGAATCTCCGGACTGATGACGATCGCGCTCTCTCCAGCGCTCGGGGAGTTGATGATTTATCATGCGGGATTTTCGGCTTTCTTTTTAGCTGCCGCTGGTGCCGCGGCAGGCTGCCTTCTGACCAGCCTGGCGTTCCGTAGCCTCTCATCGACGCCCCGCGGAGCGATCTCTTCTGATGCCACTTTCTTAATTCCGTCAGCGTGTATCCTTCCGCCGATTCTCCTTTCACTGATTTTCGGTTTGGTCTCCGGGGCGGTATTCGTATTTCTGCCGACCTATGCGACTCAGGCTGGGCTGGCGCGTATTGGTGGATTCTACGTCACGTACAGCGTGGCTGCGATCGGCATTCGGTTAACATGTGGCAGACTGTCTGATCGATGGGGGCGTCGGCGCGTGATCCTTCCCGCATTACTGCTTATGGGATCCGGCACCCTGGGCCTCGTCTGGCTGACCTCTCCGGTTGGTTTGCTGCTGGTTGGGACGCTGACCGGAATGGCTCACGGTTTGCTTTTCCCGGCCCTGAGCGCCTACACACTCGACCTCGCGGAGTCGCAAGAGCGCGGCCGCTCCCTCAGCGCATTCAGTACAGCAATGTTGCTGGGGAACGCCCTTGCGTCGTTTATATTCGGAATGGTCGCGGAGCAGTTCGGCTATCGGCCGATCTACCTCGTGGCTTCGGGAATTGCGATCACAACCTTTTTGATATATTTCGCTTCCGAAGATAGCCTGAATACACGGGTGACCTCATGAGTGTGGGCCTCTGCTGGAATGGAAGACGTGAAAGGAGATTGCATGGGTTTCTTCGGCTCAATATTTGAGGGTGGCGGAAAACTCGGTAAAAAGCTCATCGAGGCATCTAAATCTGGAACCGTTGAAAAAGTAAAAAGCCTGTTAGCTGAAAAGGCTGATGTCAATACGAGTGATAACCATGGCTGGACCCCCCTGATGCATGCGTGCTGGTATGGGCGTCCCAGGATTGTGGAACTACTGCTCACTCAAGGGGCTGATGCGAACGCAAAGGATGATAATGGCTGGACGGCCCTGATGCGCGCGTCCTGGAAAGGGCACTCCGGGATGGCCGAGTTACTGCTGAATCAACGCGCTGATGCGAACGTGAAGGATAATAATGGCTGGACCCCCCTGATGCATGCGGCGGGGCATGGGCATGCCGGGGTAGTCAAGTTGCTGCTCAATCATGGCGCTGATGTCAATGCGAGAGATAACTATGACTGGACCCCCCTGATGCATGCGGCGGGGCAGGGGCGTGTGGGGGCAGTCGAACTGCTGCTCAATCAAGGCGTTGATATCAACGCGAGAGATAAGGATGGCTGGACGGCCCTGATGCGCGCGTCCTGGAATGGGCATTCTGAGGTCGTCAAGCTGCTGCTCACTCAAGGGGCTGATGCGAACGCGAGCGATCATCATGGCTGGACGGCCCTGATGCGGGCGTCTTGGAGAGGGCATTCCGGGGTGGTCGAGCTACTGCTCACTCAAGGGGCTGATGTGAACGCGAGCGATCATAAGGGTGGGACGGCCCTGATACATGCGTCAGAAAGAGGGCGTTCCAGGATTGTGGGGCTGTTGCTCACTCAAGGGGCTGATGCGAACGCGAAGGATCATAATCGCCAGACGGCCCGGATGTATGCTGCTTCTCATGGGCATACTAAGGTTGCTGAGCTGCTGGAGAAGTACGGGGTGCTCCAGGAGAGATGACGCCGGGATTCATACGTGAATATTTCCCAATTGGACTTCACGCTTGACTCTCGTAGACTCTACATAGAGAATTTTAAGAGTAGGGGCGGTTGTTTCGGTGCCGTCACCACGGCAGGGGATCGACCGCGGTTGCTTACGGACAAGATAGACGGACAGAGATGTGAGATGTGAAAGGAGGTTCCATGGGTTTCTTCAGCTCATTATTTGAGAGTAGTGAGAAGTCCACTGAAAAGCTCATCGAGGCGTCTAAATCAGGAGATATCGAAAAGGTAAAAAGCCTGCTGACTGAAGGCGCTGACGTGCATGTGAGTGATAAAGATGGCGTGACCGCCCTGATGTATGCGTCTGAGAATGGGCATACTGAGGTTATGGAGCTACTGCTCAACAAAGGCGCTGATGTGAACGCCAGAGATCAACTTGGCTGGACGGCCTTGATGCAAGCGGCATGGCATGGACAAGCCAAGGTGACAGAGCTGCTGCTCAATCGGGGCGCCGATGTCAATGCGCAGGCCGTGAGTGGCGCGACCGCCTTGATACGCGCGTCCGAGAAAGGACATGCCGAGGTTGTCGGACTGCTGCTCACTCGAGGTGTTGATGTGGACGCAAAGGCGGGGGATGGCGCGACCGCGCTGATACGCGCGGCCTGGCATGGACATGCCGGGATTGTCGGACTGCTGCTCAATCACGGCGCTGATGTGGATGCGAGAGACAACAACCGTGCGACCGCCCTGATACGCGCGGCCTGGCATGGACATGCCAAGGTGGCAGAGCTGCTGCTCAATAAAGGCGCTGATGTGAGCGCGAAGGATAATATGAATGCGACAGCCTGGATGTATGCCTCCCAGAATAAACTGTCTAAGATTGCTGAACTGCTGGACAGACACGGCGCGCGCTAAGAAAGGGATGCGTTCCTGGCGAATTGCCTTGCCACGCTCGTAACGACCATACGGCAGTTGGTGAACGAGATGAAGACAGCACCGACTGTGCCGTTTGCCGGATAAGATGGGCGGGCCGGGATCTGAGATGCGAAGGGAGGTTGTATGGGTTTCCTGAGCTCATTATTTGGGAGTGGTGGGAAGCGCGGTAAACAGCTCATCGAGGAGTCCAAAGCCGGAGACACCGAAAAGGTCAAGCGCCTGTTAGTTGAAGGTGCAGACGTCAATGCGAGAGATGGAGATGGCTGGACAGCCCTGATGCATGCGTCGTGGGTCGGACATCTCGCAGTTGTCGGAGTCCTGCTCGATCATGGCGCTGATGTGAACGCGCATGATAAGAATGGCGGGACGGCGCTGATACGGGCGGCCTGGAAAGAGCACGCTAAAGTTGTGGAGACACTTCTTAATAAAGGCGCTGAGGTTGATGTAAAGGATAAAGACAGCTTTAGCGCTCTGATGCGTGCGGCGTGGAATGGCCGTTTCGGAGTGATAGAGATGTTGCTCAATCACGGGGCCGCTGTAGATGCGAGAGACAAATTTGGTTGCACAGCCCTCATACGCGCGTCGTTGAATGGACATACCAGGATTGCAGAGATCCTGCTCAACCGCGGCGCGGACCTGAGTGCGCTGGATCAACATGGCGGGACGGCGCTGATACATGCCGCTGCGCATGGACATACCGGGGTTGCAGAGCTTCTGCTCAATCGCGGCGCAGACCTGAACGTACGAGATCAATACAGTAGGACGGCGCTACTGCGGGCTGCTGCGCATGGACATACCGGGGTTGCAGAGCTTCTGCTCAACCGCGGCGCGGACCTGAACGCGAGGGACAATAATGGCGGGACGGCGCTGATACAGGCCGCTGCGCATGGACATACCGGGGTTGCAGAGCTTCTGCTCAAAAGAGGCGCAGACCTGAACATGTGGGATATCGATGGCGGGACGGCCTTGGAGCGCGCATCTTTGAATGGGCACCTTAAGGTGTTGGAACTGTTGAAGAAGTATGGGGCGCAGTAAGATTGAAAGAAGCGATCAGCTATAGGCGAAAGAGGCTGAAGGCAGATAGACAGAAGGCGTTGAGCATTCTTCAGTCTTCAGCCTAACCCTCTGCTTTTATGGCTGACGGCTGAGCGCTGATTGCTGATCGTTATTTTCTCAGAAAGGAGGGTATATGGGTTTATTTGGCGCACTATTTGAGGGTGGTGGAAAGCATGGCGCAAGGCTTATCGCGGCGTCTCAGGCCGGAGAGACCGATAAAGTCAAGCGCCTGCTGGCCGAAGGCGCCGATGTGAACGCGATAGATCGAGAAGGTTGGACAGCCCTGATGCATGCGTCCTGGCATGGGCATGCCGGGATTGCAGAGTCGCTGCTCGATGGCGGCGCTGACGTGAACGCGAGGGACAATAATGGCGGGACGGCCCTCATACGCGCGTCCTGGCATGGGCACGCCGGGATTGCCGAACGACTGCTTACTCAAGGCGCCGATGTGAACGCAAGCGATAACGACAGCTTTACCGCCCTGATGTACGCGGCTGAGAACGCGCACGCCGGGATTGCCGAACGACTGCTTACTCAAGGCGCCGATGCGAACGCGAAGGCAAATAGTGGCAGGACGGTCCTGATGATTACGTCTGCGGAAGGACATACCGGGATTGTAGAGGCACTTCTTGCTCGAGGCGCCGATGTGCATGTGAAGGACAAGAGTGGCGGGACGCCTCTGATGTATGCGTCCGGGAAAGGACATGCAAAGGCTGCGGAACTGCTGCTCGCTCACGGCGCCGATGTGAATGCAACGAATAAAGATGGCGAGACGGCCTTAATGCGGGCGTCAGTGAATGGGCACGCCAGGGTTGCAGAATTGCTGCTCGCTCACGGCGCCGATGTGAATGCGAGGGATAATAATAGCGTTACGGCCCTGATGTATGCGTCCGGGAAGGGACATGCACAGGCTGCAGAATTGCTGCTCGCTCACGGCGCCGATGTGAACGTCAAGGCGAATGATGGCGGGACGGCGCTGGAGTATGCGCATTGGCAGGGGTTTGATGACGTTGTGACGATGCTTGAGAAGCACGGGGCGCACTAAGGAACAGGCGCCGGGTTTCCGTATGGCAATGTCTCCATCGGGCTATTCGCGTGGCGTTCGTCGGCTCTGCCGATTGGGTCTCAAGATGTGGGGCGGTTGCCCCGGATCCGACGTCATGGCAGGGGATCAACCGTGGCTGCTTGCTGGACCGGACGGACAGGTTGGGGTGTAAGGTAAAACTTGAAAGGGGGGGGGTTCTATGGGTTTCCTTAGCTCATTATTTGGGGACAGTGGGAAGCCTGTCGATAGGCTCATCGAGGCGTCGAAGTCCGGAGACATCGAACAAGTCAAGCGCCTGCTGGCCGAAGGCGCCGATGTGAACGAAAGAGATACGGATGGCTGGACGGCCCTGACACATGCCTCCTGGTATGGGCATGCCCCGGTTGTCGAGCTGCTGCTGAACAAAGGCGCTGATGTCAACGTGAGAGATAACAAAGGCTTTGTGGTGTTGATCCATGCGTCTTGGAGGGGGCATGTGGAGGTTGTCGAGCTGCTGTTGAAGAAAGGCGCCGATGTGCATGTGAGGAATGAAGATGGCGGGATAGCCCTGATGCGCGCGTCTGAGAAAGGGCACGCCGCAGTTGTCGAGCTGCTGTTGAAGAAAGGCGCCGATGTCAACGTGAGGGATCAGAATGGTTGGACTTCCCTGATGCGAGCGTCCTGGTATGGGCATGCCCCGGTTGTCGAGCTGCTGCTGAACAAAGGCGCTGATGTCAACGTGAGAGATCAGAATAGCGGAACACCCCTGATGCATGCGTCCAAGCACGGGTATGCCCGGGTTGTCGAGCTGCTGCTGGCTCAAGGCGCTGATGTGAATGCCAAGGCTGGTAGTGGCGTAACCGCCCTGATGTATGCGTCTGAGTATGGGTACGCCGCGATTGTCGAGCTGCTCCTGGCTCAAGGCGCTGATGTGAATGCCAAGGCGGATAATGGCGTGACCGCCCTGATGCTGGCGTCTGGGAACGGGCATGCCGGGTGTGTGGAGCGGCTCTTGACTCAAGGCGCTGACGTGAAGGTGAAAGATTATAATCGCCGGACGGCCCTGATGTATGCCACTTCTAACGGGCATACTCAGGTGGCTGCGCTGTTGCAGAAGCACGAAGTGCGCGAAGCGTGAAGGCAATCGTTCAGCTTTCACGATTATAGGGATAGGACTATAGGCTGAAGGCTAAAGGCAGATAAACTGAAGGTTCTGGGGATTCTTCAGCCTTCGGTTTTCAGCCTAAACACCTGTTTTACACGCTGACAGCCATTTTCCAAGAAAGGAGGCACTATGGGTCTCTTCGGACAATTATTTGGTGGGGGAGGTGACAAGCCCGCCGGCAACCTTATCGATGCGGCCAAATATGGAGAGGTAGAAAAGGTTAAGAGCCTGTTAGCTGAAGGCGCCGATGTAGACGCGAAGGACCTGGATGGTTGGACGGCTCTGATGCGTGCATCCTGGCGTGGGGATGTGGAGATTGCAGAGCTGCTGCTCAACAAAAACGCTGACGTGAACGCGGGTGATAAACAGAACTGGACAGCCCTGATGCATGCGTCTGAGAATGGGCATCCAGAGATTGCAAAGCTGTTGCTCAGTAAGAACACCGATGTGAATGTCAGGGCGAGCAATGGCGCAACGACTCTGATCATCGCGTCTGCCAACGGGCATACCGAGATCGTCAAGCTTCTGCTCGAGAAGGAGCCCGAGGTGAACGTGCAGGCGAATGATGGCGGGACGGCTCTGATGCGTTCGGCTGCCAACGGGCATACCGATATTGTCACGCTGCTGCTCAATAAAGGCGCGGATGTCAACATCAGGGATCGAAAAGGCGAGACGCCGCTGATGCGTACGGCTGCGGAAGGGCAGTTGGGGCTCGTCACGATGCTGCTCGAGAAGGGGGCCGATGTGAACGCGCAGGCGATGAAAGGCGAGACCGCCCTGATGTATGCGGCGTGGTATGGGCGTATGGGGGTTGTCAAGCTGCTGCTCAGCCACGGCGCTGATGTGCATCTCAAGGATAGCAACAAAGGCGAGAACGCCCGAGGGTATGCGTACGGGAACGGACATGAGGACATCGCCCTGCTGCTGGAGAAGCACGCGGCGAAATAAGAACAAGCGGGGGTGTTGCCTTGAACTCGGATAACACTCTCTGATAAGTGTGTCAGCCATTTCTGCCACCATCTCCCGCTTGATGCCCTCTTCGGTTCTGGCGTCGTGAAACACCGGAGAGGGCCGAGCCGGGTGCGACGCACGCGGTCATGTCGCGCACCGCGCTCAAGAGGTTCCCGGAAAGACCGGGCAGGAGGAAACCGTGGTTGCACCTGGGCTGGATGCGTTCCGGGTGGCCCGCTTCAAAGTCGCGTGTGAAGCGAGGGGCCGGCTCCGCCTTCTCGATTACACGGGCTCCGTCCGCTGCTTCTCGCACATCGGCCTGCGCGGTGACGGCGCGCGCCGGCCGCGCTGGAGTGCGGGACGTGCCTGAGGATCTCAGCCAGAAGTATCAGATCACCACCCCGGACGATGCCTACTGGCGCCAACAGATCAAGTGCCAGGACGCCTGCCCCGTACACACGGATGCCCGCGGCTACGTGAACGCGATCGCCGACGGCGATTACGAGCGGGCGTACATCATCGCCCGCGAGCCGAATCCCTTCGCCTCGATTTGCGGCCGGGTGTGCGCCGCGCCCTGCGAAGCCGCCTGCCGCCGTGGCGACCTTGACGCGCCCATCGCTATCCGCGCCCTCAAGCGCTTCGTGACCGAGCGCTACGGTGTGGAGGCCCCGCTGCGGGCCGATCGGGCCCGCCCGTCGATTGAGGCGACAGGTCTCCACCTGGTGGAGGCAAGCCCGATCGTCCGGGAGATCCGAAACGTCGAGGACGCCGGCGCCCTGCGGCGGGTCGGCCGGGCCGAGCACGCGGGGACGGGCAAGCGCGTGGCCGTGGTCGGCTCCGGGGTGGCGGGCCTGACCTGCGCGCACGACCTGGCCCTGCTCGGGTATCGTGTGACGGTCTTCGAGAAGCAGACGGTCCCCGGCGGGATGCTCATGCTCGGCGTCCCCGAGTACCGCCTCCCCCGGGACCTGGTGCGGGCGGAGATCCAGGCCATCCTCGACCTGGGCGTGGAGCTGAAGACGAACGCAGCCATCGGGCGGGACTTCGCGCTGGCCGACCTGCGGGCCGGAGGGTTCGAGGCAACGTTCCTGGCTATCGGGTGTCACAAGGCGCGTGGGCTCCCGATCGAGGGAACCGAACTGGACGGCGTCTTCCGGGCGGTGGAGTTCCTCCTCAATATCAATCTCGGCTTCAAGGTTGACCTGGGCCGGCGCGTGATCGTAGTGGGCGGCGGGGACGTAGCGATGGACGCGGCCCGCACTGCCGCCCGCGAGATGGCCGGGGTGGATCCTGTCGCGGCCATGCGCGAGGCCATGGATGTCGCCCGCGAGGCAGTCCGCGCGGGCGCCCGCGAGGTGCGGGTCGTCTGTCTCGAGTCCTGGGAGGAGATGCCGGCCCAGCGCTTCGAGATCGAGGAGGCCCTGGCGGAGGGGCTCGCTATCTTCCCGCGCCTCGGACCGAAGCGCATTGTGGGTCAGGAGGGCAGGGCGGTCGGTCTGGAGACGATCCGCGTGAGCCGCGTCTTCGACGAGCAGCGACGCTTCAGCCCCCGGTTCGTGGAAGGGACAGAGCAGGTGATGGCCGCCGACTCGATCATCCTGGCTATCGGGCAGGCGCCGGACCTGGCGTTCCTCGGTCCGGAGGATGGCGTCGCGATCACCCCACGCCAGACGATCCAGGTAGACCCGGCCACGCTGGCTACCACCGCGCCCGGGGTGTACGCCGGCGGCGATGTGGCGTTCGGCCCGCGCATTTTCATCGAGGGTGTCGCCAACGGGCACCGCGCAGCCCGCTCCATCCACGAATATCTGAGCGACCGGCGCCTCGCCCTCTCGACCAGGGCGGAGTGGGTCCGCCTCGATCACGGCCGCCAGGTCCTGCAGGGAGAGGCCG
This sequence comes from Candidatus Methylomirabilis sp., assembly GCA_002634395.1. Classification (GTDB taxonomy): domain Bacteria; phylum Methylomirabilota; class Methylomirabilia; order Methylomirabilales; family Methylomirabilaceae; genus Methylomirabilis; species Methylomirabilis tolerans. The sequence continues at coordinate 16,224 of NSJM01000046.1, forward strand.
GGGCCGAGCCGGCCTTGCCGCGCGTGTATCCCGGCTATCGGGCGACGCCGCGCCGCGAGCCGCCGGGACTGCCCATCGACCGGCGTATCGGAATCGCCGAAGTGGAACTGAAGTACCCGGACACCGAGGCCCAGGCCCAGGCCCAGCGCTGCGTCCGGTGCGGGATCCACACGATCTTCGACGGCACAAAGTGTATCCTGTGCGGCGGGTGCGTGGATGTCTGCCCCGAGTACTGCCTGCGTATGGTTCCCATCGACCAACTCGCCGGCGACGATGCCGTGACGTCCTTCGTTGAATTGTTCACCGGTTCCCCGCAATCCGCAACCCCCGTCGCGGCCTCAGCCGCCACCGCGATGCTCATGGATGCGACCCGCTGTATCCGCTGCGCCCTGTGCGCGATGCGGTGTCCCACAGGCGCCATCAGCATGGAGGCGTTTCGCTATGCCGAAACCTGGGTCCTCGCCTGAGTCGATCGACAACAGTTCGGACAAGGGACGGATCTCGCGCCGCGTCCTGCTGGGGACAGGCTGGTGCGGGTTCCTGCTCTCCATCGTGGGCCCCGCCCTGGCCAACATCCGCTTCCTCTTCCCCAACGTCGTGTACGAGGGCCCCACACTGCTCAAGGTGGGACGCCCGGAGGACTACGCGTCGGGAACGATCACGTTCCTGGATGAGCAACGGCTCTTCATCATGCGGGACCCCGAGGGGCTCCGGGCGCTGTCGGCCATCTGCACGCACCTGCGGTGCACCACCGGACCCTTTATGCCGCCGACCGCCGAGTGGAAGGAGGACCACTCGCGCTGCCCGTGCCACGGCAGCATTTTCGCCAAGGACGGCCGGGTCCTCCAGGGACCGGCCCCACGGCCTCTCGAGTTCTATCGGGTCAGCCTCGCCCCGGATGGCCGCCTTGTGGTCGATACGGCTGCCGTCGTAGACAAGGGGGATGTCCTGAAGGTGTAGGCAAGAAGCCGAAGGCAAGCCCGAGGCCATCATCGCTTCGGCTGATCGCCGTTGGGAGACGGCTCCTGCCCGGACCACTGGAAGCCCAGGTGTGCTTTGGAGCCATGATGACAGACGGACGGACGAGCGGAATCATCACTCGCGTGACTGCGAGCCGGCTGTGGAAGTCGGTCTTTCGGCACGGCTATCCGGCCACGGATCTGGACCGGATGTCCGCCATGTTCACCAACTTCTTCCTCCACCTCCTCCCGGCCAAGGTCCATCCGAACAGCCTGCGCCTTACCTACACCTGGGCCCTGGGGATGGTCACTTTCTATCTCATGGTCATCCAGTTCGTGACCGGTTTTCTCCTGATGTTCTTTTACATCCCGGTCACGGACCTGGCCTACCACAACATGAAGGACCTCCAGTTTGCCGTCTCCTTCGGCCTCCTCCTTCGCAACATGCACCGCTGGGCGGCCCACGGGATGGTGGCGCTGGTGTTCCTCCATATGGGCCGCGTCTTCTACACGGCCTCGTACCGTCCGCCCCGCGAGTTCAACTGGACCATGGGCGTCCTCCTCTGGCTGGTGACGCTGTTCCTCAGTTTCACGGGGTACCTCCTCCCGTGGGATCAGCTTGCCTTCTGGGCCATCACGGTGGGTACGAGCATTGCCGGCTACCCCCCCTGGATCGGGGAGACTATCCGGACGCTGATGCTCGGCGGCCATCAGGTCGGGCAGGGCGCCCTGCTGCGCTTCTACGTGCTCCACGTTGCGATCCTTCCCGCGATGCTCTGCCTCCTCGTAGCGATCCACTTCTGGCGGGTGCGGAAGGACGGCGGCCTCTCTCGGCCGGAGGACCCGTCTCCCAGGAGCACCGCCATCCCGGTCTCCGGGGGGCGGTTCGTTCCCGGGCCGCAGAAGACCTATACCCTGATGGAGGTTGTGCGCGGAACCTCGCCGATGGTGGGGGCGCAGAGGCCGGAGGACGAGGTCCCCGCCTGGCCCCACCTCCTCTTCCGGTTGATCGTCCTCTTCCAGGTCGTGCTGGGCGTTGTCGTCCTCCTGGCCATCGTGTTTGACGCCCCCCTGGAAGAGCTGGCCAACCCCACGCACCCGCCGAACCCGGCCAAGGCGCCCTGGTACTTCCTGGGCCTGCAGGAGTTGGTGAGCTACTCGGCCCTGGTGGGGGGCGTGGTGATCCCCGGCCTCCTGGTCCTGGGTCTGATGGGTATCCCGTACATCGACCGCGCGCGGGAGGGGGAGGGGATATGGTTCACGTCGGCCCTGGGGAAGCGGATCGCGGCATGGTCCTTCGTGGGGACGATCCCGTACACCATGGGCCTCCTGTTCCTGAACGCTCGCTTCGGCGTGCGGCGATTCGCCCCTGAGGCCCCGCAGGGGGTCGTGGACCTGCTCAACCCGGCCACGCTGCTCCTGGCTGCCATCGTCGCCTTCTCAGTCATCGTCGGCTGGCGCACCGGCTCGCGCCGGATGGCAGCCATCGCCCTCTTCTCGGCCTTTGTCTCGGCCTACGTGCTCCTGATGATCATCGGGACGTGCTTTCGCGGTCCCAACTGGGACTGGGCGCTGCCATGGCTTTGAGAACAGGGATTGGGGGGTTGGGCGTTGGGGGTTAGCGGGAAGAGAGGCAGGGGATGAGTCGGCGCTGGGTGTGGGCCTTCGCTGTGTTGGGCGTCTTCAACGGGCTCCTCTTCCTGGTGGCCCTCTGGCGCGACTATGACCGGGAGTGGAAGCGCTACCAGACGGCCTTCTTCGCCCTCGAGGGCCGCAAGGCGCGGACGGCCCGGGAGGAAGAGGCCGTGAAGGCCCGCCGGCACGAGTTCATCCAGGTCGCCGTGGCGGGGACCGCCAGGGTGGACCGGTGCATGATGTGCCACCTTGGCATCGAGGATCAGCGGTTTGCCGACGCGCCGCAGCCGTTCCGGACCCACCCGGAGATCCCGAGACATCCCTTCGAACGCTTCGGGTGTACCGTCTGCCACGGGGGGCAGGACATGGCCACGACGAAGGCCGATGCCCACGGGCGTGTCCCGTTCTGGGAGGAGCCGCTGCTGGAGGGGGAGTACCGCCAGGCTGCCTGCGGCGGCTGCCACCTCGGCGCCGACGTACCGGGTGCGCCGCTACTGGCCCAGGGGCGGCAACTCTACCTCCAGCGGGGCTGCGTCGCATGTCACCGGATCCGCGGCATGGGCGGGATGGTCGGGCCGGACCTGACGTTCGTGGGGAGCCGCAAGCACGATCCAGAATGGTACATACGACACTTCAAGGACCCGCAGGCCACAGTGCCAGGCTCGACCATGCCCCCCTTCAAACATCTGCCGGAGGAGGAGCTGAAGGCGTTGACGGTGTATATGCTAAGTCTGCGCGAGATGCCGTCGGCCCTCCTCCCGGCGCCCAGAACGGCGGCAGCCTCTGAGACGCGATGATGGCTACTTATCCGCTCACCGCTTGGATACCGGCGCCTCAGCGCTCATCTTGTGTGCGGATACATGATTTCCCACAACTGAACTTTACGCATGGCATCGTGTCTGCCATAATTACTGTCAGGAGGATAGACCATGCCTAAGACGGAGATGAAGAACCTGCACGTACCCTTGCCACAACCGCTGTATCAGCGTCTCCGCGCAGAAGCGAAACGCGAGAACCGACCGGCCACAGTCTTGGTCCGTGAGGCGATCGATCTCTGGCTTGCCGAGCAGTACCGGGCCTCCGTACACGACGAGATTGCCTCCTACGCGCGAACAGTCGCGGGGACCTCTGACGATCTCGATCCGGACTTGGAAGCGGCAAGCGTTGAGCGCTTGGTGGATGCCGTGGAGAACTCCGAGCGAGTTACGGACCAGTGAAGCGAGGCGAGGTGTATTGGGCCAGCCTTTCCCCACGGTCCGGATCCGAACAACAAGGCACCAGGCCGGTCATCGTCGTGTCGCACGATGCGTTCAACCAGACCCCAGGGTGGCGCGATCCGTCATTGTGGTCCCCATTTCCACAGCCGGCTCTCAGGCGCGACGTGGGCCGACTACCGTGCTGCTCCCGGCAGGGGCGGGCGGCCTGAAGAAAGATAGCGTCGCACTTTGCCACCAAGTCACGACGCTTGATCGAAGCAAGTTGACCTCGCTCGCCGGGATACTTCCACCTGAACTCCTTGCCCAAGTCGGTGACGGTTTAAGGATCGCACAGGATCTGTCGTAGCCAACCACAAGACGATCTCCAGTCATACAACGATTTGGGCGAGCCGCCCGAGGCAGCGCACCCCGCGGCCATCCGCTTCGAGCCGGCGCCAAAGTCGTTCCCCGACATAGCCGGTGGCGCCCGCGACGAGAACGAGACCGTTCATGCTGATCCCGTGGACCTCAGAATGTAGTCCTCAGTATCTACATGCGAGTGACCGCCCGTTAGTGCTCAAGGAGGAATCTCACAGCCCGTCGGCCCAGTCATGGAGGTAACCGGCCCGCGCGGCCTTTTGTGCGGGTCCGTTTGAGCATAGGGTTCGACCGCACGTGCAGGTGGCGCGATAGCTTACGCCGGAGAATGATTCTTGAGCCACTCGCGTAAAGCGGCATCAACGCGAGTTTGCCAACCCTCTCCACTTTCGCGGAAACGTTCCACCACTTCCCGCGATAACCGAATGGTGATGCGCTCTTTTGTTGGAGTTTTCTGAGGGCCACGCACACCCAGTTTCTTTCTGAGCGATGCCGGTAGTACCTCAGCGGCCGGCTTGAATTTCGTCATATCTTCGGCGGT
>NSJM01000047.1 GCA_002634395.1 Candidatus Methylomirabilis sp.
CACCCCCAGTAGGCGGCCACGCTGACCACCGCCGGCGCGGTCATCGACCGCAGGCCGGCGATCTCACCGATGGCCACTGCGAGGACGAACACGGAGGTGGTGCTCATGGCGTGCGGTCCTTTTTTAATAGATAGCAGCTCGCTCTACTCTGGCAACTCACGCCCGACTCCCAGGGTCCAGATGATCGCTTCGCACAGCCGTACCGAACTCGACAGGACTTTGACCGGTCTCCCTGACGGGGTGACGATCCGAATCACATATTAAATTAAATAGTCTCTGTCCCTATTATTTACAACGAACTACCATGGCGCCGAGAGGCGATCGACGACATCCCGCCGCGCAAGCACACGCGAGCACAATTCCCATCGATCCTTGTCAGGGTCGATGGTTTCCTGGTATCGCATCTCGAAGACGTCGCGCGCTCGCCGCCGAAGATGGATGTACTCATCCATCATCTCTTCGAGCGTTTCAACGGTCTCGATCCATTCGTCTTCGATCGTGTCCGGCAGGCCGCCGAAGATGTCGTAGCGGTCCTTCATACGGCGCGATATGACGTGATAGACCTTTTCGTCCTGGGTTTCGTGATAGACGAGGTTGAGCATATCCACGGTCCGCCGTGCCTGTCCGAGTCGCTTAATCCGGCCAAGCCGCTGTTCCAGCCGTGACGGATTCCACGGCAGGTCGACGTTGATGAGCGTACCGAGGGTCTGCAGGTTCAACCCCTCACATCCGGCATCGGTGGCGACGAGAAGGCGAACCTCACGCTTCTTGACGGCTGCCTTGATCTCCTCACGCTCGACTGAGGCGAAGTCCTCACCACGGAAGAGACCGCTCTTACCCGCGCCCGCATAGACGCCCACAGGCTCGTCCGGCAACAATTTCGCCAGCTCTGCGCCGACACAATACACCGTGTCGTAGTACTGGCTGAAGACAATGCAGCCGTGATCGAGCCAGGTCTTGCCCTCGGTGCGATGCTCTGTAAGGAAGTACCTGACCGCGGCGAGTTTCGGATCGCGGGCTTCCGGACGCGACAATTCCTCGACAATCGTGCGGAGGTGCCCTGTTTCCTCCGGCGTAATCGCACTGAGCGCCTCTTCGATCAGCTTGGCCTGCTCCTCGTCCTCAAGCGCCTCTCGCCGCAGCATCTTTTCAGCCGTTGACCGCCCCGACGCAAAGCTCGAACAGATGCGCTGCAAGAGTAACGTCTTCATGAATCCGGCCGCTCTGGTGCGCTTCGTTAATGCATCCGTGAAGGCTTCCGCTGCCTGATAGGCGAGATCGAACGGGTGATTTGCCAGCAAGCCCAGGCCGCTGAATCCCACGCCCGTGTACGCCGTGGCCGGCGCCTCAAGGTCAGGATGGATGTCCACACCGACCTTCTCCAGCAGCCCGGCGTCCTCCAACGTCTTTCGGCGGCGCAGCACCGTGTGGCGCACGATCGGGTTATGCTCGCGCAGGAAACCTGGCGCAAGAGCTTGCGCGATCGCCTGTTGTTCGAGAAACCCCAGCGAACCGAAGCCGCGATCGGTAAAAAAAGTCTGGTTGGGAAGCCCCAGTTGCAGTCGCAGCGTTGCAAACAACACATCTTCACTCCCGGGCGGGAGCGGGTTGCGAAGCCACTCCCAGGCGTCCTTCTCATCCGACGGCGTGTCCTCGCCCTTCACAGCGGGAAGTGCCCTCTCCCAGTCAAGCCATTGTGCAAACGGCTCTCGCCCGAGAACGAAATCCGCGCCGGCGTTGAGGATGCGCAGCAGGTCCCATAACTCACGCACCTCCGTCTGGATCGGCGTCGCCGTTCCGAGCAGTACGTTCCTGGTGCGAGGGCCTATCCGCATCATAAAGTCGAGTAAGTTGTTCGGTTCGCCCTTGTTCTCTCCCAGCCCACCGCGCCGTCTCGCCTTGTGCGCCTCGTCGAGCACCACCGTCCCGTACTTGCGTTCGAGCAGGTGCCGGCGCTCTTCGGAATTGTGGATGATCAATCCGGTGGACACGATGGCGATACGCAACGGGCAGCGGGTAATGTCTTCCGGCCCGCGCGTCTTGATGACGTGGCCTTTCGCATCGATCCACTCTTTCCTGGTGGACAACCAGACCGCACTCGGGATACCAAGCTTGTCCGTCAGCTCCACCTGCCACTGCAGCGTCAGCGTTGAGGGGCAGAGGATGAGCACCGGACCGTCGTCCAGCAAGGCAGAGATCATGGCGCTCGCGGCCAGCGAGAGCGTCTTACCGACGCCGACCTCATCGGCGAGCAGCAGGCGCGCCTTGCCGTAGGTCTCGCGATGCTGCAGGAACATCGTCACAAATGAGCGCTGCCACGGCTGGAGCTGTTCTCCACCCCGGTAGATCGGGCTTTCGGCAAGCGCGGCCGCGGGCAGTTCCTCAGTCTTCGCGTCCTCGAAGCGGATCTCCACGCGATCGGCGACCCGCTTGATCTCCTCGACGATGGCGTCGGGCAGCGGATACGCGTCCTTCCAAAGCGCATCGAACTCCTCTTCGACCCAGGCGACGCCTTCCGGCGAAGGGTCCTCCCAAAGGATTTCGTAGTTCTGCGCAAAGGCGCCCCTGGTCTCGTTGATCGAGCCGAGGAAACAGGTCTTCGATCCGTCGGCCGCTTCGATGACGCCGGCCTTGCCGTGGATGAAGACACGGTCTCTCGGCACCACACGGATCTCGACCCGTCCGCTCGTCAGCAGATCATGCAGCCGTCGATAGCGTTCCCGATGCAGCAGCGCTTCGACCTCCGACGGCACTTCGTTCCAGCGCTCCTTCAGCGCGGTTTCGCGGACGTGCTTCGAGACGGCCACATCGGCTGCGTCCAGCTCACTGTTGCAGACGATCTGTACCTTAGGGATCGCGGCGATCTCTTCACCGACAAGCTCGAAGATCGAACTGCGGAAGTAGCCGGCGATGCGCCTGTAAGACTTCGCCTCCTTCAGTCTCACGCTGAGAAAGGCGTAGTCGAGGCGCTGGCGGCGCGAGGAGAATCGCTGGATCGTGCTCATGTCCCTTTTGTCCCCTTTTTGTCCCCTTTTGCGCTCCCTGGCTGCTTAGCGGGTAATGTCCCCTTTGTCCCCTTAATGTCCCCTTTAACCGCCCCACTACGCGCCAATACATAGTGGGCACCTCGGCCAGTGGTTCCGGATTTTTCGAGCACCCCCTTCTCCACGAGATCGTCGAGATCGCGCGTCGCAGTCTTTTTGATCGCGCCAGTTAGTTTCTGATACTCGGTATTTCCGATCCGTCCACGTGCCTTCACTGCGAGGACACCCTTCCGCTGACGCTCGTTAAGGTTCAATCCAGCCAAAACCTCAGCCGTCAACCAATCCCGCCACAGGGTCTGTACGAACATTCCACCGTCCTGCCGGAATTCTGGTTCGGGCAGGCCGGCCTCTTGAAAGAGCGCGATCATGTCGAGGGTGCCGGTGCCGGCTTTCTCGATGTAGCGCGCGAGGAATAGCGGGTCAGCCACCAGCGGATTACGCGGGATCGAGGGATGCGGCACGCGTAGCCGCTCCATAGTCAGCGGCGGCGGCAACTCACCGGGATTCCAGATCTCCAGCCGGTCGCTGAACAACGAAACCTGCACGCTGGCATTGCTGGCATAGTCGCGATGCGCCACGGCATTCACGATCGCCTCCGCCACTGCCCTTTCAGGGAGTTCGTAATCGACCGGCGCCTCCGGACCTTGGTCGCGGACTCCAACGGTCCTGGCGATCTTGGACATCACGAAATCTGTTGCTTGATCCACGAGATCGAAGACCGTGCCCTTATAGATTTGGTACGACGGGATCGGCTTGCGAATCTCGGTCCCGTGAAAGTGCAGGCACTTCACCTCGGAGGTGAGCAGAAACCTCTGCGGTTGCCTGCCGAACAGCAGCACGGCAGCGTGCGTCGGCATTCCGCCATCGAGCAGATTGAGGTGGGCAAGTGCCTCCTGCGGTGGGGTATTCTCCGCGAGCGCAAATTGCCGTTCGCGGCGTGCGCGGGCGAGAAACCACCGCAGCTTCTCCTCGGACAGATCGGCGAGGGTCGATCCAGGGCAGACCGAGGCATCGAACGGTCGGGTGCGCAGCGTACCCGCGCGTTCGAGGTACTCGACGAGGCTCGCATACAGGGCCGCGGTCAGGTCGGGAATGCTGCCGAAACGGCGCCGAATCAGTTGGTCGCCGGCCTTGCGGACCAGGGTCCGCATTTTCGGGTGGCGTACCTTGTCGTCCGTGCCTCTTACGAATATGAGCCGAGGCTTGGCGCGTAGCGTGGCCCGATCGAACTCGCGCTCTGTGGGCGACGCACCATCCTTGTCTTCGTAGCCGTAGTCGTTGCCGAACAAGCCGACATAGATCGCGCAGCGATCGACTTCGTCCAGATATACCTCGTCAGCCCGGCGGTCAGCGGCGGGCAGGTCCTCGAACAGGAACGCCGTGAAGTATCGTCGCAGGAGCGCGTCGCCTTCCACAAACGCCTTGACTGCACGGCGTTCCTCCGCCAGTTCCTTCTGCACGCTGCTGATGAAGATGGACGCGGTGGCCATGCGTCGGTTCGCTTTCTTAACCCAGCCGCTGGTTTTTCACCAGCTCGCGCAGCACGCGGGCGGCGCCGGCCTCTTCCGGGCGCATCGCTTCGAGCCGACGGGCGAGGTAGTCGGCCAGTTCCACCGCCAGCTCGCGCCGGGTCATATCGCTGTAGTAGTCGGGGATGTTGAGGGTGAGGTGGGCCAGCACCTCGCTGCCGTCCACGTTTTTCACCAACTCCATCATCCCGTAGAGTACGGCGCGCAGTACCGACTGGTGCAATTCCGAACCTTCGCTCATCTCGGCTCGGCCGAACTCAACCGCGCTCTTGAGCCGCGCCTCATTGGCCCGCTGGCTCGCCATGAGCGGCCTGAAGTCGCGCACCTTGAAGGCCTTGGCGAAGTTCTGGTAGTTGTCGAGTGTCTTTGCGCCGCGGGCTTCCATGTCAAGCAGCTTGAGATAGAAACGTTCCGCACCGCCCAGCCTGTCCCAGTGGCCCTGGGGGATACCCTGGGGCACCAGGCACCGGTTGGCGGTATCTACCGCAAACTCGATCAGACTGTCCACAAATGTGGTCTCGCCCTTCACGCGGGGGCGGATCGCCTCGGCGGCCATGTCCCGACCGTCGATCACCGCGTAGCGGGTGAGCACGCGCAGCGACGCGGCGTAACCCGCCATCTGAATATCGGCGTCCTCAAAGACATTCTCATCGCGGTAGAGACCCTTCGCCTGTTGGTTCAGGCCGGTCAGCGCCCGTACCTGTACATCGACCTCTTCCTGAATCTCCCACGCCAGGTCGTCGTGGGTGGTCTTGTGTGCGCCATGGCGCTTACGGCAGACGAGCAGGACGGTACCCTTGACGTAGCTGCCCTCACGCAACGCGCTGTCGGTCTCGGTGGCCACGTACCAGGCGGCGGTAACCTGCAGGCCCGCAGCCCAGACGATATTCGCCATATCTGCCCAGATCGAGCCGGACTGGTGGGTGAACATAATGACCTGGATGCCGTTGTCCGGCATACATTCGGTCATCCGCTTGTAGGCTGCCACCATACCGCGCCGGAAGTTCTCATCGTCGCCCTTGATTGCGAGGGAGCGGCGGCTATCCCACACCCAATCGGCAAACTCTGGTGGCGGGTTCTTGCGCAGCCAGGCGATAAAGAATTCGAGGATTTCTTCATAGTTTACCGCGCTACCGTAAGGCGGGTCGGTAAGACAAATGTCCGGCGAGGCTAACATATCGGCCGCGGGTTGGCAGACGACACTCGCACGTCCGAGCGATTCCGCTTCAGGCAGCGGGGCTCCGAGAAGTTGGAGGAGCGGAAAACTTCCTCGGCACCCGTAGTTGTAGAACGTGTTAAGAGCTTGGTTGTAAAAGACGTTCGCTGGGTTGTCACTGGCGCCGCCAGTGCGGCCCCCTTGACCAGATTTGCTGGAGCCTGCTTTCGACGTCGTCCATCGACACAGTTTGCTCGTGTAGTCGAGAATTCTGGAGAGCAGGACCAGCTCTTCCCCACGCCTTGACTCTCGTCTCAGCAAGCCGAGCAGCAATAAATGGCGGGCGGGAAAGAGGTGATGCCAGTGCGTCCAGCCGCGCGTCCGAATCGGTTCATCCGTCTTATCGCCCGGCTCGATCCGCATGTCGGGTATCCAGCCCTTGGCTTGCCATTCAGCGAGGTGCCTGCCAATGAACTCCTCGACAAGGAGCTCGCGCCTGATGTCATGATCCGAAACGGTACGGAACTCATAATCGAATTTCTTTCCATTCGCTTTGGGTTTCATCCAATGGACAGCGTAAAGGCGCTCCTGAAAGAGGTCTTCTGGCCGTGGTTTGAAATCAGTCTTTTCCCAAAGACGCAGCTTATTGTCTGTGGTGCCATCCGCATTGCGGAAGTCGCCGCGTAGCGTGGAAATTTTAGTCCGATATTCGACGCCGTTCACGCTGTGAAAGAGATACGGATCCTGACCGCGGCCGTCGGAACACACCGTGCCCTTCGAGGCGGCTTTCAGGTCGTCGTCTGAAACGCCCGACCGGACGCGAATGTCGTAGCGTTTTTGAGAAGCAACGGGAACCAGCTCGGCAATCGCTTGTTTGCCATAGCTGAGCACGCGCGATGGTATTAAGGGCACCATCCAGCCGGATTGCGGGCAGCGAACCTCAACACAGTACAGGTAAGCCTTCGCGCGCCATCCATGCCCATCGGTTTCAACGCCCAGCTTATCGATTTCCCTAAGTACCTTGTCGACAAGCTCTTGCTGACGGCGCTCAAGCTGGACACGCTCATCTGCTGAGCCGCCGATGATCCGGAATGCGCCCCAGGTCAGCATGGAGCCCACCGGGTTGAGGTCGGAGGCGTAGACGTCGCAGCCGAGCCGCGCGGCCTCGAAGGGACTCTGACCTGACCCACAGAAGGTATCGGCAACGCGCGGCCGGTGACCATAACGCATGATCCCAAGCTGCTCGACCAACTCCGGGAACGATCGGGCGCTCGTGCCCAGGTGAGCGTTGACCGCATCCCAGATGTGGCCGTGGACGGTGTCCATCACCTCCTCGGGGCGTTTGGCCGCTTCCACTCGTTCGCGGTATGGTGCAAGCGGGAGCATTTGCGCTTCCAGGCGGTGGCGTTCCAACTCGGAAATGTCATCGCGCCAATGAACCCTGACATCCTCCAATTCCGGCTTGGACCAGTCTACGGGCGCCGACTGAGGCATAGAGGTAGGCGGGTTACAGACGAAGTAATCGGCGATGCAGGCGATGTTCAGGGTGGCGAGGATCTCCTTGGGCTTGGGGCGGCGAGGCCAGCGGGCAACGAAGGATTCGTCGTCCATGGCCATCAGCTTTTCGAAGATCTCCAGGTCACGCGCCGGGTTATCGCTAGCCGGGAGGAGACAGCCGAGAATGCAGGCTTTGTTCAGGATGAGCGGCTTTCGCCCCTTCCAGTACGCGCCAAGCGGGACCAGTGTTTGACCTGGGCCCGCCTTGCGCTCCTTGAATACCTCGGCGGAAAGCTTCTGCACCGGCAGCAGACGCTCGATGAGTGCGGGCGCATCCTTCAGCGCAAACGGTGTTACACCCGCGCTCACGCCGAATCCTCGAACAGCGGCAACTTGAACAGATCCTGCTCGACGGGTCGCGGCCGCCGCTTGCGGGACGCGGGCTTCTCGCCATCCGAGAGCGCGAGAAAGAGCGCGCGCCGCCAGCCGCGCTGGGTGTCCTCGGGCATCCCCGCCTCGGCGACCGTCACCGAGAAGAGCCACCAGCGCTCCTCGGGGCGCAGCGCGGCCCACTTACTGCAAATGACCGGAAGCTCCTCCTTGTTGGCGGTCTCGGCCGCCCACGCCAATACGCACAGTTCCTTGCCGAGCAGCCGGTCCACCAGGTTGGTCCCGGTATGCCAGCGGCCGGTCAGGATCTTCGCAGCCTTGAGGCGGTCGTTGAATTCGCGGCGGGCGATGTCGGCGATGGCCGACCACACCGGACGCGCGAGAATGACGCGCTCCTCCTCGCGCGGGATGCCGTCCTGCTGACCGCGGTAGCCGTAATCCTCGATGATCACGACCGGCTCATTTCGTGAGGCAAGGATCTCGACGCGGAAGAGATGCGCGCCGTACGCATCGGGTGCGCCGAAGTCGATCGTCCTGGGCCGCTCGCTCACTGCTCGACATCCCCTTGCTGCAGATCGAGACCGAGCTTCCCGGCAAAGTCCTTCAGGTCATGGCCCGATGCAAAGTGGGCCTTGCGGAAGGTCATGGTAATCGGCGTGTCGGGCGTGAACTTCTCCAGCACCTTATCGAGCAGCGCTTTGACGAATGCGGCATCCACAGCGATGTCGCCGATGTTGACGCCGATCATCCGGTTGCCCTGACCCACCGTGAGCACAACGCCCTCGAAGGTGACCGATTTCTCGCCGGCCTGCTGCAGCCCCTCGAAGGTCTTCCCGCGCGAGTCGAGTTTGCGGCCGGTACGCGAGACGAGGCGTCCGGGCTTGACGTCGTCGACCTGCACCCCCTTCTTGCCCTTGGCCGGAAAGCGGAATTCGTTCTTGGTGTCGATCCCGTCCGCCTCCGCGAAGGCGCACAGTAGCACCTCGCCGTCACCAATCGCGATCGGCCCCTCGTACGGGATCCCCTCACGCGGTTCGCTGCCGTCCAACGTATAGCGGATCGACCCCTTGGGCGCGACGAACAGCTCGACGCTGCGCTTGCCGCCTTTCTCCGAAAGCCGATTGCGAATCACGAGCTTATTGGACCAGATCACCGCATCGCCCGTCTCATACTGCCCGGAGACGTCGCGCACAAGGAAGCTGACCCGCAGAGCGTTCGTAACGTACGAGCTGTCCTTCAGTTGCGCGCTCGACTCGGAGACCGGTCCGTTCTCGGCGTAATAGATGCGAGGCGCAGGTCCGGCGTGTTGCGGATTGATGCGCAACCGCACCTTGCCTTCATCATCCGGCTCGGACTCGACAATCACCTGCGCCGAGGCGCGTTTCTTCTGCGGCTTCTTCGTCACATAGCCGTTCCCGAGGTCCTCCCACAGCCCGCGGTTACAGGCGATTGACTTGAGCGTGTCGAGGCCCTTGGGCGGCAGCCATACCATACCGGCCTGCTCGGCGTAGCGATCGACAACATCGGACCATCGCGCGTCGTCCTGGTTCTCGGGCCACAGCAGGTCCTGTGCCTTATCGCGGATGGCGTCGAACTCCTTTTCCACATCGAGGTAGAGCTTCAGTGGGTTGGCGGCCAGCGTCTTCTCGATCTGCTCCTCGCCGTTGAATTGTTTAGCGGTGTCCCGGGTCATGTCCAGAGGTTTGGAGACAAGCTGGGCCGGCTTGCCTGCGCGCTGGATGGGAAACAGGACCTTGTCGAAAAGGTTGAGGATGGTGGAATTGAAATCCTGCTCATAGGTCTGCTGCTTACGCTCAAGGTCGTCCCGTTGCGCATGTCCCTTAGGGATACGGCCATCGGCCTTCTGCGCGGCGTAGAACTGGCGGGCAGCCTTTTCTACACTGCCCATAGCGGTCTTGTCGCCGGTGAGGACGCATAGGTTGTTCTTCTGGCTGAGACCCTCGAAGAACTTCTGGACTTCTTCCGGCGGGATTTTCGAATCCGGGCTCACGATAAGCAGCACACGTCCCCTGCGCACGCGATCAACGACCTCTTCCAGCCTGGGTAGGGGCAGCACGTCTTCGTAGCCGGTTCTGCGTACCGGTTTGAACATGTCGCGCAGGCGGTGTCGGATCAGGTCATCGACCTGGTTCTCTGGCGCGTCATGGGCCAGGCTTTGCAAGAGCTTGGTGAGGTTTTCCACGCGATCGAAGTAGTAGCGGCCTTCCGGCGTATGATGCACGTACCAGGCGACCTTCTCCAGCTCGTCAAAAGCGGCAAGGAACTCCGACGGTTCGCGCAGAGGTGAGCTAAGGCACTCGACCATCTCCTCGCGGGTGAGACCCTTCACCGCATTAACGGCAGTGGACAGGCTTGCGGTGAGCAGCAACGCACCGATCTGCGTCGCCGCCTCCTTGCCGGTTTGCAGATCGATGATCTGGGCGTGCGCGGATTGCTGCGCGTCCCAGAGATCCCTGGCAATGACATCGCGCATGCCGGATATCTCGGTCAGCTTGTCGCGCACCTCCGGCACCGATAAGTCGAAGTGCTGCGGGCCGATGAGGAAGACATCGTTGGCCTGTCTCTCCCACACCGACCTGAGCAGGCGCGACACGAGTTCGATCAGGCCGCGCGTCTGCTTGAATTGTTCGTTCTCCTTGAAAAGTGCAATGACATTCTTGAGCCGCGGGTGAAAGGGATAGGTCGCCGCGATCTCGTCGGCGATCGCCTCGGCGCCGCGGTTGGCGGTCTTCGACTTGGCGGCCTCTTCCAGCTTGCGGCCGAAGGCGACGGCAATGTCGTCGATCTCGGCCTTATCGGGGAGTGACTTGAAGAGGCGCTTGCGCAGGATGTCGTAGATCTCATTGGCAGCGAGGTCAACCGGCGTGATGTTGCGCTCCTGACGGCCGAGCTCTGACCGCGCGTCTTCCAGCGCCCGGTTGATGAGTTTGGCGCCGGTGTCATACGCGGCGGCGAGGTCGGACACCACGACGCAGACGTTTTTCTTCTTGCCGGCCGCCGTCAGCAGATTGGCGAACGCCCGGGTAGCGATGTCGGCGACGGTACCGTTTCCTACCTTCTGCGTGTCGAGGTAGTGAAAGTAGGGCGGCATTTCGTCGAGCAGGATTAGAACCGGCTGATCGCCTTCGAAAAGCTTGAGCCAGTCCTTCTCGTCCGGCGCCTTGGGACCGCCGGTCCAGAAAGCCCTGAACTGCTCGCCCTTGCCGAGTTGATTGGCGATCTCACCCCAGAAGAAGTGGTCGGGATTGTTGCGGCCGTTGAAGGCGGCGAGGTTGGCGCTCTGAAACGCTGAGGCATAGAGCGTCCCTCCGCAGTACTGCTTGCGAAGCTGGGGATGCTTGGCGAGCAGGCCGAAACCAACGAGCAGGTGAGTCTTGCCGCCGCCCATGGCCTGCTTGAGGTGAAAGACCGCCTGCGTCGAAGCACCGGCCAGCCGAGCGGTGCCCTCGCTGATCAGGTCCTGCATGCCTTGGGTAATGTGCGTCTTCTCGAAGAAGGCCGCGCCACCCCCCTCGGCGGTGATCAGCTCATCGAGTTGCTCAACCTGGTCGCTGAGCTTAATGGACAGAGCATTTGGTTGTATCTGGCAGGCATCGCGGACGGTCTTCATGGGGTGATTGCCTCCTTCGCTACGCCGTAAGCACCAGCCCAACGTAGTCCGGCAGGCTGACAGTGAGGTGGTCGCTCACAAGGTCCATGCTCCGGTTGGTGTGGAAAGTGTCGCCGTCAGCGAGCTGGCCGACGGTGGTCTAGCGGGTCCTTCTTACTTTATCACGGTGAGTTCCTTTTCCGTTGTCAAAACGACTCGTGGCCAGAAGTGTAGGAAGGCTATTGTTACTTGTCAATGGATATTGTGCATCGAACAGCAGGGGCTGGCGGTGCGGGTGGGTACGTGAAGATGGGTCGGCCGCCGCTCTCTTGAGAAATCTAGGCGATGTATTCCCGGATTGGCGTGGTGTGAGCTTTTGATGGCAGACTTACTCTTGCCAGCCAGAGTCCCGGATGAGTGAGGAGATCCAGGATCACCGACGGGTCCTCGATGGCACTGATGATCCGCAACCACTTGAAAAGAGCGATGACCCGTCAGAAATTCGATCTCAATATGTGTCCCTCTGGCACCTCGAACTAACCATCCCCTTTTCCGGGACTGTGGCGGCGCAACTGATCCACTGCGTACCCTTCGAAGCTGTAGTCTCACGACCGTCTTCTACGAGTCTCCAGCCAACGACAGGCGAAGCGGACACCCCTCAGACGCTTGGCCTCCTCAAGCACCCGACATTATCATGACCCTACCTTCGATTAGCCTAGCGGAGGTTACGGGAGTGTAATCTACACATTGGAAGGCACCAACACCCTTGGCCTGCCACCAATTGTAAGAGAGGAGATCGCTGAAAAGGTAGGGTTGCCAGTAGAAATATCGAGCGGGAATCAAGGCTTTCGAAGTAAGAGGGTCACTGGACCGGGGAGAGTCTGGTAGTCATCGTAAACTAGTTGGCCATCGGCGTAGACCTTCAGCCGAATCACCTCACCTTCTTTTCCTTTGACCGAGAACTCGAACCGCCCAAAGTCATCAACTTGGCCTTCGCCCTTTGCTCCATCCACGAATAACTTGATCTGCTTTTTCGGCCCCGGTGCTGCCACAATCGTGCCCCTGAGCATTGAAAGCGGCCGCTCCCTCTTCAACCCGAGGTCAATGGTGCGGCTCTTGCTCTTCACAGTGACTGGGATAGATGTTTCCTCATAACCTTCCACTTGGGGGTGAATCTTGATCTCAGCGCCCCAGAACTTTTGCGGGATCTCTTTGAAGTTTGCTTCGCCACTGGAGTTAATCTCGCCAATGCGGCGGTCACTGTCCAGATCCATGAAGACCTTCCCGGTTGTGACCACCTTCCCTTGGTCATCGGCTTCGTGAAAGCGCACGGTCAGATCGAATGATTCGGCCTGTGGAATCAAATAGAGGCCGTTCCCCACGACAAAAAAGAACACGACGGCAGGGCCCCTCAGCTCGATGAAAGTTCCGCGTCGCTTATCGCTGAATCGGGCATTGCTCCGCATAACACCGAACAAGACCACTGCGCATATTAAGCCCCAAAGGACCAAAAACAGGTAATAGACTTGGTTTCTAATGCCCCCCTCGATAAGCCTCGGCACCAGATACACGTAGACGACGAGCAGCCCCATACCACCGATGGTCACCACCATAGCGATTTTGCCGAAGGCTATTGGGGATAAGGGTTGTTTAGGCGAGCCGTTCATGGCCTCCCTTTTATGGTTTCGGAGTCTGAGTTTCCCGGAACTTGTGATCCTCTCCTTTTGCGGCTCGGATAGATGCGGCACGATCCATTAAGAGCCCCGCCTCGGCGTACCGGCCCTGGGCACGGTAGAGCTCGGCTAGGTTGTTGAGGCTGATAGCCACTGCCTGGTGTTCCGGCCCGAGCGTCGTCTCCAGGATCGCGAGCGCCCGCTTTTGAAGTGGTTCCGCCTCAGCGTACCGGCCCCGGGCATAGTAGATCTCGGCTAGGTTGTTGAGACTGGTAGCCACTGCCTGGGGTTCCGTCCTGAGCATCTTCTCCAGGATCGCGAGCGCCCGCACAGAGAGTGGCTCTGCTTCGGCGTGCCGGCCCTGAACAAGGTAGAGTCCCGCCAGGTTGTTGAGACTGGAAGCCACTGCCGGGTGCTCCGGGCCGAGCGTTTTCTCTCGGATCGCGAGCGCCCGCTTGTACAGCGGCTCCGCCTCAGCGTACCGGCCCTGGGCGTCGTAGATCTGGGCCAAGTTGTTAAGGCTGATAGCCACTATCCGGTGCCCCGGGCCGAGCGTCTTCTCCACGATCGCGAGCGTCCGCTTTTGAAGTGGTTCCGCCTCAGCGTACCGGCCCTGAAAAAGGTAGAGTCCCGCCAGGTTGTGGAGGCTTCTGGCCACTACCTGGTCCTTCGGGCCGACCACCTTCTCCATGATTGCGAGCGCCCGCTTGAGCAGCGGCTCCGCCTCAGCGTACCGGCCATTATTGAGATAGAGCAGCGCCAGGCCCTCGAGGCTCTTAGCTACTTCCGAGTGCTCCGGGCCGAGCGTCTTCTCGTGGAGCGCCAGCGCCCGCTTGAGCAGCGGCTCCGCCTCAGCGTACCGGCCCTCAGCCAGGTAAAGCATTGCTAAGTTGCTGAGGAGCCCGGCTACACCTTTGTGCTCCGATCCGACCACCTTCTCCATGATTGCGAGCGCCCGCTTGAGCAGCCGCTCCACATCAGCATACCGGCCCTGAACAAGGTAGAGTCTCGCTAGGCTGTTGAGGCTCTGCACCACATCTTGGTGCTCTGATCCGAGCGTCTTCTCTCTGAGCGCAAGTGCCCGCGTGAGCAGCGGCTCGGCCTCGGCGTATTTCGCTTCTTCTTGCAGCACCAGTCCCAAATTGTTGAGGATCCGCGGATCTGACGGGCGTAGTTCGAGAGCCTTTGTCAGAGCGGATTCGGCTGCGGGAAAATGCCATTGCTCGCTCTCGGCACTGGCTAAAGTTACATACTTTTCAACCAGTCCCCCCTCAGAGGAAGTGATGGACTCGCGAATGTACATACTCGCGTCTGCGGGCCGCCCTTGGTGGAGAGCGGCTAACCCCTTTTGATAGGGCTCCTGAACCCTCTTGCTCCAGTCGGTGATTGCCGATTTGAACTCTTCGACAGTGAAGCCGAGCTCTTTGGCCATCTGCGCAAGGAATTCCTCCGGTTGAGGTACCGAGGCCAGCAAAGGCTCCACTCGGGCCTGAACTTCTGCCGGAATCCCCGCGGCGATTGGCGCGGTCTTCGCCTCTAATCGCGTAGCGAACGCTTCCAGGAGCTGGCGAATAACATTTTCGTCAGTAAGGAGATTTGGGTCACCCTTCCGGGCGACAATAACTTGAATCGGACCACGCTTCGGAACAAATGTACGGCCTTCAAACGGGCTGGTGATGACCCATTCCTTCCCGAGTTCTCTCACGTGGAGCACGAGGGGATCTCCTGGTCCAAATCCGGATGGCAGCGACAGCGCGAACTCACCCGAGTCAGAGGTCGTAGTTCCACCAACATTAACGACTCGCACCTCCACGCGGGGAAGCCGTTTGCCGTCTCTCGTCTGTACCCACCCGGAGAGTGCTTGCGTCCGCTGGGCAAGTGCTATCTCGGTGGAGCCTAGTACCAGTATGCTCCATATAATGAACCCCACTCTCCAGAATCTGGCCAAGATTACCATCTCAATACTCATCAGCAAGGTTGCCATGCGCTTCGGTTGTATTCGGGCAATGGTCGCCATTATTGGGAGGCGACTAGCCCCTGACGTTCTCTATCAAGGCGACCTCAGCATGTCAAGCTTTTCCCAATCTCCCTGGGACATCCGTTTCCTATTCCTTGCTTCGATCCTGCGGGCTGAAGTTCCTCGTCCATGGCCTCGCTTGCGTCCGGACGATCCTTCTGATCGTCTGCTTCCTTGAAGCTGCCCTCCAATCTATTTCATCCAGGCACTTCTGCAGGATGCCATTCTTTGGATTGACTCGCACCGCATATGCGATCTTGCCGGAGAGGTATGCCTTTGGATCCTTATGGGTTATGCCGCAGGCAGCGAGGACACCGGGGCCATGTCGTCTGCACAACCGGAGCAATGCCTTGAGCTTTCGGCGATAGGACTTGGGAATATCGATCTGTCCCGATCTGGGATCCATCACCACACCAAGCGCTTCGTGACGGTCAAATGGGCCAGCGACAGAGCGCGTCTTCTTCGGATGGAGACTCAGCCCAGATTGCTTGATGATCTTTGCAAGATGGGGTGCCAGGTGCATGAACGGGCTATTGCTGGAAACAAGAATGTCATCACCAAAGTAAGTGAGATCGAGTCCGTGCTGCTTGGCCAAGCCTGAGAGACGACTAGCTAAGCCAGAAAAGTGTAGGTACAAGTTGGCGAGCGTTGGGCTGGTGGGCGCACCTTGGGGGAGTCTGTGCCGGTGAGTGGTCAAGCGAGTAAGCAGCTTGGAGATCTCGGGAGTACACCCAAGCTGACAGAACATCTTGTAGACTCGGACAGCGGATATACTCGGGTAAAAGTTCCTTATATCCGCGACCCACAGGAATGGCTTGCGCAGATGAGGCTCGATCGCGGTCTGCACAGATCGGCGAGGACGATACGCATGAATCTCATCGGGCAGCCACAGGCGCGCTAGGAGAGTCGCGTGAATTTGCCGTTGGACGTGCTTAAGCAGGTGCCGAGGCGGCTCAATGGTGCGGGTTCCTCCCCCCTTCTTCGGCACAGGAGGTAGCGGTTTGTAGTGGGAGGCGGTGTCTTCGGCGAGGCTTTCCAGAATCCGAAGAGGGAGGTTGAGACGAAGGGCAAGGTGCTGAAGGGTACGAATATTGAGAAGGCGTTTCGGAGCGCTATCCTGTGGCTCCTGTTGACGCTTTCTTTCTGGTGGCATCTTGCTCGATCCTCGCGGCCAAGCGCAAGAGCTCCTTTGCACGTTCTATCAATTCCATCTGAGTTTGCGTAAGGGTGCCCCGCTGCTGGGCAGCTTCAATAAGGAGCAGTTCGACGGGAACATTCATTTCCTGGGCAGCCCGCGACAGGAAATCGATGCTGGGGGTACGCTTCTCAGACTCAACCAAAGACAGGTAGCTGCAAGAGGTACCTAGGCCTCGAGCGAGGTCCTTCTGTTTGATGCCGGCCATGAGCCGATACAGTTTTAAAGCACGTCCAAGAGCCATTTATCAGTTCATCCCTGCACGCCATGGAGAAGGCCTGCGGGCTAAAAGTGCACTGGATGTTGTTGATCGCAACTTCGATCAGCCAAGCCGCCACTTTCCTTAGAATGGAGATAACGTTGTCGCCGACGAAGGACGATTTATCCAACTCAGCAAGCAACAGCGACCTGACCTTCCGAAGTCGGGTCAACAACACCCTCAGCGGGTCTCGGCTGCTTTTTGACGCCTTCGACATCTCGTTGAGAGTGTCGATGGTCTCGCCGAGCAGCTTCACCGCCTTCAACAAGGACTCCTTATTGACCGCCATGTAGTCTCACCTCCTTTCTCTTTGACGTTCGCGAGAATCCCGCGGACTCTGTGAGGGCCAGTGAAAGCAGCGCAAAGCCGAGAGGTCAAGAAGCAATAGCGAGAATTAGAGAGTAGCCAAGCCGACCCGATCGTTACATGACAGGACCGAACAGCTACTAGTATGATAACTCTGAAATTGCTTTACAACATTACGTTCACTATGAACCAGTCGAAGGGCTCTTACTCGTACTTCGACAGGTCGGCGTGAACAGATTCATTGTAAAACTCTTTCCAGGTGACCACACTAACTTGCCAGAGCGCGCGCGAACGCACCCAGACAAGCCTGCTCGCCTCACCCCTGCCCGACTTTATCGACCCTGGTCCCGGCTCAAGTCCGGAGCTTTGAAGGAATCCAGGGGAGAGATTTCCTCTCATAAGGCCGTTGCGATCGAAGTCGCACGGCTGATCCGTGAGAATTGATCTCGCCTCACGGATCCGAAGGAGGCTCGTGTACCACAGGCGTGGACAGTTGGTGCCCAGGCGGTGTCAAAGAGCGTTCGGCAGTGTGCCGATATCATGAACTCTAAGATCCGCGACAGGCTTTGTCAAGAAAAATAGTTTCTCTGGAAGAACAAATAGATGCTCTATCAGAACAAGATATTGACGACTGGAGAAATCTTTGGAGGCAGTACAACTCAGATTCGATTGACCTTCAATATCAACCTTTCTTCCATACTACCCTGCCCCCACCCGTGCAGATTTCCACCACTCATGACTCGTTTCCTGGTCCCTGCAGGAGACCGATGCTGCGCAGGTAACAACACACAGCAAAAAGCCCAACGCGTGGTCCCCGGCTATTTTCCCCTGACCTCAACATCAGGCAGTTACGACCTGGACGGTGCTACGACCTCGACCGACTGGGGTAACTTCTACCTTCACTGCGATGCGTTCCTTCAGTTCATCGACATGACTGATGACGCCGACCCGTCGGCCGGTCGCTTGAAGTTGCTCGATCACAGACACTGCCATTGCCAGACTGTTGCTGTCGAGCGAGCCGAAACCCTCGTCGATGAACAGGCTTTCACCCTTGATCCCACGGGGGTTTGGTCTCTGATGGCGTTATCGATGTCTTTCGGGTATGACTCACCGCCTAACAAATGCGTTCTGCCGCACCAGACCCGATATCCCTCCCCAGTCAGGCGCAGAGCCAACCATTCAGCACAGTCGCTGTCTTCGGTAGCGTAGCTGATAACAAGATGGTCTCTCTTTAGCTCGTTGTACATCGTCGCCAACTGGCCAATCGGTCTCTTTCTTCCGCTGTGAGCCTGTCCCTTGGTCGAATTCTCTAACTCTTTATCACCGGCAGCCGTTTGAGACGTGTAAGGTCTTTTTGTGCAGAGTTCATTCCGCCACTGATCTGCCCACTAAAGGGTATGCGCTTATCGTTCATTCTTCCGGATTACCTCCCAATGCCCGCCCTTGTCGGGGCCAATGCGGCGAAGCAGGCCCACTTTTTTCAGCTTAGACAGATTGTTATCAACGGCAGTGGTGCTGATACCGATGGTCTCCGCCATAGCCTTCTTTGAAATACGGGGCTTCCGAATGATCAGTTGTAGTAAGCTCTTCTGGTTTTCCGCCAACCCTTCTACTAACCCTTCCGCCAACTTATCCACCAACTTTACTACCATCTCCTCCGACATTTTCTCCAACGCAGGCGGCCCCTCCTTCAAGGCGAACTCGGGCGAACGGTGAAAGATCGCCCGGAAGAACCCGTCCGGCTCGAAGGTCGGCTCGCGGAGCCCGGCCGCGACCATGGCCTCCTTCATCTTCCAGATGCCCATGCCGAGCGGGATCTCGTAAATATCCTCCCGATCGACACCTCGGATTTCGCTACGGACGTTCAGCTGGTTGCGGGGATAATAAAACACAGAACGCTTACCTCCCACTTATACAGATTTCAATAAGTTAGAAGGTATAGAGCCCCCGAGGGGGTACCTGGAGATCCCCATCAGAATTCTGGCTCCCCTGACGTTAAGCTTAACGCTGATTACGTTAAGCGCGGCGTTAACCCATTTTCACTCAGAGGTACCGTTGTACCTCCACTGCCCCTTCCCAGAGTCATGATTCGAAGAAGCTGTCGGAACTGCCAGAATCTCTAACCATCGGCAGCCTTGTATCTATCTCGGTCGCTCGATAGCCGATCGGCCGTACTACCCACCCCCGTCTGCCCCGGTGCTACATGTAAGCGTATCCTGATGTCCCTTCATGCCGGTTCACCTCGCCGGACGGCTCCGCCGGTACCTAGTCGGGTAGGGGCGGTAGCCGGAGGAGCAGATCTTCCGATTCAGCTACTCCGGAGCCCCGGCGCTCATCAGACGTGCAGCCACGCAGGTCTGGGCTACTCTGACGCCTCATGACCTTCGCCGACATGCCGCGACCTTTGCGAGCCGAAGTGGCGGCCCCTTGGAAATTGTCTCGAAAGTCTTGCTGCGGCGCAAGATCCTCCGGACTCCGCAGGTCTATCTTGGGCGGGCCTTTTTTGCTTTATCACGGTGGGTTCCTTTTGTGTTATCAAAACGATCCCAACCTTCGTTTTTGCGTATTCCGATCACAGTTGCCACCCGGTCCGGCTTTCCAGACCTCACATTCGCAAGTCATCGAGGAACTCCGAGGCCGGAGCGACACTGGTGACGAGCAGATGATCCCGTGCGCGGGTGCATGCGACATATAGAAGGTGGCGTTCGGTGTTGTACACATCTTCCAGATCCGCGTCGTCCGTCACTGTCTCGATTCGTTCCTGCAGGGGAATGACCTCATCATCACAGGCCATGACGACGACTGCGCGGAACTCCAGGCCCTTGGCGAGATGCATGGTGCTGATCGACACGTGGCCGCTGGTTGTTTCAACTTGTTCGTCCAGTATTTTGAAGGCAAGCCCTGCTTCTTTGACGGCTGCACGCGCTCGGTCCAGCTCCGCCGCAGATCGAACAAACACACCGAACTCGTGGGGTGCTACGCCTTCCTTCTTGAGGTCCATCATCCATTTGCTGACTGTAGCCTTCTCGGTTTCGAGGCTGTCACACACCCTGATTGTCGGTGCGGGACCGTTGAATACAGAGATGGTGTGGCTCCGATCCTCCGTATTGCCGTCCGCATCGATCACTTCCGGAGCCAGCAGTCGATCCGCCTGCATGCGGATCCGGTGGGAGGTTCGGTAATTGACGCGCAGGGTCCGGGCACGACCGCGAATATCGATACCCAGTGCGAGCCACGAGAATGGCTGTTGGAAGATGCGTTGACCAAGGTCGCCTGCAAAGAACAGACTGTTTGGTCGATCCGCCCCGAGCGCAGCAATGAACCGCAAATGAGCCACGCTCATGTCTTGGGCTTCGTCCACGACGGCAAAGTCGAAGGGCGGATGTTTACTTTCGGCGACAACAGCGGCCAGTCTGCTGAACATGCCCGAGTCTGTGATCAGGTTCCCTGCCGCCAGACGCGCACGGACATGATCGAAAATAGACCAGAGAATCGCGCGCTGCTTCTCTGGCAGCCGCGTCTTTCTGCCCAGCCGCCTGACATCGCGATACGCCTCCCATGTTTCCAACTGCCACGCATCGACGACGTGGTTCCACTCCGTCAGCAAGAAGGGCAGGCTGAATTTGTGGCCACCAACTGCTGCGGCTGCCTCCTTCAGGAGTTCCAGCACGTTGCCCTGCGATACGATCTGCGATTGGCCGAGGTGGGGCTTGAAGAGCCGATGGCCGATGGCATTGATGGAATGTACCTCCAGACGTTCGGCCAAACGCGGTTCGTTGCTGACCAGTCGCCTGAGTTGTATTCGGAGAGCATTCGCCAGGATGTCCGAAAAAGTGGTAAGCAATACTCTGGCATCGGGGTTGGCGCGGGTCAGAAAAACGGCCCGATGCAGGGCGACGATGGTCTTTCCTGTACCCGCGGAGCCGGAGACCCGCGCGGGGCCGCTGTAATCCCGCTCGACCCATTGGCGTTGTGCCGGATGGAGAAAGACCGTCCACTTCTCCCAGGGGGAGTCGAGGGCCCGCTGCAACTCCTCGATGTTGTTCATGACCCGGAATCGACGCTGGGCATCCGGGTGCGCAAACGGATCGGTTCCAGTGGGGACGGGCTTGGCGACTTCCGGCTTCCCGCCGGTGGCCAGTTCCA
>NSJM01000048.1 GCA_002634395.1 Candidatus Methylomirabilis sp.
GATCGCTACCCCGGAGAAGGACAGAGAGATCATTCGCACCCGGCTGAAGGTGGCCGAGGCGATCGCACAGGAGATGAGAGATGGCGCGACGCATCGTTAAAGGCATTGAAGTCGAAGTCAGTTCCGGCAACGTCTTTGCCGATTTGAACCTGCCCGATGCCGACAAGCTCAAGATCAAGTCCGGCCTGGTGATCGAGATCGCCCGCGCCATACGCAAGCTCGGCCTGACACAAGAAGAGGCCGGCCGACGCATGGGTATTCCGCAACCAAAGGTCTCGGCGTTGCTGCGCGGCGACTTCGCCAACCTGTCCGAGCGCAAGTTAATGGACTGCCTCAACCGGCTTGGCTACGATATCGAGATCACGGTCAAGCCCACAACCGAGCCGGTCGGACACCTGACGCTCGCTGTCGCTTAACGACCACAAGCGCCGGCGCCTGGTCGTCGCTGCGGGATTCTCCCCCATAATGTTGTCATCGCACCCCCTGTACACCCGGCCCCGCCGCCTCTTCCTCCACTTGCTTCCCCTTCACCGCGATCGGCCGTAAAAATCGCGCCTGTGGCTCCGTTCTGCTTGGGGGTAATGTCGTGGCAGACTTTACGCCAGGTGAGTGCGGACACAGACAACGAGGAACGATTCAGCATATTGCGTGTCATGGACCTAGACGGGACAGATCCGACAGCCACTGCTCCTCCTCCATGTAGATGAACTCGCTGCCATATCTATCGATGCCCACGGAGGTAGGTAGCCGGCGGAAGAATCAGTACTCCTGCGAGCGTCCGGCCGTAATACACGCCAAACGCTTTCATGTCACCGGTGAGCAGATGCGTAGCCTGACTGAAGATGGCGCCTTCCAGAATCGGTCGGTCGTTGTCCGGAAGCTCCAAACCGGAAGGCAGAAGCGAGGAGCCGGGGCGGAAGATCAGTACCTTGACATGACGGAGCAGCTCACTCAGGGCAGCGTGCTGCACAGAGGTCTCCAGGTTGCGACGAGCCTCCTCCTCCGCGTAGGTCGAGGTGATGAGCTGGATACCGGGGATCTCCCATAAGCGCCGGAGGCCGCCATCAGATCGATAGGCGGCAGAAAACAGGATGTTGGCATCCAGGAAGAGCCGGTCCATCCGTCAATTCCCGGCCACCGCATAGTGGGGGATCGCATCCGGGTCCAGCCCCATCCGCCTGACCTCCTCGCGCGCCCTTTCGTAGTCCTCGGGGTCAACCGCATTCGAGAGAAGGAACTCTGCCCGGCGTTCGGCCGTGTAGATCTCAATCGGCATGACGGCAGCGGGGCGAATCAGAACGCCGTCTTCTCGTTCCTCGACCATGACGACGGCGCCTTCTTCGATCTTGAGACGACGACGAATTGCCGCCGGAATGACAATAGTCCCTCGTTTTCCTACCCTGCTTGTCTCGACTATCATGAACTCCCTCCTGACAGAATATCAGATATTCCGATACACTGAATATATGATAGACCGCCACAAGCATATTGTCAAGCGCCAGCGCTAAACCAGTTCGAGTGTGACCTGACGTCCGACGGCGTGGGCCGCGCGGGTGAGGGTGTCCAACGTGACGGAGTAGGTGGTGGGATCAAGCAGTCTGTGGAGCTGGCTGCGGCGTGGTCGCCGCTCTGGGATGCGGAACGACCTGTTGTTTCCACTGTTCGACATCAGACGAGACCTCCAGTTCGCGGTCGAGCTCTTTCTGATGGTCGAAATAGTAAGCCGACGCTGAATGGAGCTGTGATAGCGATAGGTCAGGCTACTGCTGCGATGCCGTGCTTTTCGACAAGAGACAGGAGCTTCAGCGCCGGGCCAGCACGTTCTGGGCGGCTTCCTTGCGGTTGCCTGGCCGAAATAGGTGGATTATCCTACCGTGGCCGTTCCGACGTTACCCGCTTCGTCAGTTCGCCGATGATCGTCCCACGCGCCGGCTCGCCGGAGTCGTTCACTGGGACGCCGAGGGCTGCGCCGATTCGCGCGTACAGTGCCTCGCCTGCCTGATAGGTGCGAGACCGCGCCCGGCCGACCGGCCGCAGCAGACCGGCGGCGACGGCCATGGCGAGATCATTCGTTGCCGTCGCCACGCTCACATCCGCGAGGGGCCGGTAGTACCGGGGGGTCACGCTCCGGCCAAAGAACGTATCCCACACGGCGTTGGCAAGGCGCAGGTCGAGACCCGCAGTCGTGACCGCCTCTTCGATCACAGTCCAAATCCTATGCTGGACACGTTCCCGCAGGTCGAGCGCCCGTACCTGATGAAGCTGGGCCTCCAGGTGCGCTCGGATGAAGGGCGTCACATCGGCCGTGGGATCGAAGGCCGCTCCCAGGCAGCGGAAGCTCGCATAGTATTCGGATAAATGGCGTCCCCACCATTCTTCGAGCGAGGTAAACTCGGGCAGCTTGAATCCCCCTCGGTACATCGCCAGCGAGGCCACGACGCGTGCGGCACGGCCGTTGCCGTCCGTGAACGGGTGAATCGCCGCGACTGCCACATGGATCCATGCGGCACCGATGGCGGGATGCTCCAGTCCCCTGTCGATGGAGGCACACGCGCGATCGACGAGTTCGGGGACCTCCTCAGCAGGTGGTGGCTGAAACACGAGCTGACCGGTGCGAGTGTCGACGAGATGCGCGGTCCCGGTTCGGAGCCGGCCGGCGCCCGCACCCCAGTGGCCGGCGAGGATGCGATCATGCAGACCAACGAGAAGCTCGCGATCCCATCTAAATGCCGCATCGTCGGCGCGGCGCAGGACGAAGCTCATCGCATCACGGTAGCCGCGGACGAGGGCCGCGTCCTCTTCGCACGTCTGCGCGGGGCGGTCGCCGACGAGGATGTGGTGCACCTCTTCGACTGTGACCGGGACTCCTTCCATCGAGGTGGACGCAGCAACAGCCTCCGCCTCGAGATCGCGGCGAAGACGACCAGCCCATGTCCGGGGCACCGGACCCCGGTAGTCGAGCTGGGTTTTCCAGCGGTTGAGTTCCTCGGTCAGATCGAGGACGGCTGTCGCGTCGTATGGCAGGAACATAGCAGTGATTATACACCTAATCAGCTAGTAGATAAGGACAATAATTAGGAAGACCATTTTGCATTCCTCCAGGAAATCGGTTAAGGTGGAAGACCTGCTAATGGGGTTGTTTCAGTTCGTGGTTGTGGTCCTAAAGTATTAACAACATTGAATCCGATCCGTTTCGACCGTCGGACGAAGATGCTGATGCTCCTCCGGTTGGTGCCGTTCGTCGAATCCAACTACAACCTGATCGAACTGGGGCCGCGGGAGACGGGCAAGACCTACACCTTCCGCAATACATCCAACCGCTCATTCGTCGTGTCAGGGGGCAAGGCGACGCCGGCCACGCTCTTTTACAACAAGGGCACCCGCAAGCTGGGTGTCATTGGCCTCAAGCACGTCGTGTTCTTCGATGACATCGCCAACACCCGCTTCGATGAGGCCGAGTCTCGTTTTGATCACGCAAGAGGGACCCGCCTCGATAAAGCAAAAAGGACCCACCCCTGTTTAGTGGTTGCCGCATGGTGTCCTGCAGCATGGGGGTGATCTCGTGGCGGACCTGACGCCAGGCGAGTTCGGAGACGGGAAGCGAGGAATGGGTTAGCACGTCGCGTGTTATCGGAAAGTCGACCCGCGACGCATGCTCCTTGAGGTCGTACGGCCCTTGCCGCGGCGATGAGGACAACCATTCGACGCATATTGTGCGGAGAATACTTGCTCTCTGCGGTGATTCCACGCTACAATCTCCGCATAAGGTGCGTAGAATGTATATCCATGAGTTGAAGGACTGGCCCAGGTTTCACTGGAACCGCGAGCGGCTCGCTGAACCTCTTGCCGACGTCCGCCACCGACAGGGTCGACTGATCGGCTACATGGAAGCCCTGGGATTCACGCTCCGCCAGGAGGCCGTCCTGAACACCCTCACGTCCGATGTGCTCAAGAGCAGTGACATCGAGGGCGAGAAGCTGGATGCTAAACAGGTCCGGTCGTCGATTGCGCGCCGCCTCGGTCTGGATATCGGCGCACTCAAACCCACAGACCGCACGGTCGAGGGTATCGTTGATATGATGCTCGACGCCACGCGCCAGTATGGCCAGCCGCTCAGCGCCGAGAGGCTCTGTGCGTGGCACGCGTCCCTGTTTCCCACCGGGCGCAGCGGTATGACTACCATGAGGACGGGGGGCTGGCGTGACGACCGTACCGGCCCGATGCAGGTCGTTTCTGGGCCGGTTGGGAAAGAGCGCGTCCATTATCACGCGCCTCCCGCATCGCGGGTCGATGGGGAGATGCGTGCGTTCCTGGAGTGGTTCAATGCCAACGCCGACATGGATCCGGTCTTGAAAGCTGGACTGGCCCATCTCTGGTTTGTCACCATCCACCCGTTTGATGACGGCAACGGCCGCATTGCGCGCGCTATCGCCGACATGTCCCTGGCGCGCTCAGAACACAGTTCGCAGCGCTTCTACAGTATGTCAGCGCAAATCCGGCAGGAGCGTCACGCGTATTACGGCGCACTCGAAGCCACGCAGAAGGGGACGATGAACATCACGCCCTGGCTGGAATGGTTCCTCGGCTGTCTGGGCCGCGCCATCGACGGCGCACACACCACTTTGGCCGCAGTCCTTGCCAAGGCGCGCTTCTGGGACGCGATCGTCGGCATGGCGATCAACAACCGGCAACGTCTTGTGCTCAACCGTCTCCTTGATGGCTTCGCGGGGAAGCTCACGACATCGAAATATGCGAAGCTCACCAAGTGTTCCCAGGACACCGCTCTCCGTGACATTCTGCTGCTCATCGAGCGCGGTCTCCTTGTCCGCAACCCGAAAGGCGGGCGGAGCACCAGCTACGCGCTTGCTCCGCGACGATAGCGCGACGCATGTGACGCTCCCACGGATCACGGCAAGGCCGCCGTTCTCACAGACTACGTCTGGAGGTGTCGCTACCCCGGGGAGCCGGAAGACCCCACGCGGCAGGAAGCTGAGTCGGCACTGGCTTTCGCCCGTGAGCTGTGCGAAGCAATTCTGTTGCGTTTGCCACCGGTGGTGAAATCATAAGTTTCAAGACCAGGCCATCTCACCAAATCAGGACAATACTCGCCTATAGTCATCAATCGCCTCGATATACCGAGCGTGGCAGGGGGAGCAGGTGAGCGCGAGAAGCGAGGCATACCAGTTCAAGATTACGCTGCGGGGGATCACACCGTCGGTGTGGCGGCGGATCGAGGTGCCGGCAAGCTACAGTCTATGGGACCTGCACGTCGCGATCCAGGACGCCATGGGCTGGCAGGACTACCACCTGCACGTCTTCCGGTTCGACGATCCGAACCGGGGCGGGAGGATCGAGGTCGGGATTCCGGATGAGGACGCGTTCGAGGGGGACCCGGTCGTGCTACCGGACTGGGAGCAGACGACGTCGGCATACTTCAATCGGCCCGGTATGCGGGTCGAATACGAGTACGATTTCGGCGACAGTTGGGAGCACGATCTCCTGTTTGAGGGGATTGTCCAGCGCGTCAAAGGTCAGAAGTACCCACGCTGCACGGGCGGTGCCAGGGCCTGCCCACCGGAAGACTGCGGTGGCGTGCATGGGTACGAGAGGCTGCTCTCGGTGATATTTGATCCCAAGGATCCAGAGTACGAGCGCATGATAACCTGGCTCGGCGGAGGCTTCGATCCGGAGGCGTTTGATCCGGCGCAGGTCAAGTTCGACAACCCACGCGCCAGGTGGCGGCGCGCGTTCAGAAGCTGAGGCAACACGACGCTCGCGAACAGATCAGAGGAGCACTCGAAGGCTGGAGAGGTGGGCTTGGCCAGTGCGCGCAGAGTCCAGAATTTCCGCTGGACCCTGCCCTCGACACTTTCCGTTTACTTTTCGACAAGTTCTCAAGTATTATTTCACCCGTTCAGCTTCACCGAATGAACTGGCTGGAAGGCGTAGGCTGAGCCGCCTATTCCGCAGCGATTCGACAATATCGATCTCAAGCGGTTCCAAGGCGTGCGAGGGGTTTGCGTGTCAGTCGGCTTTTCTGTTCTTTGCCGGTCACGATGTTATCGTCTTGATCCACATAACCCCCCGGCCTGAAGGCGGGGACTTGTAGGAGTCTTCAATCATGATCAGCAGGGTGCCTGTGTTCATCGGTGTGGTGCTGGGTGTGGTCTTCATTGCGGGGTGCGAGAAACGCGAGATGCATGTCAAAACCGTCAATGTCAGCGCGTCAACCATTTACTGTCACTTCGATCCATCCTGTGCGGTAAACAGTACCGACAGCACTACGACGCCTATTCCGATGCAGGCTGGGGGGACCGCCTTGCTCCACTCCCGCACCTTCGCGGGCAGGCCTGGAACGCCGGCGAGCGGTCTGTACGGCTACGAGTATCGGCTGGATCTCGAAAAGGCCAGCGAGACGATGGTGGAGGTCGAAGGGGTGGCGATCAAGCATAGGCCGTGTTTACTGACCATGTCGCTCGAGTTTGGGCCGATCGTCGATACACTGGATTACGATGGCGATGGGAAGGCGGGAGATTTGATCTATGTCGTCACGAGCGGCGGGCCTGGCACGATTCGGCCCGGAGCGGTCCACCGGTGGCGTAACAAGCTCATCGTGAACTTCGACACCCCCGTCTGCGTCGGACCGCCCGGTGACCAGGGCCATAGCAGCTACCTCTTTGGCCTGGCCTCCACGGAGCCCCCAACGTCCGCCGAAGCCACGGTCAAGGAAACGGCCGGCTTAGCCGCGGCGCCGGTAAAATACGAGCAACTTCCACGGGCGTCAAAACTCGACCAATATCCCTATTACAAAGTGCCGGTCCGCGCCCCCCTGACAAATACGGCGCCTGAGCCCGAGGATTCAGGAAGCTAGTGTCGTGTCCCTAACGGTACGTTACATATTCCGTTCGTCCTGAGCCTAGTCGAAGGACTCACCACGAACGGGATGTATAGGGATTTCTGCGATACTACGCTGGCCCGCCCTTGCAGACCTTATGACCCGGACTGGTTCACCATGGGCCGGTCACCTGTATCAGTATCGAACGCTGCGATCTGGCGATGATCGACACCAAGAGCAGAGCGCTCGAAGTCGTTTAAACGCTGAAAGTATAGTTCGCCAGAGTGCAGCCGATCACCGTCCAGTAGGTGCCTCGGGTTACAGCCCCATGTCGGCCAGATAGTCATGGCTGATGTCCCATGTCGCCACTTTCCCAGGTCCTGGCACATCCCGTGCAATTGTACCCCTGCCTGAGGGTCGGCCGACAGACACGACAGCCTGACGGGGAGGTAGCGCGTGGCGTATGTCAAGACGGATGAAGTCGTTGCGAAGATGATCGAGGTAGGAGTTGCAAAAGGACAGCTTCCGATAAAGGATCTGCTGATTCGCGGGTTCCTCTCTGGCGCATTGTTAGGCTTCGCCACGACACTCGCCTTTACCGCGACGGTCCAAACGGGACTAGGTATTGTCGGCGGGCTGGTGTTTCCTGTCGGCTTCGTCATGGTCATCCTGCTTGGTCTGGAGTTGGTAACGGGGAACTTCGCTGTTGTGCCGTTGGGTGTACTCGAGGGGAGAATCGATACGCGTGCGCTTTTGCGCAACTGGGGATGGGCCTTTGTCGGCAACCTCCTGGGAAGCCTGCTGTACGCCTTCATGTTCGTCGCCGTGACATCCGGCGGGTCGCCGATCGCGGTGAAGTTGGTTCAGGTGGCGGAGGCGAAAACGATCGAGTACGCTCAACTAGGCACAGGGGGCATGACGAAGGTTGTGATCAAGGCAGTGCTGTGCAACTGGATGGTGACGCTGGGCCTGGTGATGTCGCTCACCTCTGTATCCGTCGTCGGGAAAACGGTGGCCATGTGGTTACCCATCCTGACCTTCTTCGGGCAGGGATTTGAGCACTCCGTGGTCAATATGTTTCTGATACCGGCAGGCATCATCCTTGGAGCGAAGATCTCGCTGGCCGAGTGGTGGCTCTGGAACCAGATTCCGGTGACTGTCGGCAACGTGGTCGGCGGCTTTCTGTTTACCGGCCTTCCGCTCTACATCACCCATCATCGTAAGAATCAGGCGCGTTCAACTGCTGAGTGAAACCGCGCCGGCACCTCGCCTCTGCGCAAGGTTCAGGACAGGCCACCCATAAACGGCGCACAGTCCCTGACTGCGGCGGATCTGACGCTGCCGTTCCTCCGCACAGCAGTTCAGGACCTCCGTTTCTCTCTGGTGGAGGGCGTGATCATCATGGACATGAAAGACAGCGCGAGCAGTCCCAACAGGGCTGGGGTAAAAAGAATCACAAATCCTGGCCCCATTCGCCATTTTCCCGTAATCGGATCGTAGTCGAAGCAGCGAAAAATGGTGTTGTCCCCGGGAAGGGGATATGAGGGAATAAATTCTCCCTGCATTTCTCTCAATACCTCTGCCAGCCTGGAGGTCGCCTGAAACCCTACGAGCATTCTCAGAAGATACCCATTCCGATCAATACCGGCGACCATCGCCGGATGGTCGTATCCTTTGATCTCTTCGCGCCATTCAATGTGAAATCCCAAGCTTTGGGTCAGCGCTGCGATCTCTTTCGTTACGCCAAATAGCCAGCGTTCCGGTTGGGGTAAGTCCAGGGCACTCGCCACTCTCATCATGTCCTCTACAGTATCCCGAGGATCAAGACTGAGGACCAGCACGCGATATCCATCCACTCGAATGTTTTGCAGTTCGTTCCGAAGATACTGGAGATACGGGTAGCAAATAGTCGGACATCTGGTATACACCATCGTGAGAAGAACGGGATGTGTCGTATAGATCTCAGAAAGGCGAATCTCCTTCTGAGCGGTCTGTACAACGATATCCGGGATCTTGCGATAGACGTATCGATTCTCATCGGGCAATGCCGGTTGCGCAAAGGCGAACGCTGCCGGCAAAAGTATAATGATGCAGGTGATGAACGCCGCCGAATACAGTCGACAGCGCGCGACGACGGAACAATGCGGCGCCTTCGGCAGGATGATAGTTGAGCTGAACATCACACTTTTATATTCCTGGTCCCAGAGTCGTGGAATTTGTCTACAGGGAATGGGAGCGCTCTTGCTATCTCCCTCTGCTATCCCCCCGTTACCAGTTCCAGATTAATTCTACCGCTCCGGTGTCGGTATGTCTAATGCTGCCGACTATACATTTATCGGTCAGGCCACAGCAAGTGGGCCGAAGCAGCCGCTAGAGGAAATCCGTCAGATGGGGATACCTTCGGCGGATTTCCGTCGCTTCTTGAGAGCCATCCTCAAAGATGCGGTGATCTTCGTATGCAAAGCCTGGTGCGACGATACATCCGGCCAGCGTGAACTCGCCGGTCGTGCGAGCCGCCTGCCAGCAGCCGGCGGGCACGATACGGATGGGGCTGCTATCGGTGGCGGGAGGGCCGAGGCGCACACATCCAGGCACCCACGACTCTGGATCGATCGTATACAGCTCAAGCGGATCGCCCTCGTAGAAGTGCCACAGCTCGTCCGATTTGACCACATGCCATCGAGCCTTCTCGCCTGCCAACAGCATGAAGTAGATCGTCGTGACGGCAGCCCGGCTCCCTCGTGCGTCGGGGGGAAGAACCTGCAGTGGTGAGCGGTAGAACTCGGCAAAGCGGCCACCCTCAGGATGGGGGAGGAGGGCAAGCTGTCGAATAAGGTCGTTGACTCGAGGATTCACGATTACTTGGCAAGAGACCATCTCTTGATGCTTGACGGATACACTTGAAATGCTCATGCCCCCTTATTCGTTAACACACCCCACAATACAGATTCTGCCCAGCATCTTTGGATTACGCCTCCCCTCTGCCTTGGGAACTATCACTCCTTATGGGGCTGTACGAACAAACGAAGCAGCGCTGATTGTTTCCTCAGTAAAGCCAAGCCGGAAGTCGTAACGACGGCCTCCGAATGGAACTTGCAAGGTATCCCAATTCCGGAGAGTCCATTTCTCCCCCGGCCTTCCTTTAACAGCGGACTCCTCGACCGTATT
This sequence comes from Candidatus Methylomirabilis sp., assembly GCA_002634395.1. Classification (GTDB taxonomy): domain Bacteria; phylum Methylomirabilota; class Methylomirabilia; order Methylomirabilales; family Methylomirabilaceae; genus Methylomirabilis; species Methylomirabilis tolerans. The sequence continues at coordinate 10,004 of NSJM01000048.1, forward strand.
ACACGAGTTATCAGCGATCGAAACAACCTTGAATATCTTTCCGTCTGAGAAAAATCGAACTACAAGTGCGCCAATGGGTTGACCTGAATCGGTGAACTTGACGCCAATGGCTTCTTCCTTATTCTGGTCTCGCGCGATAAGCACAACGTCTCTGGAGCCTTCCTCCAAGATCCGCACTCTGCCGTTTGGAACATTGGAGAAAAACTTCTCAAAGCAGCCCTGTGCCCCTGGTGATTGTGCATCCATGAGAGTAGAAGGTTGGTTGGCGGGCTGCGCCGAGGGCACAGTCACAGCAGGCCCTCTTGATGCCGACGTCGCAGCGGGGATCGGACGTGCAAGTTTACGGTCGAACACTCCGAACGAATAAACAATACTAAGCAGTCCGATGATAGCCGTTATGACCGTCGCTATCCCTGTCAGGATTCCCTGCGTGGAACTCCAGAAGGATTTCTTGTCGCTCATGTCGTTCATGGCTTGACCCCAATGATATTGCCTTGACTAACCTCGGTCATGGGCAGATGGGTTGTTGCCTCCCTGGATGACGAAGGCAGGCAAACATCAATCGGACATCTCACCAAGTGGCTGAGCATAAACGCTCAACGGGAAAAGGCTTTAACGCACCTCTTTGATGCGCCAAAGAAAAAGACGATGATCCCCAGCAAATATAGTACAGCGAAGACCACGGCAGCTTTGGCCAGTGTTGTGCCAAGGGGCAGATCGGGCGGATAGAGATTGAATCGTCTGGGGATGGAGAACGTCCCGGAAAGATAAAACATGCTCACGAATCCCCAGCCCCCTAATAAGAGCAACGCAAAGATGCTCCTTGATAATCCGGCTGAGAAGGGTGTCCCGGACACCTTCTCCGCAAACCAGACGACAAAGGCGAGATTGAAGAAGATCTGACCCAACAGGTTATAGGTATGAAAGTGGGCGGGAACCCACTGGGTGTTGTGTAGGACAAAATTGTTGACAATTGTCGCATCCAACACGGCCGCTACCCCGCCTATCGCCCAACCCAGCACCCCATAAAAATAAAGGAGAGAGGCCAGATTCCATTTCATCGAGTTCCGGTAGGTGTAGGCGAGTACACTGAAAATCGTGACCACCGCCGCAGGGAGAGGAGCCAGGAATGAGGCAATCTGACCGATAAATTGAAATCCGGTCGGCTGGACAAAATCCATGTACAGATGGTGAAAGTAGGCGAACATCACGATAAGAAAGGTTGCATTCCAGGATAAGGCCACATACCACGCAGTCTTCCATTTTGCCCGATGGCCGAATCCCGGATAGAGCTCATACAGCACCGCCACCGCCAAATACAGCATTTCATTGACCAGCGTGTGTCCAAAAATAAACGTCAGATTCTTCATCAGGAGCGCATCGTTTTTCATCCACCCCAGATACTCCCCAAAGTACAGGGTCAGCAGGGTCACCCCGGCAAGCAGGCAGATAAAAATACCGATCAGCGTCGCGGTGAGAACGACAATGAACGGTGGGACCTCCGGCTCTTTTTTCCCGCGAAGATAGTGCCAGGCCAGGGCCTGGGATAATGAATATTTCCGCAAGATGCCGATCAGCATGGACAGGGTCCAGACCAACCAACCTACCCCCAATACTGCAATGCTGACAAGAAAAAGCGGCGTCGCCCACTCTTCCCATGTCCTGTAAAAGGGAAGCGGATAGAGAAAATACCATCCTGCGGAAAATTTCCCGATAAAGGTTGCAATGATCAGCAAGACCACACCGATCACCGTCAGGATATAGGCGACAATGTTTCCGACCAACGGTGACCGAGCGTATTTATTCAACAGATAGTCGTTACTGGCCATGCCGATGACAAACCAGGTACCCGCCATGCCGAGGCCATGGAGGGTGAGGAATGAGAAGAAACGGTCCGCCGGCACGGTAATCACCCCTCCCTGGTTGGCACGCATCAAGATTCCGAGAAGGATCAGGATCGGAAAGAGGATGAGACCGGTATAGGTCCATACGGCGGTCATGCGGGAATATGCTTTTTCCATCTCGTCTTCTCCTTACCTGACCTCAAAACTCGTTCGCATAATGAAATGGGCAATGCCGCAGTATTCCAGGCACAGGATATTATATGTGCCGAGTTTTTCAAACCGGATACGCAAGCGGTTGACATAACCCGGCATCGCCTGAACCTGAGCGATGATGGTATGTTCCGGGTCGAAGATGCCGAATCCGTGATTCACATCCCGGCTGGTAACGCGAAACTCCACCAAAGCACCGGCAGGCAGAACGATGCCGCCTGCAGCTTCGGCTGGAGCCCTTTCCTTGTCGAGCGATTCATCGGACAGGGTAAAGGCAAACTGCTGTGACGCCACAGCGATGATTTTCTCAGGCCGGTCACGGACAAAAAGCAGATAGGGAGAGCGGGGAAGGGTGAAAAAGAACGTCACAACAAGGATGCCGGCAAGCGTGAGAAACCAGAGACCCCGGTAGCGATTGACCCGTGCAGGTGCAATGTCGGTCGGGTTTTTTGTACTGGCAAACACCATCTGAAAGACAAGCACAAGTATACCGGTCACAACCAGAAAACTGATCAGAACAAGAACCTGCTGCGTCATGCCTGTCTCCTGGATTGGGGCAAGGTCTCATCGATCGTGAGGTGCAACATACCGCCGAATACGTCGGTCCCGGCCAGGGCGAGTGCTACGTGCCGGTCACAGATTGCGGCGATCCTGTGGCGCTACCTCTGGTTCCTCCACCGTGCGCAGGCGGTACGGGGCATCTACACAAAAATGCCGAGGGCAGGGGCTGGTACGTTGCGGCCACATCTCGCATATACCACAAGAGGCGATGCCCAATGCCGTCTCGGCCAGCTTTGCGATCATGGTCACCTTTCTTGTTCGAGAAGGCGACAATCAAAGTAAGCGTATCACAGCCGACTACGATTCAAAAGAGACAAAATAGGCCCAAACAGGATAAAAAAGGGTTCTTCCGGGATGAGCGTGGGTCGAGGTCGAGTCTTCAGCGCCGGACATGGGGACACCCTCTTTGCCAAACGAGGCCATGAGGAAAGAGAAAAACCCCCTTCGATCCCCCTTTGCGAAAGGGGGAGAAACGATAGATGTGCAAGCCTGTGGTCCCTCCTCGCCTGCTCAACGGGGAGTAGCGCGAGAGTGTAGTCCCCCCCTTTTGGAAAAGGGGGAGAAACGATAGATGTGCAAGCATGCGGTCCCTCCTCGCCTGCTCAACGGGGAGAAGCCCTAGGGTGTGGTTCCCCCCTTTGGAAAAGGGGGGTTAGGGGGGTTTATCTTTGGCACAAGGGAGAAAGGGTGTGCGTATCTGTACGCAGACAGGTTCACCCACGCGAATTCCGGAAGAACCAAAAAGGTAATAGTCGGTTGAAACGGAATCGGGGATGATGGGAATCAGGAGGGAGAGTGGGGGACGCCGAGAGAGGTGAGGAAGGCGTTGCAGATCGAGGATCTGCTCCAGCATTTTGTGCGTTCCGGAGCCGCGCCCCCTGACAAATACGGCGCCTGAGCCGGAGGGGTCCGAAAATCGTTGAGGACACTCGTGGGCGCCGGGCTCCGGCATTCTCCGCTGGTGTCATGCGTGGACGCCCGCGTCGGACACTCCGCACGAGGCCCGATTGCTCCAGCGCTTAATGTACTCACGGACGCGCAGCTTACGTCGGGTGTTGACGCTCGACATGTAGCGGATCATGCCGAAGACCTCGCGCTCAGGCCCCCAGGCTCGGTCATAGCGGCCCAGCACCCAGAAGATGCCGCTGTACGAGTTCGGGTCGCGCCCATCAACGGCGTACCTGTTGTTCAGCTCGATCATGATCTCGAGTGCCGCCTGCGGACTCTCGCTCCAGTGCAGGATCTTCTTGCCCCACAGCATCCGCAGGTAGTTGTGGATGCGGCCCTCGATCACCAGTTGGTTTTGAGCCGCGTTCCAGAGCTCGTCGTGGGTCTGTGCGTCCTCGAACTGCTCCAGCGTGTACAGGTGTGGGCGCCGGTCGCAGGCGTGCCGTTGGAGCGTCGCGCGAGCCCAGTTGGGGAGCGACTCGAATTGGTTGTAGTCGCCGCGGTGCGCACAGAAGTTGAAGCCCAGCTCCCGCCAGGTTACGAGTTCGTCCAGGAAGGATTCGGCGGCTCCGTCCATCCCCCACCAGCCCGAGGACCCGCCGGTTGCGGAGCCCGATATGTCCTTCGCCGACCAGTTTTCGCGCGCGGCGATCTCCGCGAGGACCTCGTGCGCCGACACGTGCCAGAAGTGCAGGTAGGGCGAGAGTCCGCTGGTGGCGTCGGAGTCCGGATGATTGCGTTGGTCGCAGTAGCGCGCAAGCCGCTGATCGAGGAAGCGCTGGAGTGTCCGACGACCAGCCCTCGCGCCACCCGAATAGAGGACGGGCGGGACTGTGTGGTCGATAGGCACGCTCGACGCCAATGTGATGTCACCATTGAGCAACGCGGGCCCGGCCTGGGGCCAGCGATCGGCGACCCCCTCCGGCAGGCGTTCGAGGGGAGGGAGGTGCCCGCTGAGCAAAGCGCGGTGCGGCGTTATCGAAAGATGCGGTGCGAGCTCGCGCTGCAGGAAACGTCGGAAATCGAAGGCGCGTGCGAACACATTGCCGGTCGCACGCATCGGCAGAAGTCCGTGAGTGTCAACCGCCTCGAGCCGCACCGGGAGCTTTCTTGCCGCCGCCGTGATCACGCGTGGGAAGAAGAACGCCGGGTAGTCGTCGGTCACGACGGCGCAGGCGTGCGCCGCGAGGTGTTCAATGAGTCCCTTGCCCGCGCCCGCCGTAGGCTCGACGTACGGGTAGTAAAGGATGCCGGTGCCGCTGAAAGCGCGCGCGTTGTCCGCCATGCCATCGATCACGAAGCGGTGGGTGCGGTCGCTGGCCCATCGGTCATCCGCGTACAACGTCTCCAACACGATCAGCGGCCGGTTAAGGTTGCCGGCGAGTTCGACGGCGCGATCGAGTGCGAAGTTCCACCGCGCACGGCGCGCGGCGATCATCCAGTAGAGAACGTAGCTGCCATCCGTTCTCACGTCCCCGCCGTTCAGGTTCCTTCGGCGGATCTCTGGGATGCGGTCGGCGCTGCTCATCGCCACAAGGTCTTCACGGGTGGTTGCGGAGCATCAGCTCCTTGGGATGAGGGTCGAAGTAAAGCTGACCGGCGAGGTATTCGACCGAGTGGCGCCGGATGCCGTAGCGCAGCAGCGCCACCGGGACCACGAGCGGTACAAGCCCCTGGCGAAAGTCCTCAATTGTGGCGAGGACTTCGCGCTTTTCGATGGCATCGAGCGCGTTTTTCAGGTAGCCCAGCGCGTGCAAAAGCACGTTGGTGTGTTTCTTTCGCGTGGCCACCGTGCGCAGGGACTCGTGAAACTCCGATTCATAAGCGTCAAAGAGTTCGCGATCGGGTATAGTCCCGGCGCTTCCGACGAGCTTCCCGAGGCGCCGGTATGCCGCCTCGTTATGGGCTCGCAGGAGCAGTTTGTGGGCGGTGTGAAACTGTATCAGGCGCCTGCGGCTCAGCCCACGCCGGACGAGTACGCGCCAGCGATTGCGGCTGAATGCGCGCTCGATGAAGTTCTCGCGCAGGATCGGATCGTTCAGGCGCCCGTCTTCCTCAACCGGCAGCGCGGGCCAGTGCTCCATCAGCGTGCGGGCGAAGAGCCCGGACTCGTTACGCGCGACCGGGACGCCGTTCCGGTAGACCCGAATACGTTCCATCCCGCAGGAGGGCGAGGCCTTCTTCACGATATAGCCATCGAGTCCAAGGCGGAAGAGCTCGGCGACTTTATCTGTGGCGTAGGCCAGCATGAGCTCGGTAAAGTCTTTGCCGTTGGAGGGCGCCACCAACCGCGTCCCGCGCCCTTCCTCCACAAGCCGCACCGTCGGCCGCGGGGCGCCCATGCCGATCTCCATCTCGGGACACACCGGGGCAAGCTCGAACCACTGGCCGAGTGTGTCCGTTACGAAGCGGTCCCGCGCGTGTCCGCCGTCGAATCGCACTTTCTCACCGATGAGGCAGGAGGATACGCCCAGCCGCAGCGGTACGTCCGCCGAGTGCCAGCTCTGCCAGCAGCCGTGTTCGACGAATTCTGTGTTCGTCTTCATGCGACCTCGGACCTCATCTCGTCCTCGTACCGGCCCGGCGACGACCTGTAGTCGCCGCATCGGCGATACGATCGAGCATGCGGGAAAAGACTATGCGGTGCAGAGGATACGCCAGATACCAGTAGGCCAGGCCTGCGAGACCGATCGGGTCGAAGAGCGCCGTTTGCCGGATCGTGGCGCCGCCCTCGCGCGGTTCGACCATGAATTCGAGCCAGGCGCGCCCTGGGAGCTTCATTTCGGCTGAGAGCCGCAGCAGCCGATTCGGCTCGTACGCCTCGACTCGCCAGAAGTCGAGGGCATCGCCGACGTGTATCCGTTCCGGCGAAGACCGCCCGCGCCGCACGCCCACGCCCCCGACGAGCAAATCGAAAAACCCGCGCAGCCGCCACAACCAATCGTAGGCATACCACCCGGTCTCACCGCCGATGCGGCGGATCGGTGCGAAGGCTTCCTCCGGGCCCACGTCGACCGCGCGCGACCGCGAGTCGATGAAGCGGTTGTGGAAACGTACCCCGGTCCAACTGCGGCCCTCGCCTCCTGACGAGAAGGCGTCGTACCAGCGGCTCTCGGCGACCTCGCGCTCCTCGTTGCGGATGGCTGCCGCGATTGCGTCGCGCATGCCGCGTGGCCGCACGGGAAAGATCTCCAGCGCCGAGGGGTCGCGCACGACGGTCGGGTGCTTGATCGACTCGATGAGCTTACGGCCGACTCGTGCGTAAATTGGCGTGACCAGCCCAAGCCACAGGCTCGACAGCTTCGGCGTCAGAAACGGCACGCGGATCATCGCGCGACGCAGCCCGCGTTGTCGCGCGTATTCGCGCATCAGGTCTCCGTACGATACGCAGTCGCCGCCGCCGATTTCAAACACCCGGCTCTCGGTGAGCGGTACGTTCAGCGCGGCGATCAGGTAGGCCAACAGGTCGTCGATGGCAATCGGCTGCGCCTTCACCTCGACCCAACGCGGCGTAATCATGATCGGCAGGCGTTCGACCAGCGCGCGGATCATTTCAAAAGACAGGCTCCCCGAGCCGAGCACGATCGAGGCCCGCAGCTCGATCACGGGCACCCCAGACTCGCGAAGCACCTCACCAACCTCGTGGCGGCTTCTCAAGTGCGGTGAAAGATCCTCGCCGTGGCCGAGGCCACCAAGGTAAATGATGCGCTGCACTCCGGCCATCCGCGCCGCCGACCCGAAGTTGCGCGCAGCCACCCGATCCTGCTCCTCGAAGTCTTGTCCCGAGCCCATCGAATGGACGAGGTAATAGGCCGCGTCGACCCCGGCGAGCGCGTGGTCAAGCGTCTCAGCCTTCAGCATGTCGCCCTCGACCACCTCAGTCGCCGCTCCGACCTGCGATGCGAGCCCCGCCCGCCGCCGTCCGAGGCACCGCACCCGCCGGCCATCCGCTTCGAGCCGGCGCCAGAGCCGCCCCCCGACATAGCCGGTAGCGCCCGTAACGAGCACGAGACCGTTCATGCTGATCCCGTGGACCTCAGCACGTAGTCCTCAGTATCTGCATACGGGGAACCGTCCGTTGATGTTCCAGAAGAATCCGTACAGCCCATCGGCCTCACTAGGAGTAAAATGATTGGCGTATCTCTCCACATCGGTCTGACCGTTACAGTAAATCCTATTGACTGTTTCCTTTCTTAGCAAGATATTTCCGCCTTTCTGCAGCATGGCAAACACTGCACGCCTGGTCAGCCTATTCCGGCGGACTCCAATGGTATGTGCAGATCGAAGTCGAGTCGATCAGGACCCGTGAGGCGCAAGCGTTCAGACCAGAAAAGACACGTCTGGTGCACAGCGGGCCCGTCCCCGCAGTCTTTCCGCGGAATCAGGGATGGCGAGCTTCGTGCGGGCGGGTGGAGACCCCGAGAAACGTAAGAAAGGCGTTACAGATGGGTGAGCGCGAGCGGTGGCGATGCGTAATGAGGTAGAACGTCCGGGTCAGCTTCAGGCCCGCGACGGGAATGGCGTAGAGTTCGCGGAAGTTGAGGTCGCTTGCGACGGCAAGCCTCGAGATGATGGCGATGCCGCCGCCCGTCTTGACCGCTTGCCGGACCGCCTCGTTACTACCCATCTCCGCGATCACCCTGAAGGCGCTCATCGACAGATTGTGTTGCTCCAGGGCCTGTTCCATAATCTTGCGCGTTCCCGAGCCTCGCTCCCGAATGAGAAACGGCTGGCTCGGCAGTTCCTTTACCCTGACGCTCCTTCGGGACGCCCATGGGTGGGTGGGTGGCACGACTAAGACCATCTCATCTTCGGCAAATGTCTGGTACTGGAGCTTGCCATCGTCGAATTGTGCGCCCACGGCGCCGATCTCATAGGTGCCGTCGATCACGGCTTCGATAATCTCTTTTGAGTCTGAGACCTTGAGGACGATCGAGATGTCCGGGTACTGGGCCCTGAACCGTCCGATCAGGGGAGGCAGCAGATAGCCGCCGGGGACGCTGCTGGCGCCGAGTACCAGTTCTCCCTTCAGTCCACCCTTAAACTCATCGAGCGCCTGTTGGGCTTCCTGGCGGAGCGTCAGGATCCGCCTGGCATAGCGATACAGCAGGTTCCCACCCTTTGTTGGGGTGGCCCGATGTCCGAGGCGATCGAGGAGCCGGATGCCGACGTCTTTCTCAAGCTTCTTGATGTGGCCGCTGACCGTGGGCTGGGTCAGGTACATCGCGTCGGCCGCCTTCGAGAAGCTTCCCGATTCGACGATTCTGCAGAACAGTTCGAGAACGTGGAGATCCATGACGGGTCTTCTACTCGCCGCGAGAGCAGGCGCCGATTGCCTCCTGATATAGTTGGAGATAGTTTTGAATCTCCCCTTCCGTCGAGAACTCCCGTTCGATCTTGTCCTTCCCGTTCTTACCGAGCGTGTGGCGCAGATCCGGCTCCCTGATCAGCCGCTCAGCCTTGTGGCTGAATTCCGCCTCTGAACCGAAGAGCAGTCCTTCGATTCCGTCTTGCACTACCGATCGGTTTCCCTCGATGTCAGAAGCCAGAACCGCTCGCCCGTGACTCATCGCTTCCAGGATACTATTCGCCATGCCGCCTTCGGAGATCGACGAGTTGATCACCACATCGATGGACGCGAGCATGGCACAGATCTGCTCATGAGGGACCGATCCCAGGTAGAAGGCCCAGGGGTAGTCTCGCAGGAGTTCCTGCAATGCTGTTCCTTCCTCCGCCTCGATAATCGGCCCTGCAAAGACGGCCTTGATATGGGGATATTGTATTCTAAGCGCATCAAGCGGCTTCAGGCAGAAGGTGACATTTTTGACACGCCGGATGCCTGAGGGGATAAAGAAGATCAGGTCGTCCGTCATAAGACCCAGGTGGTGTCGAAGATTGAACGACGGAGTTCCCTGGCAGCGAACCGTCTGGCCGATCACCCGGATTCGGTGTGCTATCTCGGGCAGTTCGCCCACGAGCTTGGCCTGTATACAGTCATGAAAGACGACGATGCGCGTTGCCCGTCGAAGGATATCTATAATCTCCGGTCTTCGATGCGGATCGAAGAGATCGGTATTGACATCGGTTCCGGTCACGGTGAGGATCGAGGGGATGCCCAGCCGGAATGCGGCGTCAGTCGCGATCTGTCCTGAGGAGCTGACATGGAATCCATGGACTAGATCAGGTGTGAACCCGGCCAGACCTCGAAGGATCTCGTCCGGAGAGGGACCATCCTCCAGGGACCAGACCCGCACGGTCACGCCGTGATCCCGCAATCCTGATTCGATACGCTGGACTGTGATCGAATTGCCCCGAACGGACGGAACATAGAAGGGAGTGACAATACCCAGTCGCATCGGTCTCCTCAGTGGCCGAAGAGTTGTTGCAGCATCTTCCCAATCTCCTTCTTCCCATCCTTTCCCAGGAGTTTGCCGACTTCTGTTTTGATGCGTCCCTCGATGCTGCCTGCCTGCGGAGTCACCACCGGGTCGGACGAGGTTCCTTGCAGCTTGGCCTCGAGCGTTGTTTTCGCTATCTTGGCCTTCACGTCGAAATCCATGGTCTGATTGAGCAGATTGAAACTTCCGGCAGCATAGAGCTTCGCCCCGTCCCGAAGCAGCGTGAGATCTCTGGTTCGTAGGATCCCACCGTCGAGGGTCCAATGGGCGCTGAGGCGGTCGAACTCGTTCAGGGTTGGAGTATTGATGCCTAACCCCTTCAGGACAGGCTCCGCAGTTTTGGAGAGCTGTTCCAGTGGCGCATAGCCGGTCACGCGTCCGTTCGTGACGGCGATGTCGGTTTGACCGGTGACCTTGGCGAGCGCCCCAGGTCCCAGTTGTCCGGACAGCTCCATCTTCGAGTCCAGCGTCATCATTCCGCGCAAGGTCCACCGTGGGTCCTGGATCGCTCCCAGCAATGGTTCGGTCTGAACCCCTTCCAGATGCGTCGTGACCGTTGTGCGAGATGTCGGCCCGCGCCAGTCGAGGGCAGCATCGCCTGAAACGGTTCCGCCATAGAGACCGCCTTGGAGCCGACGAATCGTGAGGAGTCGGCAACAGTAGTGAACATCGCTTTCCGCAGTCGTCAGGATCACCTTCCCCCAACGAAGGACGCCGGAACGCAGGTGCCCTTCGACCTGAAGTCCGCCGACTTCCGGGGAGTGCTGGGCGCGAAAATTCCCCACCCCCCCTTTATCAAAGGG
>NSJM01000049.1 GCA_002634395.1 Candidatus Methylomirabilis sp.
CCGAGCAAGGCATGGTGATTCGCCGTGCTATGGCTTACGAGAAGTCTCTCGTCGTTGACTGGGTGCGGGGCTCGTTCGGGGACGGCTGGGCCGGTGAGTGTGACGTTGCGTTCAGCAATCGTCCCGTGTCCTGCTTTATCGCCACAGAGGCCGGAGCTGTCATCGGCTTTGCGTGCCATGACAGTATCTGCGTGAATTTCTTCGGACCCACCGGGGTCGCCGAGAAGAAGCGCGGCCTCGGAATCGGCACAGCCTTGTTTCTGTCCTGTCTCCACGCGATGGTCGGCTACGGGTACGCCTACGCCATTATCGGCGGGGCGGGCCCCACCGCGTTCTATGCCGACACTGTCGGGGCCGTGCCGATAGAGGGCTCCTCGCCAGGCATCTATCGTGATCTCATGAGAAAGAAGGAGGCGAACAAGTCGGCTGGAGACGACGAGTGACAGCGCGCCTCAGCTCCGCGTTCGACTCTACAAGGCAAGATTCGAGGAGTTAGTGCAGCACTCTGGCGAGACTCACTGATCAGAATTGGATCAAGGAAAAGACTTCCCGATCTCCAAACCGCTCTCTTCCCTGCAAGGCCAATAGCTCAATCAGGAAAGTTACGCCGACCACATTGCCGCCAAGGCGAGTAATGAGATCGACCGCAGCGGTCATGGTGCCGCCGGTGGCAAGCAGATCGTCGGCCATCAGGATCCGCTGGCCTGGCAGTACGGCATCCTGATGGATCTCAAGGGTGTCGGCGCCGTACTCCAAGTCATAGGTTGTATGATGAGTCTTATACGGCAGCTTTCCAGGCTTTCGGATCAGTGTCGTGCCCACGTGAAGCCGATACGCCAGCGCAGCGGCGATGATAAATCCCCTCGCCTCTACGCCCACCACCAGATCGATATGTCGGTCGTGAAACCGTTCAGCGATCTGGTCAATAGCCGTATGGAAGGCCTTGCCGTCTGCCAGCAAGGGTGTGATATCTTTGAAAATGATCCCCTTTTTTGGGAAATCAGGAACATCCCGGATTTTCTGCTTAAGCGCGTCAATCGACATTGGTATTCCTCACAAGATCGTCGTCAGCGATCAGCGTTCAGCCGTCAGCCTCAGATAAAGCAGAGAAGGTATCGAAAAAGAGCTAACAGCTGAAGGCTGATCGCTTCACCAGCAAGAGAACGAAATGGTCGGGGCGATTGGATTTGAACCAACGACCCCTTGCTCCCGAAGCAAGTGCGCTACCAGACTGCGCTACGCCCCGACATCACCCGTTCCACCCTTGCTCGCCTATAAGTTTGACGAAAACGCAATCTCCGAGGTCAGTCCAGCGTACGGTCATCCCCCTCTTCGTGCCTTTCTTAAGGACTTGGCTCTGTAGATCACCGACCGGCACAATCAGACGCCCATTCTCAGCAAGCTGCTCGATAAGAGGTGTCGGGATTGCAGGAGCGCCCGCACTCACAACAATTGCATCAAAGGGCGCCTTGTCTTTCCACCCGAGAGAACCGTCACCAACCCGAACCCACGCGTGGTGGTACCCGAGCGCCTCAAGCCGACGTCGCGCCCGCAGCGCCAGCGCGCGATTTCGCTCGATAGAATAGACTCTTGCGCCCAATTCCGCCAGAATGGCCGTCTGATATCCAGACCCCGTTCCGATCTCCAGCACCCGCTGATCCTCTTCCAGCTCGAGCGCTTCCGCCATGCACGCTACCATAAACGGCTGGGAGATCGTTTGCTTCTCGCCAATCGGCAGGGAATAGTCGCCGTAAGCGCGCCCCCAGAAGGCTTCTTCTACAAACAGATGTCTGCGAACCGTGGCCATGGCCCGCAGGACCCTGGGGTGCGTAATCCCGCGTCGCACTAGCTGCTCGGCCACCATCCGCTGCCGGGCAACCACATAATCCATTATAGAATTGCAAACCTGTTCTTCACATCAATTGACGGCTTTTCGCGCCGTGCCGCGGCGGCGCCCCGCTGTGGAGGGCGAATGGTCCCAATGGAATTCCCATTTCTGAAGCTTTTCAAGAACGCTCGAGTTGGTCAGATCCAGATGAAGCGGTGTGATTGAAATGGATCCTGCCGTCACCGCAGCATAGTCGCTTTCTTTCAATGGCTCCCATGTGGGTTCTTTCCCGCCGATCCAGTAATAGGCCTTCCCGCGGGGGTCGACTTTTCTCACGATGATGTTGTCACCATAGCGTCGTCTTCCCTGTTGCGTAATTGCCACACCTTTAATCGCTGATGGGCGACAATTCGGGACGTTCACATTCAGCATGGTATCTGCCGGCAACCCATTTTTTGCGATGAGCCTTGCCACCATTACTGCGGCCTGCTCGGCTGCTGAAAAATTCACTTTCCGATGCGCCACAACAGACAGGGCAAACGCCGGGAGTCCCAATAGTGTGGCTTCGAAGGCGGCTGAAACCGTCCCGGAATAGGTTACATCGTCGCCCATATTCCCGCCAACATTGATACCGGATGCGACCAGATCAAACTTTCGATTGATCATGCCCATGAGGGCAAGGGCGATACAATCAGTCGGTGTACCGTCAACCGTAAACCAGGTCGGCGCAACCTTCGTGACCCGTAGCGGTCTGTTTAATGTGAGGGAATGGCCGGATGCGCTCCGTTCACGATCAGGCGCCACCACCCATACTTCACCCACGCTGGATAGCGCATCCGCGAGTACCCGAAGGCCTCGAGCATGAATGCCGTCGTCGTTAGAGATCAGTATATTCATTCACGACTAAAAAAACGGCAGACGCACAATCTGCCGATAGACAGTCTTCTATATCGATGAATCGTGCTGGTCGGGGCGATTGGATTTGAACCAACGACCCCTGGCCCCCCATGCCAGTGCGCTACCAGGCTGCGCCACGCCCCGATGTTTACCAGACCTTTACGTCAGGGGGATTGTGCACGCAATAACGAAGCAATATGCTTCAGCTCTTCCTTCACCAGTCGAATAGCATCCGATACGGTTGGTGGGAACGGCCCCTGCTCTACCGCCATATGACGTCTGGCGCCCGCGATGGTAAACCGCTTCTGGTAGAGCAACTCCTTGATGCGAAACACAGCCATAACATCATTGCGTCTATAGAGCCGTTGTCCGCGCGGACTTTTGGTCGGCCGCAGTGTTGGAAATTGAGTTTCCCAATAACGGAGAATGTAGGGTTGAACTCCGGCCAGTTCAGCGACCTCTCCAATCTTGAAGTATAGCTTCTCAGGAATCTCGGGACCGCTATCAAGGCCAGGGAGAAGCCGTTGTAGCGCTCGAGGTTTCGCTTTGACCGACCTCGTCCGTGCGCCAGCAGGCACAGTCTTTCCTCTTCCGGCCAACCCAGAAGCTATCCGCGAAGATCGTTTACGGCCTGATGTAAGGCTTTACCGGGCTTAAACTTCAACACCTTGCGAGCTGAAATCGTGATCGGGTCTCCGGTCTGAGGGTTCCGCCCTTTCCTCGCTCGCTTAGCTTTGACTTGAAAAGAGCCAAAGCCGACAAGTTGAATCCTCTCCCCTTTCATGAGAGCGTTCTTCACAATGTCGAGAGTCGCCTCTACTGCCTCCATTGCCTGTTTCTTAGCGAGGCCTTTTTCAGCGACGATCGAAGCGATGTCAGCCTTGGTCATCGGTTCCCTTCCCTCTGAGTGAGGTTCACCCATCCTCCCGAGTTACGCTGCCCTTGCACCAACTTCTAACTTCAGATTGGATTAGCCTCATCGGCTCTTCTCCCAAGGTTGCTGCTATGATAGAGAGGGGGCTGAAGGTTGTCAAATCCTTTTTCCGGTCCTGTCACAGTTTGAGCGCTTCCGATATTGGTGCGGGTGTGGCAGGAACCGGAACGGTCTTTGCCGAAGGAGCGGGGACCCGCCGAATTGGTGCCGGGAAGGAACACGGACACTCACCGAGTCCACGCGAAAATTTCCGAAGGCTACCGCTCGACAGAGACCGGAGGTGTCGCTCAGAGAGGCGGGAGAGTGACGACTGTCTGTGACACCCCGGAGCGTGTCACGGTCTCTACGAGTCACTGGAAAGGATGCGAAACGGATCACTTGCAGCAGGAGGGGCAGAAGAATGATAGGCATAGCTCAGAGTCCGTACCATGGCTGCCACGTAAATCAATCCCCCTATCGCGATCACCAAGGTGCCAAACCTGGCGATCGCCAACTGTGCTGAGATCAGTCCACCGGCAAGCGTCAGCACACCGGCATTCAGTGAGAAGAACACGACCGGCCGGCAGCGTAGCAAAGCGAGTTCTGCGATAGCCAGCTTTGGCCAACCTCTGCGCTCACGTACGCCGACAACAAATCCCGGAAAAAGCTTAAAAGACATGCCGATAATGAAGTTTGTCACCCAGCCGAGCAGTCCTAAGACTCCATACGTTCCGGCAACTCTATTGCCAATGGCACTATCCGGCTCAATCCAAAGCAGCGAAAATCCGAGTCCAATGGAGAGCAGTAAACAGACCATGCCGGCCAGTGCGTGTCGCATTGGCCAATCGATCGGTGTCCGCCGGTTGCGCACAAGAGTCTGAAGCACTCCGACATAAGCAAGCAGAGCCGATAAAATGACAGCACTCCAGACGGGCGCTCCCGGAATCCAGCCAAGAAGTGAGAGGGCTAAGCCCAAAACACCGGCGGCAAAGCTGTAGAGTTGCCAGATCGCCACACGCGGCATCGTCAATTCCGACAACAAAAACGCCGGAGCCATCCGATAGGAGACAGCACAGATGGTGAGGCTTACCCATCCGAGCGCGGCGAGGTGCGCATGACTGGCCAGATTGCTGATGATGTTTCCGGGAAGAAACCCGAGGGACTTATCCAATGCGAGAGCCGTACCGAGAGAAGCGGCAAGCAGCAGAAACAGGATGGACATGCACATTCCGGTTTCGGCCGGACTCTTGTGCCAGGCAGGACCAAGACAAGGCAGCATGTTCATCGCAAAGAAGATCACGCTGAGCACAATGACTGCCGCCGCCATCCAGGTTGGCGGCCATGCTCCGATCAGCATGTGCGTCATGAGACCTGTCGCGCTGAACAGGTACAGCCCGAACTGCCAGCGCGCTAACCTCGGATAGCGCAAAGGTCGTTTCGTCATGGCAGGAACCAAGCGGTACATGACACCCATGATGGCAGAGCTGATCCACCCTAGCGTAAAGGTGTGGGTGACGGCCAGAATCCGCGGCTGATAGAAGAAGTCGATCAGATCACCGACCACCCACGGCGCTGCGGCGACACCCAGTCCGAAGAGGACAACCGCGGAAATGAAGAAGTGAATCGGAAGCCGTGCGATTCGGACGAGGTCGCGGGACGAAGCGCTCTTTCCTGCTGGCTCAATATCCGGCGTTGGTGTCAGGTGTGCTCTATTGTCTTGATGAAGATCGATCGATAATCTTTCCGATCGGTGCAAGATCATAGGATCGTCCTTTTCTGATCGTAACCTGCTACTGTCCGGTATCCACCAAAGAGACGGATCGATTCCCCAGCACGCCAGACGTCGCCATATTACCGAGAAAGAGCAGTACGGCTACAACATTGAGTAGCCCGCCTCCCAGCCTTCCAGGCCACCATGCCGCCAAATCCCCCACCACTCGCAGCACCAGCGATAGATGAAGCAGAACGAGATGACTGTAAAAGATTGGGCGAAAAGGTAAAGCAATTCCCAGTACGGATGGGAAGATGATCGGGGCATGTCCGATAATCATCGAGAACACAAAGCCTACGAAGATGGCGTGCAGGGTCGCATCGTAGCCGTCCCATACGCCGTGTGCGTGGAGAGCGTGCAGGGTCGCATCGTGGTGTGATCCAACGGCAATTCCGCCAAAGCTCAATGTAAGCACCCCGGCCACTGCCAGCCACACGTAGCCTGAAAGCAGACTGAGAGCCACGAATCGGTGCAGCCCTGTCTTCTTGACCGCCTGTCGCGCCATATCGTGCCGCAGTAGCCAGATGGCCAGGGTAATAAGGCCCAGCCCGCTCAGGCGCGATCCAATGTCAAAAGCCATTCCCGCGGGAACGAGCCCGCCAACAAACAGACCAGTGGCAGCCAGAAAGGATAGCCGGTGTCGGCGAGCGAGCGGGAGAAAGCGGCTCAACTCCAGCCGCTCTCCGGCGATGGTCAGAACCAGGAAGGCAGCCCACCAGCTCACCACGCTGAAAATCGGCCAACCGCTCAGCCAAAGGACGTTGCCTCCAAGCCACGCAAGCGCCCCAAGCCCCATGATGATCGTAAACAGGGCCGGTTGGCCGCGAATGAGAAGGACAAACGTGACAACCAATACAAGGCTGCCAAAGGTGATCAATGCCGGGCCGGCTGCGCCGGGTACGCCTGCAATCAGGATCAGTGCGCCCACCCCGGTGAACAGAGGCCCGCCAGAAGTCCACCACTTCCCCATCGCTACGGTCCGCTCTAATCCGATGAGTGTACCCAGGAACCCGGAAATCATCAGGGGACCATGCACTGCAGACAAGGTTGAAGATACGGTCGGCCAGTTCCAGCCGAGACGAACGAATCCTCCGAGTAAAGCAGCGAGCAGTGCGAACATCCCTAACGCCATCAGCGGAAACCTGATGGGATGTCGCGGTATCTCCGTCGGGCTTTTTTTTATTTCCTTCAACAATCCCCCCCGCCCGTCTTCTCCCCCTCCGAGTGAGGAGGGTGAGGGAGGGGGCGAAGATACCTTTTCGTTCGCTGTGGTATGACCGTACCGTATGGAGTGTTGCCCTAAGTTAGTCTGCTCAGACCATAGCGGAGGCCCTATCGTAAACCACGCACTCAGGCTCATGGTAAAGATCAAGATCATCGTGAAGGCGGAGAGGACACACCACGAGCAGATCGATTCGATAACGGCGACCTGCAGATAGACCAGCCACGCTGACACCACTACGCCGATTCCGGCAACAACGAGCGTTACTCCTATCAGGCGTCGGCTGTCGAGCATAACGGCTACGACTGAAAGGGCAAGCAGGAACACATACGCCACGGCGCCGACGGCGGCGAGAGGGATTCCCCCGATCTCGGAGTATGCTCCTTGATTGACGACGTCGCATCCCCCTGTCGGACAGAAGGTCGCGGTTGCCGCGCGGTGCTGCCAGAGCAGGTAGCCCGAGTCGGCCACGCCACACAGGGCGAGCACAGGGAGCGCAAGCAGCCACCGCCGGGTTCGGCGACCGGCGACGGCCTCAGTAGACCTCGACTGGAACATGGGCGCGCCGTCGCGCATAGCCGGCAATCGCATCGAGTACCACCCTGGAGACCGGGGTCAAGCCGGGATCGGCCGGTACCCGGTCGAGCGTATAGATCTGAACACCAAGTGGACGAATCTCGGCAACCCGGTCGGACCACTCGCGAATCGCCACGGGAGCCGTATTCGCCACTCTTCCCCATACAAATATCGTTTGCAGGAGTACGCCGTCAAGTTGCGCTAACTCCTGGAGCATCGTCGCGAAGTCCCACCCTTTTGCCGGCAGATTGATCCGGCGCGTGAGGGCGTCGCTCCCCGCATCCAACTTCATCAACTTAAGATCGATTCCTTGCAGGGCATCGCGCACCTCACGCCGATGTACGGTGGAGCTATTCGACAGAATGGCCAGCTTGGCGCGTGGGACATAGCGATCCCGGAGCGCCGAGGCAGCCTTGATGATCGCCTGAAGTTCCGGATAGAGCGTGGGCTCACCATTGCCGGAAAATGTAATCACGTCGATAGGGATCTGATCGCGGCATAACTGCTGAAGTCGCATCTCTAAGGCCGTAGCAATCTGCTCTCCTGAAGGAAAGTTCGCGAGCGGGTCGGCGACCTGCAGGATCGGCTGTGCGGTCCAGCCGCATTGGCAATACCGACAGTTAAAGGAACACACCTTCTCACCGGCGCCAAGCAGATTCACGCCCAGCGAACGGCCCAGCCGGCGAGAAAGCAGTGGACCGTAGATCAGATCCTCCTTCACAAGCCGATGTCGGCGTATATCCCGCGTCATTGAGTGTGGTATTCGATTCCCAAGTTCGCCTGCTCCGGCGCTTCGAACGCGGCGATATACGGAAGGCCACGCCCCTGCCCATACGCGTCCATGCCGTAGCCGATCATCCAGGCATCGGGCACCTCAAAGCCAACGTAGTCCGCATTGATGGCTACCTGCCGTCGGCTCGGCTTGTCCAGGAGGACGCAGGTGCGCAGCCAGCTCGGATCTCTGGCGGCCAGGTGTGCGCGGACCATGCTGAGCGTCCGCCCGGAATCCAGGATGTCATCAATAACTAACACGGCTCGCCCGTTGAGTTCCAATGCGCTATCCTTATGGAGTTGCACCAGCCCACTGGATGCCGTCGAACGCCCGTAGTGTGAAACGGCCATGAAGTCGACATGGGGCTCTATCCCCAGGCGCCCCATCGCTCGCACCAGGTCGGCGAGGAAAACGAACGCACCAGTGAGCAGGCCGATCATCACCGGTGTCGGCTCCGGCAGATCATCGGCGATCGCGCGCGCCAACGCCTCCACCCGTGCCGCAATGATCTGCTCCTCGAAGACGGTATGATGCTTGAGCACTCCACTCCTCATGCGTGTCAGGAAAATATCTATTTGTCAGGATTCGGCTATAGCGGGCACACCATCTCACCTTGCAGGTACAACGGGGTCGCTCCCGTGATCGCTACGCGGACAAAGCTGCCGTCTACTACTCCTTCACCTCCAAAATGGACAATCTTATTCTGCCTGGTCCGACCGGTATGGCGATCGGTATTCCCCTTGGCATCTTCACGATTCACCAGCACCTCGACTGTTCGGCCGAGATACGCGCGGTTGCACTCAAGGGACAGCCGGTTCATGAGCACAAGCGCCTGCTCCAAGCGACGGCTTTTGACCTCCTCGGAGATCTGATCGGGCATCTGTTCCGCTTCTGTGTGAGGTCTTGGCGAATACTTGAACATGAAGGCGCCATCAAAGCCGACCTGCTGCATCAGGTCCAGAGTTGCCTGAAAGTCCTCTTCCGTCTCATCGGGAAACCCGACAATAATGTCTGTCGTGATAGCGATCTGTGGCGTCCTGGCCCTGAGCATCGCCACCTTTTCCAGGTACTCATCCCGAGTATGGCCGCGCTTCATTCGATGCAGGATCCGATCAGAGCCCGATTGAACAGGCAGATGGATCTGTTCGCACAGGCTCGTGAGCTCGGCGAATGCCGCTGCCAGTTCGTCGGTCACATCGTGGGGGTGTGGACTCGTAAACCGGACCCGCATGTAATCGCCCACAAGCTGATCGATGTGACGGAGCAGTTCCACAAAGCTGATCGGAGGCAGGAGCTTCCTCCCATAGGAGTTAACAGTCTGTCCTAACAGCGTGACCTCGCGGTACCCCTGTCGCTTGAGCCCTCTGATCTCCTCTACGATCTCCTGCGGGGGTCGGCTGCGTTCACGGCCACGAGTGAAAGGAACGACACAAAAGGTACAGAAGTGATCGCACCCCTCCATGATGCTGACCCAGGCCCTGATATTGCTTTGCCGCTGAACCGGCGCATTCACAGGGTAGGAGTAGCCGGGTGTTCTCGCCGTCGCCACGCCTCTCGTCGTCCCAGCCTGAAGCAGTGATGGAATGGCCGTAAGCTGTCCAGGGCCGACGACAAAGTCCAGGTACGGAAAACGGTTGAGCAGCGCCTGCCCTTCCTGCTGCGCGACACAGCCGCAGATACCGATCTTCAGACCGGCGCGCTCCCGTTTCAGTATCTGAAAGGACCCAAGACGACTGTATACCTTGTGCTCCGCCTTCTCGCGGATCGCACAGGTATTCAGAAGAATCAGATCAGCCTCTTCCTCACGCTCAGTGAGGGTATACCCCTCTCGAAGCAGGAGTCCGCTGATCCGTTCCGAATCAAGATCATTGGCCTGACAGCCAAAGGTAATCAGCTTCAGCTTGGACATCGCATCAACCTCTTACGGCGTTCAGCGTGCAAGCGTGCAGCGTTCTGAGAAAGAATGGACACTGACGCACACGCAGTACACGATCAACGTAATAACACAATCAACGCGGTTACCGTCAGCTACGAAGCGCGTCAAGGGCTCGCTCGATCCGCTCTACTCCCTTCCTGATGCTATCCATCGGCGTCGCATACGAAAGGCGAAGATGCGCATCGCTTCCGAATTCGCTGCCTGGAACCAATACGACACGGGCTGTTTGCAAGAGGTAGGCTGCCATCTCGGCGGAGTTTCGAATAGGGCTGCCGTTCGCCACTGCTCCGTAGAAGCTGGAGAAATTTGGAAAAAAATAGAAGGCGCCTTCGGGGTTCGTGCATGTAATGCCGGGGATGGTATTCAGCCGACTGAGAAGATACCTCCGACGCCGATCGAATTCGCCCACCATGTCGCGGAGACCATCATGCGGGCCAAGCAGAGCGGCAACCGCAGCCTTCTGCGCGATCGAGGTGGGATTCGACGTGACCTGACTTTGGATCGTGCCCATCGCCTTAATGATGTCCGTCGGGCCTGCCGCGTACCCGATCCGCCAACCTGTCATGGCGTACGCCTTTGAGACGGTATTGACGACAAGGGTTCGCCTTTTCACCTCCTCGCCGAGCGAGGCGATGCTCACATGGGTATGCCTGTCGTAAGTCAGAGATTCGTACGCCTCGTCCGAAATCACCAACAGGTCTCGCTCCACCGCCAGCGCGGCGAGGGCCGGCAACTGTTCCAGCGGGATCATCGCGCCGGTCGGGTTGCATGGACTGTTGAGCAGGATCGCCTTGGTTTTCGGCGTAATGGCCGGCTCCAGCGCCTCACGAGTCAGGTGGAACCCATCCTCTTCTCGCGTCTGTACGATGACCGGTCGCGCATCCACGAGGCGGATCTGCTCCGTATAGGTGACCCAGTACGGGGCCGGGACAATTACCTCATCCCCCGGCTCAAACAGTACCTCGGCGATGTTAAATAACGAATGCTTCGAGCCGCACGAGACGATTACTTCTGAGGGAGCATAGGACAGGCCGTTATCGCGCTTCAGCTTGGTGACGATCGCCTCCTTCAACTCATCGATGCCGGCGGCTGCCGTGTATCTCGTGAACCCTTCACGAATAGCGGCAATCGCCGCGTCCTTCACGTGGGCCGGCGTCTCGAAATCCGGCTCCCCAAGCCCAAAGTCTACAATATCGATGCCCTCTGCCTTCATCTGCTTGGCGATAGCAGCGATAGCCAACGTAGCAGAGGGGCTGGTATTCCTGGCGCGACTTGACAGATTCACCGTCATTGTTTTTGTCTCCGTTTTTCTCCCTCACGCGGGGCGATCTGTTCCTTGAGCAGTGTTTCGACCATTGGTGTGACGAATTGGGAGACATCTCCCCCAAGCAAGGCGATCTCTTTCACCAACCGAGAGCTGAGGTAGGAATATTTCTCGTGAGGCATAAGGAATACCGTTTCGATCTCTTCATTCAGCTTTCGATTCATCAGCGCCATCTGGAATTCGTATTCGAAGTCGGAGAGGGCTCGAAGGCCACGAATAACAACCCGTGCCCCTTTTCGATGCATGTAATCCACCAGGAGACCGTCAAAGGAGTCGATGGAAACGCCTCGCATATCCCCGACGGCGTCCCGAATGATCCGCTGACGCTCCGCAAGGCTGAAGAGCGCCGATTTCTCAGGATTCGTACTGACGGCAATAACAAGACGAGAAAAAAGGCGATGCGCTCGCCTGGCGATATCGATATGACCAAAGGTAAATGGATCGAAGGTCCCGGCGTAGATAGCCAACGCCATTACATTACCTCCTGTCGATAGAGCTGAAGAACAGCGGCGCCATGCCGGACCTCGCGAATGAGCGCCAGTCCAGGAGGGACCTCGATTGGTATCGCCTTTGTTGATCGTTCCAGAATCGCTATACCGGTCGGTGCGAGGAACTCCGTTGAAGCAATCAGACCGATAGCCGCTGCTGCGTCAGTATGCATATATGGCGGATCCAGAAAGATCAGATCGAATTGTCGTGATCCACAAGTCGCCCGGCGCAGGTATCGGAGAACTTCCATCGGGACCACCTCAGCCCGACCACGAAACCCGGACGTCTCAAGGTTGCGATAGAGCATCGTAAGGGCTGACCGATTGTGCTCAACGAAGACCGCGCCGGCAGCGCCACGGCTCAAGGCTTCGATTCCCACTGCTCCGGTCCCCGCGTACAGGTCGAGAAACATCCTGCCCTCGACCTGTTGTGTCAGAAGATTGAACAGGACCTCGCGCAAATAATCCGAGGTCGGCCTCGTATGTCTTCCGCGAGGCGCCAGAATCCGCCGTCCTCTGGCGAGGCCACCGATTACCCTCATCATCTGTACTCATGTACTCAGCAAAGTTTTGCTTCTACGCTTGATTTTGTTTCGCCGCCGCCGTATAATTACCGCTCGTTGGGCACGATCATTCGATAGCCATTAACCATTGGAGGTACTGCCATGCCATCCACTCATCCCAGCCAGTGTGAGATATGCGGACGAGGTCCGAGAGTAAGCCTTCAGGTGAGCCATGCTCACAACGTCAGCAAGCGCCGCCAGAAGATCAACATCGCGCGTCACCACGTGGTCATGAATGGAACCCGACGCTACGTCGCGCTCTGCACTCGCTGTCTGCGATCCGGACTCGTTCAGAAGGCCGGATAACGGCAGCGAGCCGTCGCTAGCTGCGAATGCGCTCTACGCCCATTACTCCGTCGATCTGGCGAATCGCTCCCATTGCTGACTGAAGCTGCTTCAAGTCGGACACCTCGAGTGTAAAGGTATTCATTCCCTTCCGGTCCTCCGTCACTCGTATATCAGCCTGGGCGATATTAATCTTACTTGCGGAGATCGCAGCACTGATCGCGGCCAGGATCCCTGGCCGGTCCGTCCCGATCATCACGCGAATCTTAACCTGGTGGGCGATCTTCGGCGCCGCCTCCCAGGAGACGCTGATCTTTCGGTCCGGGTCGTACAGGAGCTGGTCCATATTCGTACAGTCTGCGCTGTGAACCGACACCCCGCGTCCGCGGGTAATGAATCCGACGATGTCATCACCCGGGAGCGGACTGCAACATCTGGCGAACCGAATAAGAAAATCGTGTGCCCCCAGAAGAGTCACGCCCTCATCAGGCTGGTGGCGGATCTTTCGCTCCGGCTTCACCTCTCCCTCATGTGGCAGCTCTTCCGCGGGTAAGAGTTTCGCAATGGCCTGTCGAGGGGAGAGCTTGCCGAAACCAACGGTCGCAAAAAACTCGTCCGGGGTTGCATAGCCGGAGCCGGTCAGGAGTTTCGTCATTCCGTCCGGCCTGAGAATCTGGGATGGGCTCTTACCGAGCCGCCGAAGCTCCTTCTCCAGCAGATCTCGCCCGAGGCTGATACTCCGGACCTTCTCTTCGTTTTTTATCCATTGCTTGATCCGTCCTCTCGCCCGTGAAGTTTTGACGAGTTTCAGCCAGTCACGGCTCGGATGGTGCTTTGCATCGGTCAGGATCTCGATGATGTCGCCATGTTGCAGTTCATATCGCAGGGGGACCAAACGGCCATTCGCTCTGGCCCCCACACAGGTCAAGCCGATATCGCTGTGGACGCCGAAGGCAAAGTCGATGGGACACGCCCCTTTGGGGAAGTTCTTCACATCCCCTTTCGGCGTGAATACGTAGACTTCTTCCGGGAACAGGTCCACCTTCACCGTTTCCAGGAACTCCCGACTGTCTTTCAGATCACGTTGCCACTCCAGGAGCTGTCGAATCCAGGCAAACCCTTTATCGGCTGGGTCCAGCGCCGCCTTCCCCTCCTTATACACCCAATGGGCCGCAATCCCCTCCTCCGCCGTTTTGTGCATCTCATGCGTTCGAATCTGTATCTCGACCGGTTCGCCGACCGGGCCAATCACTGTGGTGTGCAGGGATTGATACATGTTCGACTTCGGCATCGCAATGAAGTCCTTGAACCGACCGGGGATCGGCTTCCAGAGGGAGTGGATCACGCCCAGCGAGCCGTAGCAATCCTTGATCGATTCGGTAATCACCCGGACCGCGGTCAGGTCATAGATCTCATCAAATCCTTTCTGTTGATCGCGCATCTTCTTATA
Source organism: Candidatus Methylomirabilis sp. (assembly GCA_002634395.1). GTDB lineage: Bacteria > Methylomirabilota > Methylomirabilia > Methylomirabilales > Methylomirabilaceae > Methylomirabilis > Methylomirabilis tolerans. Next base: position 14,026 of record NSJM01000049.1, read on the forward strand.
AATGCTATAGAAATGTTTGGGGCGGCCTATGATCTGGGCCCGGATACCGACCTCAGTTAACTTCTGTTGAAGGATCCCAATGGCCTCATTGATATCCTTCTCGCGTTCCCGCCGCTTCTTTGCGATCCTTGCCGCCAGATCCTGGTAGACCTCGCGTTCGAGGTGGCGGAGGGCCAGGTCTTCGAACTCGGCCTTCATCCAGTAGATTCCGAGGCGGTGCGCGATAGGGGCGTAGATGTCGAGGGTCTCTCGGGCAATCAGCCGACGCTTCTCCTCTCGAAGCGGTTCAAGCGTTCGCATATTGTGGAGTCGATCAGCCAGCTTGATGAGAATGACCCGGATATCTTTCGACATCGCGAGCACCATCTTTCGAAGGCTTTCGGCCTGGTGCTCCAAGCGGCTGCCGAAGGGGAGTTTGCTGATCTTTGTGAGACCGTCCACGAGGTTCCCGATCTCGTCGCCGAAGGCCTCTTTGACCTCCTCCAGCGAGGCATGGGTATCCTCTACGACATCGTGCAGGAGAGCGGCGGCGATGCTCGCCACATCCATCTTGAGATTCAGCACGATCTCAGCTACGGCCAGCGGGTGCGACAGGTATGGCTCTCCCGATACCCGCTCCTGGCCTTTGTGCACTCTGGCAGCAAAGTCGTAGGCTCGTTGCAGCAGAGTCACATCCGCGTGAGGTGATGCCGCGCGAACACGCTCAAGAATCGGCTCGATCCCCATCGTCCCCGTTCCTATCGTGGCTGATCTATGTTCCAAATGTCGCATAGTCCTTCATAACACTATATTTTTAGCATACTTTCGTACACTTTCCAAAAGCTTTCAGGAGATTTCGCCCTGACGTCTGACCTGCCCTTTTCCAGCTACGCCTGGCGTGTAGTGTCCGGGAAGTTTCTTTGCTGAGAGTGTCATTCCGGGCTTGACCCGGAATGACACTAAAGTCCCAACAGGTTCAGGATCTCCTCTTGTTGGACGGGACCGTGTCTCACGATGGCGGGTGGGCTCATGGTCACGTCCACGACGGTTGACGGATTTCCACCGACTGCGGGACCTCCATCCAGGATCAGGTCTACCTGATCTCCAAGCTGCCGCAGTACGTCATGGGCGTCCATGGAATCTTTGACGCCTGAGCGGTTCGCGCTTGTTCCGGTCACCGGGCCGCCGAAGCGACGGATCAGCGCGAGTGCAATAGCCGAATCGGGGACCCGGAGACCGATCCGATCGGTCCCGGCGGTGAGCAGTGTACAGATTTCGCGAGGAGCCCACAGCACGAGGGTCAGTGGGCCAGGCCAGTAGCGCTCGGCAAGTCGAACGGCCGCCTCAGGTAGTTCACCGACCAGTTGAATCGCCATCGTAAGATCGGCTACCAGCAGCGGAATAGGACTCCTCAGGCTGCGACCCTTTGCGGCAAAGACGCGCCTGACCGCAAGCGGGTTTAAGGCGTCAGCTCCGAGAGCGTACAGGGTGTCGGTGGGGAACGCCACCAGACCACCCCTGCGAAGAACAGAAGCAGCTCGCGCTATCGCCCTGGATGACGGGGCCTGAGGCGCGACGGCAAGCCTTACTGCTTGGGCATTCGGTCGGTCACCGGTTCGCATCATCGTCAGGATGGCAGCAAACCTTGAACGTTGAACATTGCACGTTGAACGTTATTCCCCAAGGTAGGCGCTTCGGACCTCACCATTGGCCATGAGCTTTTCGGCCTCATCTTCCAACACGATCCGGCCGACCTCCATGACGTACCCCCTGGTCGCGACTCGCAGGGCCATGTGCGCGTTTTGCTCGACAAGCAGAATCGTCGTAGATTGGGCATTAATCTCCTGAATGACCTGAAAGATCGTCTCTACCAATTTGGGAGCCAGTCCAAGCGAAGGTTCATCCATCAGCAGCAGCCGTGGGCGCGCCATCAGCGCTCGGCCGATGGCCAGCATTTGTTGTTCCCCGCCCGAGAGGGTCCCGCCTGGTTGGGACCGGCGGTCTTTGAGAAGCGGGAAGAGCTGAAATACCCGATCGAGGTCCTGACGGATTTGCGTTGCGTCAGTGCGGGTGTAGGCGCCCATCTCCAGATTTTCCAGGACGCTCAGCGTTGGGAAGATTCTCCGCCCCTCCGGAACCTGCGAAATACCGCGCCTGACGATGGCATGGGATGGCAGGTGCGTCAGATCCTCGTCCTCGAAGATGATCCGCCCGCTGGTCGGTCTCAGAATTCCGGAAATGGTCATCAACGTCGACGATTTTCCGGCCCCGTTGGCGCCGATCAGCGTGACGATCTGACCCTCCTTTACCTCAAGACTGATGCCTCGAAGGGCATGGATGGCGCCGTAATGAGCATGCACCTCGTGAAGCCTAAGCATGCCCCGACGCTTTCCCCAGATAGGCGCCGATCACTCCGGAGTCTGCCCTGATCGCCTCCGGTGTTCCCTCAGCAATCTTGACCCCGTGGTTGAGAACAATGATACGTTCCGAGATGCCCATGACCAGCTTCATGTGGTGTTCGATGAGCAGTACGGTAATGCCGCGGGCACGGATCGCATAGATCAAATCCATGAGCGTGTTGGTCTCCTGAGGATTCATGCCTGCGGCCGGCTCGTCCAGAAGCACGAGGGTCGGATCGCTTGCCATTGCCCTCGCGATCTCGAGCCGACGCTGATCACCGTATGGAAGCTGGCTCGCCCATAGATTGCTCTTTTCTGCGAGACCCACAAACCGAAGCAGGTCAGTCGCCTTCGCCACCAACTCTTCTTCTTCTCTGATCACACGCTTTGGTCTGAAGATGGCGCCGACGACCGCAGCGTGCATCCGACAGTGGCCCCCTACCATGACGTTTTCGAGCACCGTCATATCATGAAAAAGCCGAATATTCTGAAAGGTGCGGGTCACGCCTTTCGCGGTGACCTGGTTCGGCTTCAGACCAATCAGGTTTTCCTCACGATAGCGGACCTCTCCGGAGGTTGGTGCGAAGAGGCCTGTCACACAATTGAAAAAGGTGGTTTTGCCGGCCCCGTTGGGGCCGATCAGGCTGACGATTTCCCCCGCCTTCACGCTCAGATCGACCATGTCAAGCGCTCGGAGGCCACCAAAATCGATCGACAGCTTTCGCGTTTCAAGTAGGATCATGCCCGCCTCTCCCGGCGGTTGCGCGATCGAACCGACCCGCTCGGAACCTGTCGAAGGAGCGTGAGGCCCGCTCACGCCTGCTGCGTAAGAACGCTCCTTGCGCCACAGGGGAACGGCCCGACGACGCGCGGCAAGCAGTCCCTTCGGCCGCACCACCATCATCCCGACTACGGCTCCTCCAAAGACCAACATCCGATAGAGCGCAAACTGTCGCATCATTTCAGGTAGGATCAGCAGCATCGCTGCCCCCAGGATGACTCCCGGTACGCTTCCTATTCCGCCGAGTACGACCATGCAGAGCACGATGACCGATTCGAAAAAGGTAAAGCTCTCCGGAGAGATGAACGTCATTTTAGCCGCAAAGAACACGCCTGCCAATCCAGCCCATGTCGCGCCAAGACCGAAGGCGAGGAGCTTTGTCCTGACCAGATCGATTCCCATCGCCTCAGCCGCGACTTCGTCATCGCGCATCGCCGTCCAGGCGCGGCCAAGTCGCGACTGATTGAGTCGATCAACCGCAAAGATGGTCAGGATGACGACGGCCAGAATCAGGTAGTAGTAGTGAATCGGGTGAGAAAAGGTGAATCCGAAGAGGCTTGGACGGGCGATGTCGATGATTCCGTTCGGCCCTCCTGTGACGCTGTCCCAATTGTTCAGAACAATCCGGATCATCTCACCGAATCCCAACGTGACGATCGCCAGGTAATCTCCCCGCAGACGCAGGGCCGGAAAGGCGAGCAGGACGCCGCAAATAGCCGCCAAGGCTCCCCCCAACGGCAGGACTTCCCAGAAGGACAAGCCAACCCGGGTTGCAAGAAGGCCGTACGTATAGGCCCCTACCGCATAAAATGCGATATAGCCGAGATTCAACAGTCCCGCCAGGCCTACGACGATGTTGAGTCCGAGCGCCAGCGTCACATAGATTCCCACCTGGGTCAGCACATCGATGTAATATCGGTTCAGACCAGGCGGGATCACGACCGCAGCGGCGAGCGCCAGGACGTACAGCGCGCGACGATCGATCCGCATGGTGAGGTCGTGAATTGTCGCCCCACCGGCCTCCACCAGCCGATCCATCCATACCGGTGATGTTCTCCGCCACTGAGAGACGAACCACCGCATAAGACCGAGTAGCGCCACAATGCCGGCAACGATGAGAGGACGTCCCATCCCAAAATACGGCGCCTCCAGTTCCATCATGAGAGGTAGCGACAGGAGCGCCAACCAGAGGCCGGCCAGGACGATTCTCAGGAGAGGGTGTCGATAGAATGAAACGGAACGCGATAACACTCGCATGGTTATCCTAGGCGCGTTTAGAGGTATTTGTACCCAACAGGCCGGTAGGGCGAAAGATCAGTACGAGTATCAGAATGGCAAACGCGAATACGTCTTTGTATTCACTGGAGATGTAGCCCGCTCCCAGGCTCTCAATGAGGCCCAGCAGTACCCCCCCAAGCATTGCGCCGGGAATACTGCCGATCCCGCCCAGGACGGCAGCGCTAAAGGCCTTGATGCCGGCCATATAGCCGATGTAGAAATTAATCAGGCCGTAATACATCCCGACCATCACCCCGGCGACTGCGGCGAGCGCGGACCCGATGAGGAATGTGATGCTGATCACCTGGTTCACGTCGATGCCGACCAGGCTGGCCATCTGCTTATCCTGGGCGGTTGCGCGCATCGCCTTACCGATCTTTGTTCGCCGCACCACCAGGTGAAGCACGAACATCATCACAATCGAGGTGGCGATAATGAAGATCTGGATTGCGCTGATCCTGCCGCCAGGCAGGTCTATTCCACCTTGGATAAACAGTTCAGGGAATCCTTTATCTCTGGGTCCCTGGGCCAGCATCACAAAGTTCTGGAGAAAGATCGAGACCCCCAAGGCGCTGATGAGGGGGGACAGACGCGGGGCAGTGCGCAGTGGTCTGTAGGCCAACCGTTCGATGGTGACACCATAGGCGCCGCAGAAGAGGATTGCCACTATCATCATGCAGAGGAGGGTGACACCGGAATCCGCGGCTGTCAGGTGGAGCGTGGTCAGGAGGCTGAAGGTGACGATCCCCATGTAGGCGCCCAACATATAGATTTCGCCGTGGGCGAAGTTAATCAGTTCAATGATCCCGTAGACCATGGTATAGCCTAACGCGATCAGCGCATAGACACTCCCCAGCGTCAGCCCGTTTACCAACTGTTGAAGCAGCATATCCCCTCAACGAAAAAGGAGGGAAGGGATGGCTCCCTTCCCTCCTTTACGCTACAAACAACCTCTCATTTATTGGAGTTCCACGAACTTCCCGTCCTTTACCTCCCAGACGACGTAGGGCGACACCAGCACGTCCCCCTTCTTATCGAACTGGAGCGGTCCGAGAGCGGTTTTCCATTTCGTCCTCTTGATATAGTCCGCAATCGTTACGCTATCGGTAGATCGGGTCGCAGTAATCGCTTCAAAGAGGAGTACGCCCGCCACATAGCTATACACGGTGTAGGCCCCAACCCCCGCACCGAACTTTTCTTTGTGTCGCCTGATCACTTCCTGGGCCTCCTTGATCTTCGTTTGGTCCGGGGTAAAGGTGATGAAGGCGCCCTCCGCAGCCTTACCGGCAATCTTGGGGAACTCTTTAGCCCACACACCGTCGCCACTGACAAAGATCGTCTTCATTCCAAGCTCGCGCATCTGCTTCGTCAGCAGGACAGCCTCCGGATAGATACCTCCGTAAAAGAGGATTTCCGGATCGTACTGTCTGAGGGCGGTCAACACCGATCGGTAGTCCTTGTCTCCCTGCGTAATGCTCCCGTAGTAGACAGACTTGATCTTGGCCTGCTCAAGCGCCTTCACGGTTTCATCCGCTAATCCCTGCCCGTATGTCGTCTTGTCGTGCAGGACCGCAACCTTTTTCTTCTTCAGCTTCCTTACGATGAAGTCGGCAGCGACACTCCCCTGCTGGTCGTCTCTGCCGCATACGCGGAAGACGTTCCACAGACCACGCTCCGTAAACAGGGGGTTGGTCGACGCGGGGGTGAGCTGAATGACCTTGCCGTCGCGATAGATGGTGGAGGCGGGGATCGATGAGCTGCTGTTAAAATGGCCGATCACTCCAACAACCCCTTCATTCACGAATTTATTGGCGACCGCGACGGCTTGCTTTGGATCGTGTTGGTCGTCACCCCACACGATCTCGATCTTTTGTCCGAGAAGGCCGCCCCTGGCATTCCACTCCTCCACGGCGATAATAACGCCGTTTTTCAG
>NSJM01000050.1 GCA_002634395.1 Candidatus Methylomirabilis sp.
GCTTATCATCGCGACCTATACACAGTTTTCGCGGGCAGTCAGGAACTCGACGACTTCGAACGGTGGCTGTCCATCGAGTACGAGCAGCCAGGGCTGGAGGCAATTGACAGATTACTCCGCGGCTCGCGGCTCACCCCTCAGGACTAGCGAAGCATGGCCCGGCTTGTGGCCGCTCAGGACATTCGAACGTCTTTGAACTTCATCAAGTCGATGCACCGATGAGACCAGCAGATACCGGAGATGATTAACCGTACCCTCCGGGAATCGATCAAGCTGCTAGGAGAGGCGACCGATCCACTTCGTTTGTGCCGTCGTTGATATGGCTGTTGTGATTACGTTGTATCGCCCTGATCCTGCACGCTGGATAAATTGGAGAGTCCGAAGGGAGACACCATGAAAATGGAGCGCTGTTATTTTTGTAGAGGACCAATTGTCCAAAGACGCATCGAGCATATGCATCGCTGGAAGGGAAGGATGTTCCTCATCAAGGATCTCCCGGCCGACGTCTGTGAGCAATGCGGAGAAACTTACCTGAGCCCAGAGTTCGTGGAGAGGAGCGATCAGGTCGTGGAGAGGAGCGAGATGGCTACCGAGTTCATTTCGATCCCCGTGCTCTCTCTTGCCTGATAGCGTTTCTTTCCGACGTCGTCAGGCCGGGTGAGATCTTCATCCCCTTTGTAAAGCTTGCCGAGTCAGGAGCCAATATCCTGACCAACTCCGTCTACGACCCCTCCGCTAAGATCCCCGAATACAAAGTCTGCGCGGTCGCCATCGAACGAGTCGGTCAGTTGTCGTAATTGATCTGTTAGTTACTACTTCTCTGTATGTTACGGTTCTTCCGGAATTCGCGTGGGTGAATCTGTCTGCGTACAGATACGCACACCCTTTCTCTCCTGTATCAAAGATAAACCCCCCTAACCCCCCTTTTTCAAAGGGGGGGACTACACCCTAGGGCTTCTCCCCGTTGAGCAGGCGAGGAGGGACCACAGGCTTACACATCTATCGTGTCTCCCCCTTTCGCAAAGGGGGATCGAAGGGGGTTTTTCTCTCTCCTCATGGCCTCGTTTGGCAAAGAGGGTGTCCCCATGTTCAGCACTGAAGCCTCGACCTCGACCCACGCGAATCCCGGAAGAGAGTCAATCCCACAGTTAGTTGAACTATGCGAAGCCATCTCCCGGTCATGAGGTTATGCGGCGTGAGATTCAGCCAGGTTCACTTTACCTCTCAGTTCGGCGTGGAGCACCCCCGCAGCCCGAGCGGAATGGGCGCTTGGATGTGTGTGACGGTCGTGTTGACGTCCTCGATCTCCGGGGGTGTCGCCAATCCACGGAGTCCCATGTCTTTCAGCTTGCCTTTGCCTTGGATGCGGACTACCCTTTTCATGAAGCGGCACCTTTCTGTGTGAGGTTCTCGGTTGTGGGCAACAACTGCCTCACCTTACGGGAGGCGCTTCGCTTTTTCAACTAACCATGGCACACCTTCCGGCAAGTGCAACCGCTCCTGAAGCTTTACCCGATTCTGTCCGACAACCTGCAGACCGGCTACCGGCCGCGATTAATGAAATGGAATTTACTGATGTCGTTCAACTGTTGCGGTAACGAAGTCTATCGCGCAATTTGATGCACACCGGCGTGGATAATCCGGGGCCGCACCTGAGACTGGAGCTGCGATGAACCGCCAATTCTCCCTCAGATATCGGTTGCGGCGCTGGTGGTTTGCCAAGAAGTACCGGTGGGAGGCGCGGTGTGTCATCCGACTGGCAGTGTGGTTGCGCGGCGTGCCGGTCGTGGCCGTGACGGGTACGAACGGCAAAACCACGACGGTCCACCTGATTGACCGCATGTTGCGGGAGGCCGGGTACCATGTCGGCAGTTGTACCACCTACGGCGTGTATCACGATGGGGTCCGTGTCGCGGAGGGCGACAAGGCCGGCCACCTGGGCATCTGGCAGGCATTGCATTGCCGCGGCTTGCAGGTGATCGTCGCGGAAGTCGGTCGCGGCGGCATGCTGCAGTACGGTACGGGATTTTCGCAATGCCACGTCGGCGTGGTAACGAATGTCCTGGCCGATCACCTCGGCTTGGACGGCGTGTGGACGGTGGACGAGATGGCGGCCGCAAAGGCTGAAATCGTTCGACGCACGGACCCGGCCGGCGCAGTGGCCTTAAACGCCGACGATCCGCGGGTAGCGGCGATGGCGCAGCGAACCGCGGCCCGGCCGGTGTGGTTCACCATTGAGGGACGAGAGCGCGAGTTCGATCACGGCTGGTTTCTGCGCGACGGCGCGTTGTGGCGCAAAGACGGTGCCGGCGAGGAACGCCTGCTGACTGCCGTCGAGATGCCGATGACCCATGGCGGCCACCAGCGCTACAACATCGCCAACGCCCTCGCCGCCTTGGCCGCCGTCGAGGCGATGGGCAATCGGTTTGCTGTGCCGCGTGCCGCGCAGTGTGCGGTTTTGCGCGAGTACGAACGCGACCATCGGGTGTACCCGCCCGGTCGGTTCATCCTGGCCCGCTTCCGCGGCCATTATGTTCTCCTGCTGCACATCAAGAACCCCGACGCTTACCGGGTGGAGGCGCCGTTTATCCGACGTGTGCAAGCCGCACTCGGCTGCCGCTACCTGATTGGCGCGACAACCTCGATCGGCAACCGCTTGGAAGAGTACCACCGCGCGGAGTCTGAGGAACTGGCCCGCTTGTGCGACGGCGTGTTCCTGCGGCCACCGGTGGACAAGTACCTGCGCGGTTTGCCGGCCGAGGAGTTGCTGCGGCGGTTGTCAGTGGCCCTGAAACCAGGGCAACTGCTCAGCACTAACCCACTGCCGGCCGAGATGATGCTCGAACGGGCGCGAGAGTTGTTTGGTCACTCGTTCATTCTGATGTACTGCCGGACACACGCCGACCCGGCATTCAACCTGGAAACATTCCTGCGCGAGGCCGAGGTACTGCCGCTCCCCGCGGCGGCGTTGGCGGGAGCGGCGTGACATGGTACGGTGTCCTTGTCGTGCCCGAGCTTGTGTCCATCCGTGATGCATCTGCGGCTTTGTTCTCTTGATACCGGCAAGAGGTCGGCTATGGGCATATATATAAGTGCAGAGTAGTGATTGTAACCTACCCTCGTGTCACAGGAGGAAGGGAGGTTAACAAATACTGTCGTAGCAATGTCAATATGTCAGGGTAACAGCAACGTGAAAATGTCAGGGTGCGTGCGCGTAGAGTTGAGCTGCGGTCGTGGTATCCGGCCCATACCTCGAGACCGCCCGACGTCCGCTCGTGCGATGTAGGCCAATGGTGCGAGCCGTTGTGGAGTCAAACCGGGCAAGACGGTCGTGTTGGAAGTAAATGTCCACCGAACCATCCAGGAGCACGTGGACATCGACGCCTTTATGAGCCCAGGAGACGAAGAGAGAGCGCTTAGGAAGGGGCAGGACGATCCCCTGGAACGCTACCGTGTTGTCCTTGGCCACCACCCGCCGGTACTTGAAGCAGAGGGTCTGGATGAGGCGCGAGCGGTCGACCGGTCGCCAGGCTGGCACGGCCTCGACGGGAGCCGCCGCGAATCGGCGGTTGTGCTGGGGAAGGACGCGCTCGAGGACGGCCTGGGCCTCTGCCGGGGTCGTGGCGCCCACCAGCCGCAACTCGCTGACCAGCCGGTCCTGAAAGGTCCCCCACAGCCGCTCGACCCGGCCCTTGGCCTGCGGGGAGCCGGCCGGGATCAGCGTGATGCCCAGCTCGTGCAAGGCTCGGCCCACCTGCGTCAGGGGCCGCTGTCCCGCAAGCTGCTCCTGCAGCGTCGGCTCCCGGTCCGTCCAGAAGATCGAGTGCCGATCGGCGTAGACGGCCTGCGGGAGCCCCTGCTGCATACCGATGTGCCAGAACAGCTGCAGGTAGGCCCACGTGGTCTCGTGGTCCACAAAGACGGCCCAGGGGACCTGACCTGTGGCGTCATCGATCGCCCCGACCAGGGTGAGGGCGGGGCCTCTGCCCTCCAGCCAGTCATGCGAGCTCCCATCGACCTGCAGGAGCATCCCCTCCGCGGCCCGTCTCACTCGTCGAGCGCGGTGTCGAGAGGGCCGACGCTTGCGTGGGGACGCGAGCCCCTCGCCTCGCAGGAGCTGCCGCACCACCTCCCGCGAGACGGTGATCCCTTCCACCTCAGCGAGCTTCTCGGTCAGGTGGTGGTCGTTGAACCCGCGATACTTCCCCTGGGCGAGCTCCACAATGCGGTGACGCGTCTTCACTGGCAGCTTCCGAGGCGAGGACCGGCCGCGATTGCCATGGATCACCCCGCGTACGCCCTCCTTTCCGATCCTGGCCTTGATCCTAAAGCTCTGGCGCTCGGAGACCCCAAGCACCATGGCCGCCTCTGCCATCGTCAGCTCTCCGCGAAACACGCGTTCAATAACAGCGACTCGTTGTTGTTCTCTCATCGTCAGCGCTATGGTGTCCATAGCCTGACATCATCACATGGCTATTAACCCCTGACAGAATTACTTTGCTACCACAGGGAGGTTAACAAATACTTGACGGCGTGGGAAAAGCTGGTAATCTTTAAATCTTTAAAGAGGTGATGGTCGAGACTACTTTTGGAGGGAGAAGCCAATGAAAGAAGTCCAGGAATCGCGCATCTGCGAGACGGAGACCAAGAAGCTCTACGCGAAGCCGACCCTCGCGAAGCACAAGGCCCTGCGGGACATCACCGCTGGTCCCGTTATATCCCGTACTGGCGACTGATTGATAACATCTCTGCGAGTATTCGTCGGCTGGGTAATGGTGTGCCAAGAAGGCGTCTATTAGCGCCGGTTCTCAAGCAGCAAGAGAAATTCTGGCGGCACATTGCTCATTTCTCATCGCTTCGAAGGGTGGCAAACGGGCCGCATCCGCTGACTACTCCCCGATGATCATGTAGGGGAGGCTGGCTATCGCCAGGAGGTCTACCGCAGCCGCTACAGCGCATCGGAGATCAGCGGGGATAGTTCGCTCAGATCACCTCCTTTCGTTTTCCGTCCACCGTTAGCCCAATTCGACGAATTGGGAGTCAGCCCAACGAGCCGGAGCCGGTTCAACTTCTCGGCCATCAGCAGCCTGGAAAGGTTTCCGCTTCCCGCTGCTCATCCTCCCGTCGTTCAGCCGTGAGTACGCGGTATCCTGACCAGCCAGCAGTAAAATTATGGTGGCACAGGTCCGCGTGAATCCAATCCCGATGACGTTGCAGGCAGTAAGTAGGATCGTGTACAATGTTTGGCAATCTTTCGGGATATAGGTTGCCGGCCGGGCGGCAGGAATGCAACAGGAGAGACGGAATGATCGAAGCGGACAAGCTGACGAAATATTACGATAAGTGTACCGCAATTCGAGATGTCTCACTCAAGGTTGAGAAAGCGGAGATCGCGGGGTTCCTTGGGCCGAACGGCGCCGGCAAGACCACAACGATGCGGATTCTCACCGGCTTCCTGCCGCCCAGCAGCGGGACGGCCTGCGTCGCCGGCTTCGACATCCTGACCGATTCCCTCCCGGTGCGGCGAGGTCTCACTGCACGTTGCCGCGAAGGTGACACTCTGGTCCCGTCCTCGCGCAGCCCACGTACGTGTAGTTCGATGGCTCCCCCGGCAGGATGAGTCATACCGGACAAGGACATCGCCACGATCTCCAGGCGATTGCGCGCCGCGCAATGATCGCGCGCGGACTGCTTCCGGATTTTTCGCCCGCGGTCGTGAGGGAGATCAGCGGACTCACACCTCCGGCGGCCACGCCTACCCCATCCATCCGGGATCTGCGACGCCTGTGCTGGTGCTCGATCGACAACGACGACTCCCGTGATCTCGATCAGCTTACGATCGCAGAGCCCATCGGCGACGGGGCGGTAAAGATCCTGGTAGCGGTCGCAGACGTTGACGCGCTGGTGCGCAAGGGGTCTGCCGTCGATGCCCACGCTCAGCATAACACTACGTCCGTCTACACAGAGGCCGAGATCTTCCCGATGCTCCCCCTGCCCCTCTCCACCGATCTTACGTCGCTGAACGAGGATGAGGAGCGGCTGGCCGTCGTGATCGAGATGGTGGTCAACCAGGATGGCTCGCTCGGACGTTCGGATATCTATCGCGCCTGGGTCGTCAACCACGCGAAGCTTACCTATCACAGCGTGGCCGCCTGGCTCGACGGCAGAGAACCCGCCCCGGGACGAGTGGCCACCGTGACCGGGCTCGACGAGCAACTCCGCGTCCAGGACCGGGTGGCTCAGACACTGCGGACCGTGCGGCACATGCACGGCGCGCTCAGCCTGGAGACGATCGAGCCACGCGCCGTGTTTGAGGACGACGTGCTGACCGATCTGCGCGCAGAGGACAAGAACCGGGCCCAGGAGCTGATCGAGGATCTTATGATCGCGGCGAATCGCGTTACGGTCCGGTACCTCGAGGCGCGGGGCCTGCCGTCACTGCGTCGAATCTTGCGTTCACCGGACCGATGGCAGCGGATTGTAGATCTGGCAGCCCACCTGGGGGGGCGGCTTCCACCAGAGCCGGACGCCGTCGCTCTGGAGGCGTTCCTATCGAAGCGGCGCCATGCGGACCCGGTGCGGTTTCCCGATCTCTCGCTGACCGTCGTCAAGCTGATCGGACGGGGCGAGTATGTGGTGGAGGGTCCCGACCAGACGACGCCGGGCCACTTCGGCTTGGCGATCCCGGCCTACACGCACTCCACGGCCCCGAACCGGCGTTTTCCCGATCTGCTCACGCAACGGCTGCTCAAAGCTGCGCTGGCTGAATACCGGGTCCCGTACAGCCTTGAGGAGCTTGGCGCGCTCGCGCAGCATTGCACCGAGCAGGAAGACCATGCAAGCAAGGTCGAGCGGCGGGTCCGGAAATCGGCGGCTGCACTGCTCCTCGAATCGAAGATCGGTCAGCACTTCGACGCCATCGTCACCGGCGCGTCCAGGAAAGGGACCTGGGTGCGTATCGTTCGCCCCTCCGCAGAAGGCAAGGTCGTCCAGGGATTCGAGGGACTTGACGTCGGCGATCGGGTCCGCGTCGAGCTGATCGACACCAATGTGGAGCAAGGGTTCATCGACTTCGCCCGGGCGTAACGATGGGCACAAACAGGGCGGCGGAGCCGGCTGGCGAATACCCGTCTACAGCGCATCCCCCTCGACCGCGACGTCAGAACTGAAGGTGCTTGTCAATCACCGCGTCCAACTCCGCAATCGTCGCGTCATCGCGCAGTAATTTCACTTCGATGGCAAGCTCTTGAAATTTGTCTTGTACAAATTGTTCATCAGCAACCAGTTTGAACGGAACGCGAAAGAGAAGCCGATCTCTTGACAGGGCATTGGGGGCAAGCGAACGGTCTATCCATGCGCCCATGCGAACACCGGCATACAGTAACTTGGCCTGAAGGAACGAACATCCGCCCGCTCTACAGGCGTGATAAAACATGATGTCAGCGTCCTTTCGTGGAATGGTCGGGTCGCCGCAGGCGACATCATGAACGACTGACGCACGCCGGTAGTCATCAGTATATGGACTGCCTACGGTACCCCACAAGGGACGCGGAATACTTGCCCCATTAATCTTGCTGTCCAATGGAGCGAGCCACACCCTTCCATCGGGGTCGGTATACGAGAAATCTTCTACAAGGCGCATATTGCGATCCGCACCGCTTTCGTCAACCAGCCATTCCGTCTTTGGATTGCCGGAGAATTTCCCGTGCTTACTCATCGAATCCTCCTTGAGCGTTCTCACACGACTAAACTCAGCGGCGGGCAATCGTCCGTCCGCTGGAGCGTTTTGTTACCTATCTCCCCGACCGCTCAACCCCGTTGCGTTGAAGTTGACGCGCTTCGCGGTGCGGCGTGGTCTCACCGCACGTTGCCGCGGAGGTGACATTCTGATCCCGTCCTCGCGCTAACCGCGCGTGGCGCCTCGCATCAGGCACCCCCTCCATCGCCAGGTTTGGCTGTCTACCTTATTGAAGGAGGAACTGCGTCAGATTTCAACTGCTAGGTTATGCGCTTTGCCGTGACACCGTTCGCTGTGGCTGATGCTTCCGGATGAGGCCCGCCAGAGTCCGGAGCGCTTCGTTGGCCTGTCGAGCCTCTGGAAACACCGCGGCCACGTCAGGGTCGAGCGTGATCACAATGCTGCCCTTGGCATAACGGGGCTGCGGATCAGCGGCTGACGGATACGCGAGCATGCTCACGTAAACGGCGGTCCACTGCATTCGCTTAATGGTCGACGCGAAGCGCCGGACAGAAAGCGAATGGCAGTCTGCCGCTGTTAGGCCAGAGAACCCGCATGAGTGGGCACCCCCACCCACGGTCTGATCTTCGCCAGGGTCTTGGCTAGGGCTTCTTCCGCCACCTCGGTGTCATAGGCCGCCTGTGCCCGCAGCCAATAACCGTTGGAAAGACCGAAGAACCGGCACAGGCGCAGGTCGGTGCCCGCCGTGATGGCGCGCTTGCCTGCCACGATGTCACCGATCCGCTGGGCGGGCACACCGATTTCCTTGGCGAGGCGATATTGCGTGAGGCCCATCGGTATCAGAAACTCTTCGCGCAGCAACTCGCCGGGCGTCACGGGCTTGAGCTTACGCACGGTCTCCCTCCATCAATGATAGTCCACGATCTCAACGTCCTCGGCACCCGCAGCCGTCCAGCGGAAGCACACCCGAAATTGATCATTCACGCGGATACTGTGTTGCCCGGTGCGGTCGCCCTTGAGCGCTTCCAGCCGGTTGCCCGGTGGCACACGGAGGTCATCAAGCCGGCCTGCGATCTGTAGCTGTCGCAGCTTGCGGCGCGCGACCGACTCAATGCACACGAACCGCTTGACCCGCCGACCGTTCGAGAGAGCTTCCGTGTCGGCGCACTGGAACGTTTTGATCACAGGCGTATCATAACGTGTTGCGTGATTAACGTCAAGCGTGATGAGTAGATTGACTCGCGGAGCGTCCGCGCCAATCTATTATACGAACCGCGTTAGAAGCCGACAAGGGCGAGCGGCCAATCTCCTAAGACGACTCTACTTCGCAACGATGAATTATATCTGTAATATCGCCACTTACCATAAGCGGTCAAGATTGGTCGGCCGACAGACGCTGCCAGCTTTGGCCGCCAATCGCGGTCGTCGTGTGGCTAGACGCTTCCAAGGGCTCTTCAGACCGACAGCTTTTTGGCAGTTTTTGCAACATGCTCGCCTTGAAATTTCGCGATAGTCAATTCGTTCTGCGACGGCTGGCGACGGCCATCTCCACCGGCGAGCGTACTCGCGCCGTAAGGCGTGCCGCCCGTAATTTCATTCATGTTGAGTAGGGCTCGGCATGAGTACGGCACACCGACGATCACCATCCCCTGATGCAACAGCGTGCTGTGGAACGAGGTAATGGTGGTTTCCTGCCCACCGTGTTGAGTTGCGGTGGAGGTAAAGACACTGCCCACCTTGCCGATGAGCGCACCACTCACCCAATGTTTCCCTGTTTGATCCAGGAAATTGCGCATCTGGGCGCACATATTCCCGAACCGGGTCGGCGTACCGAATATAATCGCGTCGTAATGAGGCAACTCATCAATCGTCGCAATGGGTGCGTCCTGATCCAGTTTTGCGCCGGCTTTACGGGCCACCTCTTCAGGCATCAGCTCCGGCACACGTTTGATGATGACCTCAACGCCCTCTACGGAACGCGCGCCCTCGGCTACCGCCTTCGCCAATGTCTCAACATGTCCATACATGCTGTAATACAGGACCAAGATCCTCGTCATAGGCCGCCTCCTTGGGATGCCGCCTTACGGCATTGCAGATCGGTGGCGAGCGGAAGGAACGTCTCCGTTCATACAGAAGCCTGAAACATCTCAAATGTTAAGTCGTGGAGCGGCTTGCCACTCCTGGACTGCGCTACTCCAGCGGCAGAATTCACATGAGGATGAGCTGACCGGGGCAGGGCCGTGAAGAACCGCTACGGCGTCCTTGACGAGTGCTTCGGCAGCCGCAGGGTCAGTCGGCACTTCGTGGACGTCGACCTGAAACTGAATCAGGCCGTATTCTTTCACTTCGGTCGGATGATAGTAGATCAGATACGCGAGGCGTTTGGTCTTGTGGCCGTTCCCTTCCAGCAACAGCGTGTAGAGGTTCATCTGGTTCTGGTAGAATGCGTGGGTGTCGGTCTTCGGGGCATACCCCCTGGTCTTATAGTCCAGCGGGTAGTAACAGTCGGCCTCATCCACGAGGCACTCGTCCAACGCGCCCATCACCTCAACATCAGCCCAGGCCGGCGCGTAGCGGATCCCGCGTCTCCAGTCACGCCATCGGTCGATCGTCTGCACATCCGATAGCAGTCCTCCGGGAAGCTTGCCTTTCACTTCAGGAGGCAGCTCACTACGGTCCCTGAACTGATCAAAGTATCGCTTGAACAGAAGGTCCAGTCCCCCGGGGAGGCTCGGAAAGATCGTATCGGGGCGCTTGATCCCGGCGTTGATCTCCAGCCAGAAGCAGCGGGGACACTCGGTATACAATCCCAGGCGGCTATTGGATAGGGTGAGGCGCTTCATGCTGTGGTCACGCCATGACGGTTCAACATTCAACGTGCCACGTTCTCAGTTGAAGACCTGCAGAGGTTCACGTCTAGCCCGGCACCCGGAACCGCGAAACCACGCTTGAAACGCCAACCGGAGGTCTGAGGCGAGTCCTTCGTAACCAGCTTCTTCTCTAAAAACAGCACCCCACGGATGACCCGGCCGTCTGGTGCGATACTCCAGGCGCCTTGCCCTTCCGCCACTCCCCGCAATGGGCCAGTGACCGATCTGAACAGCGGATCTCAACCTCCACGCTACCCCTCCAGCAACTGGTATTTCCCCGGGGCCAACGATTCTTCCGGAACCAGGATGATCTCTCCGCCGTAGGTCTGCTGGAGCGCCTCGATCACCTCACCAGCCTCAGCCCTGAACCAGTCGATCAAGTCGGGATGGGCCCGGACCCGGATCAAGGGAATCCGCTTGCTGAACAGCCGCCACTCGACCTCTCGAAGAACCTGATGGGCGATGGAGGGGGTTGAGCGGATGTAGCCAAGACCGCCGCACTCGGGGCAGGATGCGCTCAAGGCTTTGTTCAACCCTTGCCGGACCCGCTTTCGCGTCATCTCGACCAGGCCCAGCTCTGACAGGAGTGAGACGTTGGTGGGGGAGCGGTCGGGCTTCAGCACCTCCTTCAACTCCTGGAGTACCCGATCCCGACTCTCCTGCCGAGCCATGTCGATGAAGTCGATGATAATGATCCCGCCCAGGTCTCGTAGGCGCACTTGGCGCGCGATCTCCCGCGCCGCCTCCAGGTTGGTTTTAAGGACCGTCTCCTCAAAATCGTGCTTGCCGACGTACTTGCCGGTGTTGACATCGATGGAGACGAGCGCCTCCGTCTCCTCCAATACGATATAGCCACCAGATTTGAGCCATGCCTTGTGTCGCAGCGCCTTCTCGACCTCCCGTTCGATGCCGAACGACTTGAAGATCGGTTCGTCCTCAGTGTACAGAAATAGTTGCGACTTCAGGTCGGGGTGCAGCGACTCGGCATACTCCAGACACCGCTCGTATTCTGTCGGATTGTCCACCACCAGGCGGACGACCTCCTTCGTGAACAGGTCGCGGAAGATCCGGAAGATCAGGTCCAGGTCCTTCTGAACTAACGCCGGAGCAGCGAGTGTTTCGGCCTTGCCTTTGATCTTGTTCCAGAGGGACCGGAGAAACTCGAGATCAGCCTCGATCTCCGCTCTTCCCTTGCCGACCCCGGCGGTCCTGACGATGACCCCCTCCCGTTGAGGATTGATCTCTTCAATGATCTGCTTCAGTCGGGATCGCTCCCCCTCGTTTTCAATCTTCCGTGAGACCCCGACATGTTGCTCGGTGGGCATATAGACCAGATAGCGGCCGGGCAGGGTGATGTGAGAGGTGATACGAGCGCCCTTGGTCCCGAGCGGTTCCCGGGCCACCTGCGCGACAATTTCCTGACCCTCTTTCAGGAGTTCCTCGATGCTGGCCTGGGGGCGGCGACCTCGGGAGAAGCTGGGCCTCGGCTCCTCAGGGAGGGGTTCTGTAAGCTCATCATCCTCCCCGATGGTGAGCAGTTGTTCATACTCCTCCACATCCTCGAAGATGTCCCGAACGTACAGGAAGGCATCCTTCGCCAGGCCCAAATCTACGAAGGCCGCCTGCATCCCCGGGAGGATCTTCAGGACACGCCCCTTGTAGATGTTCCCGGCGATGCTCTTGTTCTTTGAGTCGTCGATCAGCAGTTCGACCAGAACGCCGTCCTCCAGGATGGCCACTCTGGTTTCCACTATGGAAGAGTTAACGATGATCTCGCGCTTCATCGGCTATTGCATTCCTTGCGTTGGTCGCGTCTCACGCCCCACACTGCACGCTTAACGCTGCACGCTGCACGCTATTGCGTTCATTGCATCTGTTGCGTTTCGCGGCACGCTGCACGCTGCATCATCCAGGATTAGCGCAACCCTCGCTACACGCAACGCCGCTTCCCATTCATCACGCTCGCCGTGAAGCGTATCCTGTAGCAGGCCGGCCATGATGACCTGTGGCCGCACGTTGCCGCCCTGGCCCATACTGAGGCGGAGGTCCCAGCGAAGCGTTCCTGCCTCCTCTCCCAGAGCCACCAACTCCAGGATCTGCGGACGAACATCGACGTCCACAAGCCTTTCCTTTCGCTTGACGCACATCGGGATGGTTGGTCGATCGAGCCACTCATTACAGAGCGTCTGGGAACTGAGTTCAGCTCGGATCTCCTGGGCCAAGCCATTCAGGGGCAACGACACCCGATAGGCGACCTCCCGCACCAGCGGGGTGAGCGAAGACGCCGCCAATGGAACCTCCCAGGCCCGAAGCAGGCATAACTCCGGCGTCAGGTGCCGATTGACCCGCGCCACCAATTCCTCCGGAGTAATGGCCGCGACCAACTCGATATCCCCCAGCTCCTGCCACCCCTCGACCCCCACCGGAAGCGCGAGGGCGGACGCAAGCTTCGGCTGAGGGTTGTACCCATGCGAGTAAGCCACGGCTACTTGAGCTCGACGCAACGCGCGGCTCAGCGCCCTCATCAACTCCAGGTGGGAAAGAAACCGCAGTACCCCGATCTTCTGAAATACAAACCGGATGCGCTGCATCGGCGCTTCGCTCCGGGTGTCGGATGTCGGATATCGGGTGTCGGGTTCGACGCTTTGGACCGCGCACGCTGAGCCCAAAGCTCGCAACTCCGCGCTTGGAACTTTCATTCCGACCTCTTCCGCCCAGGTCGGCCAGTTGGGCATGCAGATCTCGCCACAGGCCGTACAGGGAGCCGTATGGCAATCCGCGGTCCCGCGGACCTCCAATGCCTTCTTATGCTCTCGCTGCAGGAACGACTTATTGACACCGATGTCGATATGATCCCACGGCAGCGGCTCATCCACGTTGCGCGGCCGATTGGCAATCGCCCTCGGATCGATTCCCGTTTCGTCGAAGGCCTGCATCCACCGGTCGAACTTCAGATGTTCAGTCCAGCCGTCAAGCCGGCATCCGAGCTCATGTCCACGAAGGATGGCTCGACCGAGTGAACGGTCACCCAGGGAGAAGACCGCCTCCAGGAAGGAGGACTGGACATGATGCCACTTGTACGACACCTTGACTTCTCGTAACTTTCGCCTCAGGAACTCCTGCTTTTCCCTGAGGATCTCCATCGGCTCCTGCGCGAACCACTGGAAGGGGGTATGGGGCTTCGGGACGAATGAGGAGGTGCTGACCGTCAATCCAAAGCCTCGGGTCGACTCTGCCCGGGCGATCCGCGCCGATTCCCGCGTGATGCGAATCATTTCATCCAGGTCCACCTGCGTCTCGGTCGGGAGCCCAATTATAAAGTAGAACTTCACTGACTCCCAGCCTGATCTGGCGGCATTCCTCACGGCTATGAAGATCTGCTCCTCGTCGAACCCCTCCTTGTTGATCACCTTTCGAAGCCGCTGGCTTCCGGCCTCCGGCGCGATGGTGAAGCCGGTCTTCCGAACCCGTCCGATCTCCTCGGCCACCTGCGGAAAACGGTTCAGGGCTTCAACCCGCAGGGAGGGGAGCGACAACGAGACCTTCTCCGGCACGAGCTCCTCCATGAGCGGGTGGATCAGATCCGGGAGCGCCGTCAGGTCAGCGATGCTCAACGAGCCGAGCGAGACCTCTTCATACCCGGTCCCCCGTCTCGCCTGCAAGGTCATCTGCATGATCTCCTCGGCGGATCGCTCTCGAAGCGGTCGGTAGATATAGCCGGCCTGACAGAAGCGGCACCCCTGCGTGCATCCACGCATCACCTCGATGCTTATGCGGTCGTGAACGATCTCCATGAATGGGACCGGAAACGCGCCATAATCGATCCCATCGAGGTGGATTGCTGTCCGCTTGCGGATCGTCTCGCCCTGGTGGAGCGCGGGCACATAGCAGCCCGGGATCTTGGCCCATGCCTCAAGCAGCTCGTCACGCCGTCCCCCCGATGCCTTCCACTGCTGAACCGCTTCGCAGATCTCGAGGATGGCCTCCTCGCCATCACCCAGCAGGAACAGATCGATAAAGTCGGCGACCGGCTCCGGGTTGAAGCCGACAGGACCACCAGCGATCACGAACGGATCCCCGTCGCGGCGCTGCTCGCTCTTCAAAGGGACACCGGCCAGGTCCAGCATATTCAGGATCGTCGTGTAGGAGAGCTCGTACTGCAGCGTGAAGCCGATCAGGTCGAAATCCGCCAGGCTGTAGCCGGATTCAACGGTACAGAGCGGGATCTGCCGCTCTCGCAACAGCCGCTCCGCATCCACCCACGGCGCATAGGCCCGCTCCGCCATGAACTCCGGCTTCCGGTTCAGGACCTGATACAGGATCTTCAGGCCCAGATGGGACATACCGATTTCGTAGGTATCGGGGAATGCTAACGCGACTTTAACCTTCGCGCTGGCGGGATCCTTCCTGATGGCGTTCCACTCCATCCCGATGTACCGGGACGGTTTGCCGACCGCAGGGAGAATTTCATCCACAATCGTTTGCCGATAACTACGCACTCATACGTCTCCTTGTGCAGGTGCGGCTCACGCCGCACTCGAGAAATCATACACTAAGCCCACCACAAAGGCAATCTTTGGAGTAATCTTCTGATAATTCAGGCCGCATCATGAAGTTCTTTCGAGGTAGGTCTCACCGTGCGATAATAATTTGCCTGGGGAATCGTGTGGGTAGGCGGAACCTGTCCGCCGACAGGCAGGACCGGAACGAATGCTTCGCCGAAGCCTGTTCCGACCAGAGTCGAAGGGAAGCGGAACTCACGAGTCAGCAGTGAGCTGATTCCAGCCGATTTGTCATGTTGAGCATGGCGGATCGAGGAAATCGGGCGGTTAGAGGCCGATAACGGCCAATGGGTATGAGCGTTGCGGGTTGATCGAGGAAGGTTGGACGGCCCACATCACCCAGAACGAGGTCGCCTGTTCGGCCTCAGCAGGAACGTGGTGGCGCTCGGGCTGGTCAGCCTACTTACCGACGTCAGCTCAGAGATGATCTATCCGCTGCTCCCGCTGTTTCTGACCACCGTGCTGGGGGCCGGCCAGACCTTCGTCGGCCTGGTGGAAGGGATCGCCGAGAGTGCAGCCAGCCTGACCAAGCTATTCTCCGGGTGGCTGTCCGATCGGCTCGGTCGACGAAAAGGCCTGGTGGTTGTCGGCTACACCCTTTCCACGCTTGCCCGCCCCCTTGTCGCCTTCGCCCTGGCCCCCTGGCACGTCCTGGTGATCCGGTTTACGGACCGCTTGGGCAAAGGGTTCAGAACGCCGCCGAGGGACGCCCTGATTGCCGGCTCCACCGACCTGGCCATCAGGGGAAGGGCCTATGGCTTCCATCGCTCAATGGACCACCTGGGCGCGGTCGGTGGTCCGGCCCTGGCCTATCTGCTCCTCCTGCTCCTGGGCGGTGGTCAGCTCAGGACCCTTTTCCTGCTCGCGGCAATCCCCGGCATCTTCTCGGTCCTCATTCTCGTCCTGAAGGTGCGAGAGATCCAGATTGATTCCACAGCGGCCCCCAAAGCGATGCCAGGCGCTGGCCGCCTGGATGCGCAACTGACACGCTTCCTCCTGGTCATGACGCTGTTCACGCTGGGCAACTCCAGCGACGCCTTCCTCCTCCTGCGAGCGCAGGAAGTGGGAGTCGCCGTTGCCCACCTGCCGCTGCTATGGATGTATTTCCACGTGGTCAAGGCGGCCACGGGGATGCCAGGCGGGATACTTTCCGACCTCAAAGGGAGGCGGGGCGCGATCATCGCCGGATGGCTGGTGTACGCCCTCGCCTACCTGGGTTTCGGCGCCGCGAGCGAGCCCTGGCACATATGGGTGCTGATAGGTTTCTATGGCCTGTACTTCGGACTCACCGAAGGGGGAGAGCGCGCCCTGATCGCCGACCTGGTCCCTTCGGATCGCCAGGCCTCCGCCTTTGGCCTCTTTCACTTCTGTATCGGAATCGCCGCTCTGCCCAGCAGCCTGCTGATGGGCTATCTCTACCAGTCCTTCGGCGCCGGGCCGGCCTTCACTGTCGGGGCCGCCCTCGCCGGCCTTTCAGCCTTTCTTCTCCTCATCCTGCTCCGTCCCAGATCTCCCCAGGCATGAATATACCTTTGTACTTTGTTGCAGAGGTCAGCGCACATGGATTTTCGTCATGACACTGTCGTTGCATCTGACGAGATTGCCAAGGTCATGACGCGCAACGGACGCTAAAGATCGTCTACGACTCCCTTCTTACCGAGGGGGGACCAGGAGCTTCTGTTCGGCCTTCTCTATCTCCTGTGAGGTCTTCGTTCCGGCTTTCTCTACGTGCCCAGCGGCTGTGTCGAGCGCCTTCTCTGTTTTTTCCTTGGCTTTCTCCTGTGTCTGAATCACCTTGGTCTCCGCCTTGCGCTTCTGCTGCTCGGCCTTCGCCGCCGCCCTCTCCATCTTCCGCTGAGCTTTCTTCTGCGCCTGCTCAGCTTTCGTAGCCGCCTTATCCACGGTTTTCTTCGATTTCTCCGCCGCCTTCTCCATGGCCTCGGTGGCTTTCCCTTCCGTTTTCCTCCATTCCTCCGCCGTCTTTTGTTCAACCCCGGTCTGGATGTCCGAGATCGTCGGCACCGTCGGGATGACGGGGGGTTGGTATTGAGCAAAGGCCCACGTGCTGAACAGCAGCGCACTCGTGACGGCACCGGTCAATGCGAGAATCTGTTTCATTTGCGAATCCTCCTTCGCTAAAAGTCTGTTGATGAACGACACGCCGACTGGAGTTAAGAATGTGTCTTGCGGTATTTTTCCGCCAAGCTGAGCTTAGACCCGTCGTTGCACGGTGTCAAGGACAGTGACGGGAGAGGGGTTCAGTTGCCGGCAGTTGTGGGTCGGATCGGATCGAGGGGATAAAGAAACGAGGAGAGTGAGGGGCTTAACCGGGGAGGAACTCCGGCTGAATGTGCTTGGGAATCACGCCCTGCTCCCATGCCAAATCCAGGAGACGTTCGAGGCCCCGTCTGGTTTCCTCATTCCAGGCACGGGTATCCTCGTTCACATACATGCCGACGAATCGATCGGCCAGAGCCGCATCTAATCCACGACCAAACTGCAGGGCGTACTGGAGTGCCTCCTGTCGGTGAGCCAGGCCATAGTTGATACTGGCCTGAAGGTATCCCGAGACTTCCAGACAACACGGCTCACCCAGATCCCTGCGGATAGCATTGGCTCCCAGTGGCAACGGCAGCGCGGTCTGCTCGTACCACCAGGTTCCGAGATCCAGCAGCTTGGTAAAACCGCTGGTCTCGAAGGTGAGCTGCCCCTCGTGGATGACAAGCCCGGCATCCGCCTCGCCGCTTTCGACTGCCTCGAAGACCTGGTCGAAGGGGACCTCGACGGCCTGAAACTCACTCAGATAGAGCCGTAGCGCGAGGAATGCCGTCGTGAGTCTACCGGGAACGGCAATTCGCTTGCCACGGAGTTCGGCAGGGTCGAGCGCGCACTTCGCCACAAGAATCGGCCCGTAGTTCCGTCCGATGCTGGCGCCATGGGGCAGCAGTATGTAGCGATCCGCTACATACGCGTACGCATGGGCCGAGATCGCTGTCACTTCCAGCCTGCCTTCCATCGCCCAACTGTTCAGAACCTCGATTGCTTCAAGGATATGCTGAAAGCGAAACTGGCCTGTATGGAGTCGCTCCTTGGCCAGGGCGTAAAACATAAATGCATCATCCGGGTCCGGACTATGTCCGATCCGGATAAGACGTGTCTCCATGCGCTGTCCGTTTTCTAGCCCAAGTCGTCCAGGGTCTCGTGAATGGTCTTTTGAATGCAAGTGAAGATCGGTGTATCGCGAAGGGTGAAACGACTGGCTTCGGTCTCACGGAGCGCCATGATCAGCTCCACAAAATCAGCCGGTCTGTCGCTTTCAAACGCCACTACAAACTCCTGATCATCAAGGCCGAATGAGTAGGTGGTGTTCAGTTTCACTGATGGAAACTTATGGCCCACCTTGATATGGACATTCATCATCTCCTGACGCCGATCGAGCGGCAGCAGGTACCAGTCCCGTTGCTTGACGAACGGATAGACGAACAGGTACTGATGCTCACCGGGGATAATTGTCGAGCGATGGCCCTCCTGGCCTGGATGGAGATGCCTGGCCACATAGGTCGAGCGCCTGGACATGGCCACATATGAATACGGCGTCGTCAGACAGGCACCAAGCGCCGTCTCGTTGAGCTGTCGTGACATCTCCTGAAACAGCATCAGCGAGTCGCCGATCCGCCAGAGCATAAAGTCGGTATCCGGTCGCAGCCCTACAGTGGAGTACGAAATCAATAGCATTCGTTCACGCCACTGCTCCACCGCGGCGCTGAACTCCTTTTTACTTGTCTCGCGCTCCTCTTTCGGAAGGCGTCGCCAGGCCGAGTCGACCTTGTAAAAAGCGAAATTTATAAATTGTTCTTTGGCCGAAGTCGGCATGTCATCGTCCTCCGTCACTACTCAGATAGACTGTAGGAACGGGCCATGCGAGACGATACCAAGCTTAGAGCGTGTGAGCCGGCCGACGAGGTGCGTCTTGATTCGGTCCACGCACAACGGCTAACAGCCTACAGCCTAAACACCTGAGTAGCACCTTCCTTCTTCATCCTGCCTCGGGCCGGGCTGTCGCTTACGCAGCCCCATCTGTTTTTTCGCCACCTCTTTTATACATCAGGATCAGGGTGGGCGCAAGGACTGGTTAAGGTGTCGACAGGGTTTTGACTGATTATCCTTGACACATTTGCCTGGGATGCTTATACTAAATCGATTTTTGGTCTGAGGGCTGCGTTTACGTTTACAGAAAACACCGTGAGGCCCATGCTCGCGGTATTTTCGTTTCTAAGACGGTGAATCATGTCAGCGGAAAGCGACGCTGTGATGAAGAGGGATAATGGCTCCTGACGATGGCGTTGAGGAAACGAGCGGGGGTTCGAGGTACGACAAAGGGACTCGGCATCGCCCTCTCGAGGTCAAAGTAGACGGTCGAGGGGTCGAATCAGCTATTCGGCTCTTCAAGAAGCTCATCTTACGCGACGGGATCTTGAAGGAACTGAAACGAAGAGCGCACTACGAGAAACCAGGGGAGAAGCGTCGCCGAAAGGTTCGCGAGGCCGCACGCAGACTTCGCCGTCAGGCAGCTCGCGCGGTTCGCCGCGACCAGTTAGAATTCTAAGACCCCCCCGGGTAGGTCCGGGAGGATACAGCCGGTCATGGAAGGCGGGACCATGACGATGGCGCCAATCGAACGACCCGTGAAAAGTCGGCCGCAGGCCGACGAAAGGAGTTCCGAACGCATGGGAACACGAGTGTATGTAGGCAATCTCCCGTTTGATACGGATGCATCCGCACTCCGCGCTCTCTTCGAAGAGGGCGGTCGCCGGGTCGCCGATGTGAAGATCATCACCGATCGGGATACCGGACGACCTCGGGGCTTTGCCTTCGTCGAAATGGAGAACCAGAGCGACGCTCAGGCCGCCATCCAGGCCTTAAACGGGCGAGATGTTGGTGGCCGGGCGCTGACGGTCAATGAGGCAAAAGAACAGGCTCCTCGCCGAAGCGGTGGGGGGGG
>NSJM01000051.1 GCA_002634395.1 Candidatus Methylomirabilis sp.
ACCCGTTCCGCTCCAGTGCGGCTGCATGAATGACATGGAGTCCACGCCGGGCCAGAAGCTGCGCAAGTGGAAAAAAGAAGAAGATGCTGGGGAGCAGTGCGGGGTGGAGATCCAACGGCTCAGTGAGTGATCCTTCGAGCAGCTCTTCCGAGACGTCAAGTCGTAGCCGACCACGCCGATGATAATCCAGCAACAGACCACCATCTCGACCATAGACGTCCCAGTTGAGCCCCAGCCGCCCGGCAAGATCGAAGGCATTTTCCCAGGAGGTTGAGAAGAGCAACGGCCCGCCTCCGTCGGATGATCCATTTGAAAGCGGATCCGGAGCCTTCCCGCTACGTTCATAAATGAACCGCAGCGGCTGACTGTCCATCGTAGGAAAATCGGCAAACCGGTGCAGCAGCTCACCAATCGCGGTGGCCAACAACGGTATATCAGTATCCACCCGAACGCCGATGCCGTGGATAGTAAACGTCTGTGTCATCATACTTTTCATCTTGCGAACGACACTACCGCTTAAACCGGACTTTGTAAGACGCCGGTAATATCCCGCAGCGGCTTGTGCTTTGTCAGCGTTGGTTTCGTGTGCGGCTGCTTTGGAGTTGCCGTGACATCCTTCATTGGCTCGCTCCTTGGACTCTATGTTTACGATACTGAGGACGCGGCAGTTTACTTCAACACCCTTATCCCGTCAGAGATGCCGGCTCCCCGGCCGTAATATCCCGCAGCGGCTTGTGCTTTGTCAGCGTTGGTTTCGTGTATGGCGCCTTCGGATTTGGAGTGATGTTCTTCATTTGGTTCCCCTCCCTTGGATTGTATGTTTACGATGCCAAAGGTTATGCTGTCTCGACAAGCAACTGTCTACCTTACATCCTTACCCACGGGTAGTCCAGAGATCCCTGACCGTAATATCCCGCAACGGCTGGTGCTTGGTGAGAGCCGGCTTCGTGTAAGGCATCTTCGGATCTTCGGCGACAACATCTTTTTCATGCGTGTCCTCCTCCTTCCCAGAGTCGTTTCAGACAGTGCGGTACGGCACATCTAGGCGGTGCTCCAGGACCTTGAAGCAGCGGGGCGCGTCGCGCGTTCGATCAGCTTCACTCACGGAACAGCGGTGCAAAAGTAGACCCGTATCGCACCGCGGCATAGAATGCCCCGGGTTTGCCGATGGGCGCAGGCTCGCCTGCGAGCACCGCGCGCAGCGCTTCGCACGAGGCGTCGTCCGCCGCCGGTAGCCCGAGTACGTTCGGTTCCCACGGTTGACCACCGACCTGCAGCTTCAAAGTCACGCGCGACAGCGCCACTAGCCAGCCAACCAGCGTCTCGGGAGCCGGCCGCCCTGGGGTGTGCGCCGCCGCGAGCGAAAGAGCGTGCGTGCGGGTTGGCGCGTTGAGCAGGATCGCCAAAAGGTAGCGCAAATCCGGTTCGCGGATCGAGGCGCGCCGACGTATCAAGCAGGTCTGCCGGTCACGCTCGTGCAGCGCCGCCTCAAACGCCGCCGCCAACTCGGCATCAAGCTGCGGTTTAGCGGCCTCGAGGGCCCGCAGCGCGAGCCCGAGATCCCCCGCGGAAAACAGTTCACTGAGCAGCGCGAACCCGTCCACTGCCGGCATCTCTGGAAGCAATTCGCCCACTGCGAACTCCGCTTGCGCCGGGTCGGTTTCCACCAGCATGCGCGCCACCTGACAAGCCCGTCGCTGCTCGACGTCGTGCCGCAGGCTCCAGATTGCTAGGCCCGGTGGGTAGTACGAGTACTGCGTCGGATGTCGTTCGTCCCGATACGTACGCACGACGAGCGATACTGACGGGTGCTCCAAGTGGAACAGGGCGTGGATGTCTTGATTTGACGGCCGGATCGGGCGCACCATCCCTCGCTCGAGGCGCTCCACGCAGACGTTGCGCAATGTCCCAATGGCCAGGTCCTCACTAAATACGCGCCGCGTATCGAATTCGAATCGAGAATGGACACTGGAACCCTGCAAGACCTGGAATGCCCCGGTGAAGGCGTGCTGGTGAATGCTAGTCGTACTGGTGCGCCACACCAGCACGCTGACAAAAAAGCGGCGCCCTGCCCACACGGTGATAGGCGGGTCGCCAAACTTCGCGGCAATATCCTGCTGCGGCGGCAGCGCGGAGCCCGCGAGTACCCAGCGCGCCAGCGCACCGAGGTCGAAGGTCTCGTGCAGGCGTGCGCGCTCTACGTGCTCGACTGCCAGCTCGGGGAACGCCGACTCAGCGTAGTCAGCCCTCCGGAAAGCGGCTTCAAGACTGTGCGCGAAGTCAAGAAAAGCGATAGGAGGAGGCGCTGCAACCATGGAAGAAGTCCTCCGTATACACACATCAGATGTAGAAAACATTACGACTCTATATTGGTCCCTTGCGTTTCTCTTATCCGGGACCCCACGGCGGTGCCCCGGTCATGAGCCAGTGGTGAGCAAGGAGCTGGACGACCCGCGAGGGTCTCCGATCGTTGCATGAGGAGCATACGGCTGCCACCGTGGGGACGGGCGGCCACACCACGCTCACTGCAGACCCTCCCAGCATAATTAAACAGACGGGCCATTTGAGACGACTCGTACCGTGATATCCCGCAGCGGCTTGTGCTTTGTCAGCGTTGGTTTCGTGTAGGGCTGCCTCTAGTCTTTTATGACGACTACCTTCACGGCTTTCTCCTTCCCAGAGTCGTTTCAGACAGTGACGATCACCCACGCGCATTCCCAACGTCCCGCCCTCGCAGGGGTGAAGGTGGCGACAATTATGGCAGGCCTCAAGCAGAATTGGCCGCCGATACCGCTGAAAGCCATGGTGCCAGATCTCCTTTAGGCTCTGTTCCTTGACGTTGCCTTCGGAATAGGTAGCATCATGGAGCACCCCCGATCCGATCACATCGCCGGTCGGCATGAACGACACACACGCATCGAGGACGAATATGGTAGACTGAACCGCGACAAGGCGTGAGCCCGTGTTCTCGGACTTTTTTTGTTTCTTTGTCTCTCCGACCGATCAGATAAGTTGCCGCTCATGAACTCGACTTTTTCGTGAAGGAGGGAACTATGGAATCCATAAAGCGAATCAGTGCGATTGCCTCGTTGCTTGTGGTATTGGCAGGCATAGCACATGCGGACGTCATCAGTGACTGGAACAGAAAGACGGTATCCGCCGGCGTAAAGGCTAAGGCGGGGGTCATGCAGGGCAGGAATGCTGCGATGGTGCACGTGGCCATGTTTGATGCGCTCAACGCGATCGAGCGGCGCTACACGCCGTATCGGGTGCAACCGACTGTCGCCTCGAACACATCGCGTGAAGCGGCTGCGGCGGCAGCCGCCTACTTCCTCCTTACCCGATTGTATCCAAACCAGGCAAAAGACTTCGAGACGTTTTACCATGCCTCGCTTGCGACGATCCCGGATGGCGAACCAAAGTCGCAGGGCATCCAGCTCGGGGAAAAGGTCGCGGTGGAGATATTCGCGTGGCGCACCAAGGATGGAGCCGATGAGCCCAATACCTATCGCCCGTATACTGTAGCGGGCACGTACGTCCCCACGACGCTTCCCATCGGTTTCAGTATGGCCAATACCATGCCGTTCGTCCTCAAGCAGGGTTCCCAGTTCCGTCCTGTGGCTCCCTACTCCCTCCAAAGCGCGCAATGGGCGAAGGACTACAACGAAGTGAAGATCATGGGCGCAGCAAGAGGCTCCGCCCGCTCGGCGGAGCAGGCCGACCTCGCCCGTTTCTGGGAGTTCACCGGGCTGGGCATCTACAATCCGATGGTCCAGCAACTCGCGGCGGCCAAAAAACTCGATGTAATGGAGAATGCGCGGGTGTTCGCGTTGGTCGCCATGGCGACCGCTGACGCGAGGATCGCGTTTTACGACGCCAAGTACGCGTACCACTTCTGGCGGCCGGTGACTGCGATTCGCAACGGCGACATCGACGACAATGACGCGACCGAACGCGATCCGGCGTGGGAGCCATTCATTGTCACGCCGATGCATCCCGAGTATCCGTGCGGCCACTGCATCACGGCGGCTGCGGCAGCCAGTGTGCTGGAAGCCTTGTTCGGCGATGCGGTGCCGACATTCACACTGACCAGCTCGACGGCACCCGGAGTGCGCCGTAGTTTTGTCCGGCTCTCCGACTACGTCATAGAGGTTATCAATGCACGCGTCTATGGTGGCATGCATTACCGCACCTCTGGCGAAGTGGGCGCCGCGATGGGACGCAAGATCGGGGAATACACCGTGCAAAACTACCTCAAGCCTGTCCGCTAACCTAACAGGGGAGGCGCGAGCGGAGCGGTCTGCCCAAAAGCAAAAGACAAGACGCTCTGTGGCACGCCTTGCCTAACCAATAAGGGGGTTGTGTTTCGTCTGGCATCGGCTTCGGATGGCGCTGCTTTGGAGTTGGCGAGGCATCCCCTTCAATAGTTCGCCCCTTGGACTGTATGTTTACAAGGGCTATGCCGCCTCGGTAAGCATCAGTCCGCTGAAACGCCCTTAATCCATCGATACCGGGAGCGAGCCTCCGCCAGCCGTGATGTCCCGCAGCGGCTTGTGCTTTGTGAGTGTCGGCTTCACATAGAGGGTCTTCAGGTCGGCCTCATGGACGTGCGGTCCCTGGACTTCCTTCATGGCTTTCCTCCTCCTTCCCAGAGTCGTTTCAGACAGTGACGATCACCCGCGCGCATTCCGAATGTCCCACCCGACAGTGACGGGGGAGCCGTACCGTCTTCCTTGTGACACTCCTTGAGCTTGCCTGATCCACCCATCAGGCAGACTTAGATCGATACCTATTCTGAATACAGAAGAGCCCCCTTCGCTAATTGCCACCGCTCAGCACTTGGCCTGTAATATCCCGCAGTGGCTTGTGCTTCGTCAGCATCGGTTTCGTGTAGGATTGCTTGGGATGGGTCTCACCGACGTTCTGTGCCTGGACTTCCTTCATGTGTTTCCTCCTTTTTCCCAGAGTCGTTTGTTGCAGTGACGGTCACCCACGCGCATCCCAATATCAGCCCAGTTTGGAGACTCAAAATATTATGTTGGAGGCAGTAGTGTCCCAACGTTTTATGCATAAATCGTCCATGACCCTTGTTTGGCGCGGCATTGAGGCCACGTCAAGGTGTTACCGATTTCAAACGCATGTACGAATCGTCACCCAAAAGAATCAACCATTTACGATCGCGAATTAGGCGTTTTCAACAACGTTGGGACACTACGGTGTTGGAGGTTGTGGTATTATTGAGCCATTACCCGCCGTAATATCCCGCAGTGGCTTGTGCTTCGTCAGCATCGGTTTCGTGTAGGATTGCTTGGGATGGGTCTCACCGACGTTCTGTGCCTGGACTTCCTTCATGTGTTTCCTCCTTTTTCCCAGAGTCGTTTGTTGCAGTGACGGTCACCCACGCGCATTCCGAATGTCCCGCCCCCACAGGCGTGCAGGTGGCGGCACGCATAACAGTCCTGGGGCAGGGTCGGCTGCCGATACCGCTGAAAGCCATGGTGCCAAATTTCCTTCAGGCTCTGTTCCTTGACGTTGCCTTCGGAATAGGTGGCATCATGGAGCACCCCCGATCCGATCACATCGCCGGTCGGCATGATGGCGAAGTGACTCAACCCATCGCCGGAGCTGAACGGCTTCGATCGAACCTGTAGGGCCCACGGCCCAACGTACCCAACCTCCTCACTCAGATATACAGGGAAATGTGTACGCCGATCCCGAATGAATCGCAGGACTAAACGGATCTGATCATCGGTAAGGCAGAAGCGCTCCAGCCCCTTGGCCCTCCCTGACGGGAGCGCCAGAGCGATCCGCCAGACCGTTGCAGCCGAATCCATGATCCAGTCGCCAAGCTCCTCCAGTTCCTCGAGGTTGTCAGGGTGTACCATCGTATTGACCATCCGGCTTCTGACGCCCATCGTTTGGAACAGCTCGAGAGCTCGAAACGTCTGCTTGAAGGCTCCCGGATGGCGCCGGAACCGATCATTGGTTTCCTCCAGGCCATCGACGCTGGTAAAGACGCAGTCCAGTTGTGCGCTCGCCAGTTGTTCCCATCGCTGCTCCACCAGACTGCCGTTAGTACATAGGAGCACCTTCAAGCCCTGTCGATTGGCCACTCCGATAATCTCGAATAGATCGGGCCGGACGAGCGGTTCGCCCCCCGAGATGATCAGGACCTTAACCCCCATTTCCCTCATCTCCCGAATCAGTCTGGCGATGGTTTCGAACGAAAGCCCCCGCTCGGCCATGGGATGAGAGGTCGATTCGCAGTGTTCGCAGCCGAAGTTGCAGGCATAGGTGACGAGGAGCGTGACTGAGGAAGGGGGGGCGGGGAATCCCAGTTGACAACGGACCTGCTTTTCGAGTCGCTTGATGCTGACATAGTGATCCAGGTACCAGCGGTTAAGACCGGGTGTGGCACGGCACCCTGTTTCGATGAGCTGTCCGATCATGGCTGCCCGACTACCATCGCCATGGCTTGATGGGGGTTGACCCCGTTGCTACCCGCAGAATGCGAATAGACGGCCACGTATAGGCGCAACCCTTCTTCCGATTCACCCAATGGGGTACCGTCAAGCGTGACCCAGCTATGTCCTTCCAACCCATCCATACCGGGCCTCACACCAAAGTGGATCGAGACCGGGATACCGTGCTTGCAACCGTATCGGTAGACGACCAGGGAGCGGAGCAGGCATGGACGCCGAGAACGGAGGAGGCTTGTGACGATCATATGGCTATACCGCCGGACCCGGTCTAATGAGCGAACATCGGGTTCCGGATGCGTCTTTTGGTTGGCGCGAACATAAGACGGCCTGGCAAGGTGGCGGAGCAGCGCAGGCAACCTCCTGGTGCGCAAGAGGGCTACCGCCAGGAAGGCAGTCAGAAGCGACCAGGCGAAGAGCCGAAGCGCCTCAGGATTGCTCAGTTCCCGAAGGCGTCGAATGGTTTTCACGGATCTTCACCAATTCTTCTTTCAGAAGCATTTGTGTTAACTCGAAGAGGTCTTGTCGCGCCTGTTCCGCCGACACATTGAATCGAGCGCAGAGAGTGTCACCGACCGTTGCCAACGAGGTCGCTCCATCGAACAGTTCCCACGCGGCGGTCCCGGTCTCATTGAGGCTGAAGTAGACGCCGGTCTCGAGATGGAGGAGCACGCTCTCGCCTTCGAGCGCTTTCCATGTCACCTGCTCACTTCTGATCGGGCAGATCGAGGAAGGATCGCTCATTGTCATTCGGCCCCCTCACATGATCAGAACTCAGGAACAGACTGATGCGTACAAAGGAAATGGGTGTCTCGGAAGATGCGAAGAGCCATGTTTATCAGGTAGATCCGCGAACTGTCAAGCGAATTCGATCTGCCTAAAACGAGATTGGACTTTCTCTGTCATTGGTTAGAAAGTCTCCCTCGCGGGTCATTGCGAGGAAGCACAGCGACCGAAGCAATCTCGCAGTAGTTGGGGTCCGTGGCCACTGGGTACAACGGTGAGATTGCCGCGCTCCCGTTGGTCGCTCGCAGTGACACGAGCGGGGACTATCCAACTGATGATAAACATATGGATCGGTTGCGCTGTCTATCCGTATTGTTGGGTGGTGTTAAGTCCTTGACACGTTCTTCAGGGCGGGTCTATCATTCGACTAGCCCGATCGGCCAATGATCTCTGGGCTGGCGTGGACGAATTCAGCGGCGGAAGGTTTGTATATCATATAAATGGATCACACAATGGGTAGTGGGCAGTGGAGTGGGGTGCGCGAACCGCTGGGCGAAATCCTGATCCGTGAGGGTTCGCTCACGCGGGATCAGCTCCAGCGGGGACTTGCCCACCAGCGGGAGCTTGGCAAACGGTTGGGCGAGACCATTGTGGAACTCGGGTACCTTTCGGAAGAGGACATTGCGAAGGCCCTCGCTAAGCAATTTTCGCTTTCCTACCTGTCCCTCGCCTCCCTCTCTATTACATCTGTGCCGATTCGGGAGCGCCTTTCGCCGAAGTACCTGCGGGAGCATAAGGTCTTTCCGATTGAGACCAAGGATGGCGTATTGGCCGTCGCCATGAGCGACCTGACCGACCCGTATACGCTGGACGACCTTCGACTGAGTACCGGCCTCGCTGTCACCGTCTGCATTGCCAACGAGCGGGAGATCCTTGAGGCAATCGATCAGCATTATGGCGATGGTCAGACAACGCTTGAGAAGATCGTCAAGGGGTATGGTGAGGACGAGGGCGGAGGATCCGGCGAGGATCGCGAAGACGTCGATCACCTCCGCGACCTGGCCTCCGAGGCCCCGGTCATTCAGCTTGTTAACCTGCTTATTACCCGGGCGATAGAGGCCAGAGCCAGCGATATCCATATCGAGCCGTTTGAGGATGCGTTTCGAATCCGCTATCGGGTGGATGGAGTACTCCTGGACCAAGAGTCTCCTCCCAAGCGGCTACAACGGGCGGTAATCTCCCGTGTCAAGATCATGGCCAAGATGAACATCGCCGAGCGACGGCTTCCACAGGACGGCCGAATCAGGCTCCAGATCCTGGGTAAAGACCTGGACCTCCGGGTCTCCACGATTCCCACGCTGCACGGTGAGAGTGTAGTCATGCGAATTCTGGATCGCAGCAGCCTCCTCCTGAGCCTTGGGGACATGGGCATGCCTGAAGATGTTCGCTTGCAATTCCAGCGACTTATCAGAAAGCCGCATGGAATGATCCTGGTGACTGGCCCCACAGGGAGCGGCAAAACGACTACCCTCTACACGGCGCTGAGCGAGATCAACTCGGCCGACAAGAAGATCATTACCATCGAAGACCCGGTGGAGTACCAGCTCCAAGGAGTCAATCAGATACATGTCAAGGCGAAGATCGGCCTGACCTTCGCCAGCGGTCTGCGCTCCATCGTCCGTCAGGATCCGGATGTCATCATGGTCGGAGAGATCCGCGATGCGGAGACGGCGGACATCGCCATCCACTCGGCGCTGACCGGGCATCTGGTGTTCAGCACCCTGCATACCAATGACGCGCCTGGTGCCATCACTCGGCTCCTGGACATGGGCATCGAAAACTACCTGGTTTCCAGCGTCCTGGTAGCGGTCCTGGCTCAACGCCTGGTTCGCGTCATCTGCCCAGAGTGCAAGGAGACGTACCGTTTGGATGCGGCTGCGGTCCGGAGAATGGGGGTGAAGACCGAGGTCGATGGAGCGCTGCAGGTGTTTCGAGGCAAGGGGTGCGCCGCATGTAACTTTACCGGATACCATGGCCGCAGCGGTATCTATGAGTTCTTAGTGATCAACGAAGAGATTCAACGGTTGATTCTGGAGAAGGCCGACTCTAACATGATTCGGCAGAAGGCGCTCCAACTTGGCATGAAGACGCTCTGGGAGGATGGTTGGCGGAACGTCGAGTTGGGGATCACGACCCTGGAGGACCTGCTCCGGGTCACCAAAGAGGAGGCGTAAGCAGGGCCATTTCTCGATGCGAGATATCGTGCGACCTGTGTCAATACGGCAGAAAGGGGACCCCCTTTCTGCCGTATTTTTGAGGC
The DNA here is from genome assembly GCA_002634395.1 of Candidatus Methylomirabilis sp. Lineage (GTDB taxonomy): Bacteria > Methylomirabilota > Methylomirabilia > Methylomirabilales > Methylomirabilaceae > Methylomirabilis > Methylomirabilis tolerans. The sequence goes on from NSJM01000051.1 coordinate 9,526, forward strand.
CGGTTCAAGCAACTTGCAGGGCCTAAATTCTATTGACAGTGTATCGGTAGTTGCTATAGTCCTAAACCTATGGGTGCAATTCGGTGTCAATAGGAGTAAAACTTGCCTATGGGGACATTTCAATATACCGCCACTGATCGTACCGCCAAGATCATCCAGGGGAGTATGGAGGCTGCCGATGAACGGGCGGTTGTGGCGTGGCTTCAGGCCAATGGCTACTACCCGATCAGGATTGGACAGGCCGGTGGCGCAGTGGCGGCTCGACCCGGTCAGATCCGATTTCAGATCCAGCTTTCCAGGGGACCATCCACCCAAGATATCCTGGCTTTCACACAACAGCTCGCCACATTGCTCGAGGCCGGGATGGAACTGGATCGGAGCTTGGCGATCCTGCTGGACCTGACCGACAATCAACGGTTCCGGTCGATTCTCCGTGGCACCCTGGCCGACATCCAGGCGGGTAGCTCATTTGCCGACAGTTTGGCCAAACATCCCCGACTCTTCTCCCGGTTATACGTCAATATGGTCAAGGCGGGGGAGGCGAGCGGTGTGCTTGAGGTAATCCTATCCCGTCTGGCAGGGTTCATGGAGCGGTCAAAAGCGGTCCGTGACGAGGTGACGTCGGCCCTTATCTATCCGATTCTGCTGCTCCTCGTGGGTGGCGGTGCTGTGGTGGTCATGATGAACTTCGTGATTCCACGGTTTGCCCAGATCTTTGCCGATACTAAGCAGCTCATGCCGCTGCCGACCAGGATACTGTTGGCGATCAGTGGGTTTACGACCGGTTACTGGTGGGTGTTTGTAGGACTGATCGTCCTTGGCTGGATTGGTCTTCGGGCCTATCTGCAGACTGAGCAGGGGAAGATGCAGTGGGACCAGTGGAAGTTGGCGCTACCGCTGCTGGGTGGCCTGATTCAGGAGATCGAGGTCTCCCGCTTTGCCCGGACGTTTGGGACACTTCTTCAAAGCGGGGTTCCTGTCCTGAACGCGGTTTCCATCGTCAAGGAGACGGTCACCAATCGGGTGATTGCCGGCGCCATGTCCAGGTTACAAGAGGGGGTAAAGCGGGGCGAAGGAATCAGTGGCCCGCTGCGGGCCGCCGGCGCCTTTCCCTCCTTTTCCATCCATATGGCCAGGGTGGGAGAAGAGACCGGAAAGCTGGAGGAGATGCTGATCAGGGTAGCCGACACCTACGATGACCGGGTGCGGCGGACGGTCAAGCGCTTAACCTCGTTGCTGGAGCCGGTCCTGATCCTGTCCCTCGGCCTCATTGTCGGCTTCATCGTGCTGTCGATGCTGCTGGCGATATTTAGCATCAATGAGCTTCCGCTCTAAGTACGGTGCGGGGTGTGAAAGTGAAGCATAGATGGATTGTGGGATCAATAAAAGGAGCCGAGCGTGAGAATTCAGCAAGTTGAAGGTATCCAGGCATGGCAAAAAGCGAGGGTCAGGACCTCGCACCGTAATCAGGCTGGCTTCACCCTCATCGAGTTGCTGGTCGTCATCATCATCATTGGGTTGCTGGCTGCCCTTGTCGGGCCGAAGCTGTTCGGCAGGGTGGGGAAGGGCAAGCAAGCGGCAGCCCAAGCCCAAATTGAGCTGTTAGGCGCCGCCTTGGACAACTTTCGGCTGGACATTGGCCGCTACCCAAACAGTGAGGAAGGGTTGAGGGCGCTCCTGGTCAATCCTGGCGCGGTTGAGAACTGGGATGGGCCCTATCTTAAGAAGCAGGAGATCCCGTTAGATCCCTGGGTACACCCCTATGTCTATAAGTCTCCAGGGGAGCATGGCGATTACGATATCATCTCCTATGGCGGTGATGGTACAGCGGGTGGCGACGGGGAGAATCAGGATATCGTGAGCTGGGCAGGCATCAAGCGGGCAGGAGAGCGGGTTGAACAATAGAACGGTGCGGGGTGCGAGTGGATTTACGCTCCTCGAACTCACCGTCGTATTGTTCATCCTCACGCTGGTGACAGTGTTGGTCGCACCAGCTTTCAGCCGTTCATTCGGACAGGCTCAGCTCAAAGCCTCGGCAAGAGATATCGCCGCCCTCTGCCGATTTGCCAGAACGCAGGCGATCGCCAACCAGGATGTATTGGAGGTGGTACTTGACCGGCAGACCAATCGCTACTGGTTGAGGGGACCCGACTGGATTGTCGGGCGTCTGAGCGGTATCGACCAGGTGGCTACGGTCGAAGACCCGGAACAGCGGGCTCTGATGCGGCAAGCTCGGGTCCGTTCCCTCCCGCCTGGTGTAAGCCTGAAGTCTGTTCTCCTCGCCACCGGTCCCCTTGGGTCAGATGAGCGTGGCGGTATTGCCTTCTTCCCGCAGGGGAGCTCGACGGGCGGCGCAATCGATCTGTCCGATGAGAAGGGGCGAGCATATCGGATTGTTGTGGATCCATCGGTTGGGCGGATTCGCATCAGCACCGCAGAGAATGCGTGAACATAGCGCGAAGCACGAAATCCCCCCACCCCCCTCCTATAAAAGGAGAGCACGGGGAGATGTGGCGTGCGAGATGCGAAGTGCGAGGTCAGAGCGCGGTTTCACGTTGCTCGAGGTCATTGTTGCCTTGGCCATTCTGGGCATCGGGTTCGCCTTGGCCATGGAGCTGTTAGCCACTGGGGTTCGCTCGGCGAAGGCGTCCGAGGACTACACTCAGGCGGTCCTGCTGGCTCGGCAGAAAATGGCTGAGGTCGCCGTGACGCGGAACCTTGCGGGCTCGGCAGACACAGGGGAGTTCGACGGGGGATTTCGTTGGACCTCTGAGGTCCAGCCGCTCGCGCAGGAGGAAGAACTCCCCGGTCGGCTCTATAGTGTGCGGGTCCGCGTCAGTTGGCTTGGCCGTCGTGGAGAGAAATCTGTGGACCTTCAGACCCTGAGGATGGTGGTGGACGAGAAGAAGTTGGGTCAGACCTATGCCGCTTCGCCCTCCGGCAGGTAGAGGCAGTAATGTCTCAACGTTCAACGTTCCGAGTTCGAACCCGACCCCCGACTCCGGACCCCCGACCCCCGTTAGGCCGCTACGAGGGGGGCTTTACCTTGATCGAAGTCCTGATCTCGCTGACAATCCTGTCGCTTATCTTTGTCGCCGTGCTGGGTGCGATCCAGGTTGGAGCCAAGTCGTGGGAGAGCGGGGAGGCGCGGGCGGAAGAGAGTCAGCGCAATCGCACCCTTATCGATACCCTCGCACGAGACCTGACGATGATATATCCTTTGCGTGTGAAAGCGCAGGACAAGGATGCCATCGCCTTTCATGGCAAGTCCGACTCTCTCGAGTTTGCGACGCTCCCGCAGAGCTACGGGGCTGAACCATTCAGCCACATGATCAGGATCGTGGCCTATGCCGTCGAGCCTGATCGGGGACTGGTGGCCACAGGAAGCTATCCCCTTGCTGCTCAGACATCCGCCTCGCTCGAGGAGTCGGTCAAGCCGCTCGATGAGCGGGTGTTGCAGGCGCGCTTTCGGTACCTGGTGCCGGAGGGCAGACTGGAGGAAAACCTCCCCCCCATTTGGCGCGATTTTTGGGACCCTTCCCAGGATGGGACGGTTCAGCCCGCAATGCAGGGATCGATCCCTTCCCCTGGGCAGCGCGCCCTGAAGGGCTCTGATCGTATGCCGCTGGCCGTCGAGCTTACCCTCACGATTAGACAGACGAGATCGCAGGGGGTTCGTGAATTGATCCTGCCGCCGCTGGTCTTTCCGGTACAAGTAGGGCGAACGTTGTGAACACAACGTTCAAGGTTCAACGTTCAAGGTTCAATGTTCAAGGTTCAACGTTCAAGGTGTGGAATTCGACACCCCACACCCCACACCCCACACCCGTTTCTAACCAGCGTGGATTGGCGCTTGTAGTCGTGCTTTGGATCCTGACATTTCTGAGTGTCGTGTTTACGGCCTTTACCTTTTCGATGCGCACGGAACTAGCCGCGGCCGGCAACTTCAGGCAGCAGGCAGAAGCCTACTACCTGGCGGAGGCCGGTGCCTACCGGGCGGCTGCGGAGATCATCAATGCCGATCGAGATGTCCCGCCAGACTCGAAGAGTTACGACGCCTTAGACGAGCACTGGCGTGTCAACCCGGCCGCCTATGAGAATGTGGCGTTGGGCGGTGGGCATTACTGGGTGGCGGTTAGAGATGAGGAGAGCAAGATCCCCCTGAACGGGCAGATCAGCCCGCAATACGACGCGATGCTTCGCCGGCTGTTCTCCAACTCGGGCGTCACGGATGACAAGCTGCTTTCTACCATCGTTGATTCGATCCAGGACTGGCGCGACGCCGACACTCTCCATCGCGTGAGTGGCGTCGAGGACGACTACTACCTGTCCCTCCCCAGCCCATACCGGGCGAAGAATGGGGACTTCGATACCATCGACGAACTGCTCCTGGTCAAAGGGATAACGCCGGAGATCCTGTACGGCAACGTCGCCAATTTGCAGAGGCGGGCTGAACTGGAGGCTCTGCTTCCGTGGGAACGCGAGCTTCAGCGCGGCGAGTCCCTTGGGGTTGCCAGGTACTTGTCGATCCATTCCTCCGGGAGGGTGAATGTCAATACTGCCAGTCCCGAGGTCTTGATGGCACTGGGGCTGACGGCGGCAGAGGTCAAGGCCGTTCTCGACCGGCGCACCCTGCAGCCATTCAAGGACGTGGGGACGTTCACCAGCCTCATCAATGCCATCTTTGGGGGCGGTCGGCAGGGGTTCGCGGTGGTGCCTGGAGGCCAGCCGGGCCCAGCGAACCCGCAGCAGATTCTCGCAGAACTCAGTCAGACTGCCACGGTGAGCTCGAAAAACTTTTCCGTCGAATCGGCTGCGCGGATGACGGGATCGAGGCTCACCGTTCGCGTGGCCGCCATCCTCCAAAACGACGGGATGCCTGGTCAAGGTCGACCGAAGCTCTCCATCAGGCTCTGGAGCCTGAATCCCGTGCAGGGCAGTTCATGACGCTCGGCGAGCTGATCCCAAGACCGAAAGTCAGCCTGGGCATCGATATTCGGGGTGGCCTGCTCTGCCATGCCTTGTTGAGCAAAGCGTTTGGGCAGGTTCAGCTCCTCGATTGGGGCATCGAAGAGCTGCCGGCCGGAGAGAAAGACAGGCCAGAAGTTCTCAAAGAGAAGCTGGCGGGCCTCGTGACCCGGTTACCCAAGCGTCCCGTCTTTGTGGCGGTTGGCCTGCCTCGACGCCTCGTCACGATGCGCTTGATCAGCATGCCTGCGGTGGATGAAGAGGAGATGAAGGGGATTCTGGACTACGAGGTTGAACGACACGTCCCCTTTCCTCCAGAGGAGGCGCAGTACGACTTCCAAGTGCTTGAGCGCGATGCCGAAAAGGCGACTGTCCTGTTGGCCGCGGCCAGGAAAGAGGAGGTCGGTCGATACCTCACTCTGCTGCAGGAGGCAGGGATCACACCGACCGCTGTGGGCGTCTCGACGGTCGCGTCGCTCAACGCCCTTCTCTACAACCAGGACCGAGGCGCGGAGCCCCTGAGGGCCCTCATCGATCTGCGAAATGGGGAGGCTGAGCTGGGTCTGGCCAAGCAGGGAATCTTTCGATACTCCCGATACCTGACCCTCGGCCAAGCCGCGCCAATCGATGTGCTGGCGCCAGAGATTTCTACCCTTTTCGCTCACCGGGAAGCCGATGGCGGCCGGCAGGCAGGGCGAATCTCCATCGCAGGAACGGGTGTGGGCAGGGGAGACCTGTTGCGCCACCTGGCCGAACGGACCGGTCTTGAGGTGGAGTTCCTCCAGCCCTTCCGACGGATCAAGGCAAAAGGCGTAGATCCTCAGGTGGCTCATTCTCTTGGCATGGCTGTTGGGCTTGCGCTGAACGGACTTGTCACGCTTCCGCTCGACATCGACCTGTTGCCCAAAGAGCTGGTCCCTCCTCGCCGCGATCCCAGCCTTGCGATGACCTTTCGGCTCGTGGCCCTTATTGTAGCCTTAGGTCTCGCGTATCTGGTGAACGGGGCGATTCGGGAGCGCCGGGCTTTGGCGGAACTGACCGTCATGTTGAATCGGGTGCAGGCCGAGGCGGCTAAGGTGGAGTCGCTCAAGGGAGAGGTAGCCTCCCTCGTCGGCCAAATTACTACCCTGGAGACCATTGACCGAGAGGAGGTCAGGAAGCTGGATGTGCTGCGCGAATTGTTCCAGGTTCTGCCGAAGGGCGTGACTCTCACGCTCTTTACGGTCGAGAAGCGAGAAGCCAAGATCGGCGGTATCATCACCGGTTCTGCCTCCGATCTGATCTCGATTCTGGAGCAATCGCCACTCTTCGAAAACGCTCAATTCACCTCGCCTGTTGCCCAGCGAGGCGCTGAAGGGCAAGAGTTTCAGATCAAGGCGCTCCTTGAGGCCAGGAAGGAGAAGCGCCCATGACCATCTCCTCCCGTGAACGCAGGATTCTCATAGCGGGAGGAGCCGCCTTGGTGGCTTTTCTCGCCATTAATTACGCCATCGTTCCAGTTATTTCAAGTCAAATGCAGGTTCGAGGCGAGTACCGGGACAGACTCCAGGCCCTTGAACGGTTCCAACTGGTTGTGGAGGGAAAGAGGCGGTACGAGAAGAAATTCGCTGAAGCTGAAGGGCTGTATAAGCAACTGCAACAGCGACTGTTGCCTGGTGAGAAGTTGACGCTTGCTGCGGCCGAGCTTCAGACGATGCTGCACAAGGTGGCTGGGGAGAGTGGGGTCACCATTGTCAGTGAAAGTATCCACCAGCCGAAGAAGGCAGAGGGATTCACGCAGATTGCGGTAGAACTCTCCCTAAATGCGGATCTAAGGAAACTTCGCGACTTCCTGTACAAGATTGAAAGCGCCGGAAAGCTCCTGACTGTGCCCAAGCTTATGGTCAACGCAAGTTTTCCAAGACCAGGCGCCGAGCTGCAGGTGACTATAGTGGTTAGCGGATACACCATGGAATTGGAAGAGAAAGGCCCCAGTGCTTAAGCCCATTAGACTGTTGAATATCCTCCTGGGTCTCATTGCGGTACTGATGACGGCTACCCTAGTCAGGACGTGGGTCGCTCCAGCGACGCCCGCTCCAAGCCCAACCGTCACGAAACCGTTGCCGGAGGCGGAGGCGCTTGATTATAACCCGACCGCTCGCCCCCCTTTAGTGCAATTCGATGTCCTGTTAGAGAAGAATCCGTTTAAGCAGCCTCCGCCAATGCCCGTGCGACCGCTGGGCGCAAGTCCGCCTCCCCCACCGCTTCCAACGCTTGTTGGTACCATCCTGGTTGATCAAGAGCGCCGGGCGATCCTGAGCGACAAGGGCAAAGCGAATATCTATACAACGGGCCAAGAGGTGGCAGGTGGGATCGTTACCGAAATCAAGGAGGATAGGATTATCTTCAAGCGCGGCGATACGGCGCGCGAGATTATGTTGAAAGCAGCTATTGAATCCACATCCGCGGTCCCCGCACAGGCATCAGCACCTGTTGCCGATCGGGCTGGAGTCCCTGCGCAATTGCCAGGACCAAGCCAGCGGCCTGCTCCTGAAGAGGTTTCTGGCAACGAGGAGATGCGGAGACGTCGTGATGAGCGGTTGAGGGAGCGGCGGGAGAGGCTGGAGCAGCGGAGATCGGCGCAGCAGGGTATGCGACAGCCCTGATTGACCTGCTATCGAAGGAGACTCAGGCCTGAACCGCTAAACACGAGGAAGGAGGGAGTATTGACTATCCGAAAAGCGCTTCTTGCAATGTTAATGATTGCGGTGTTTCTCCCTGCTTGTGCCGCCCTTCAGACATTAGAATATTCCAGGGCCGAAGCGGAGATATTGCCTTCGAGGATCGAAGCCAAGGCGCCGACGTCTGCGCCCGCTTCGCCGGCGACCGCCACGCCGCCTGTGCGTCGGCAGGAAGTGGAGGCGGAGCAAGAAGAGGAAGATGCAGAAGAAACAGAAGACGCAGAAGAGACAGAGGACGCGGCTTCCCCCGGGACGGCAGAGCCTCAGCCTGCACCCGTACCCTCAACAGATATCAAAGAAGGCGCTCCCACCTCCTTGACGGGAGCGGGAGTTCGCCCTGATGGCGCGGCGAAAGGCGGACCCACGCAGCCGGGAGCGCCCCGATATGTTTCGCTGAATTTTGACAACGCTGACCTGGAGCTGGTTCTCCGATCGATTGCCGATATCACTGGGATCAACTTTATTATCGGCCCCGGTGTCAAGGCGAACGTGACGATGCGGACGACGACCAGAGTTCCAGCCAGTGAAGTCTTCTCCATCATGGAATCGGTGCTGGGGGTCAATAATCTGGCGGCAGTGAAGGAGGGCTCATATTATAAAATTGTCCCGATCGCCGTCGCCCAGCAGGAACCGCAGGACGTGCAGATAGGAAAAGAGCGTGATGAGGAACGGGAGCGGTATGTAACCCAGATCGTACGACTCGACTACCTCTCTGCCGACGAGATGACAAAGCTTCTACAGCCGTTCCTGGCTAAAGGCGCCAAGATGCTGGTTCATAAGGAGACCAACAGCCTGATCATCGCCGGCTTCAACTCAACAATCCAGAGATTGCTTGACACTGTCAAGGCCCTTGACGTCCCATCTAAGCGGGATAATATCCAGCGGATCTTTGTCTATTTCGTAGAAAACGCCAAAGCCGCCGAGCTGGCGAATACCCTCTCAATACCCTGTACGGACGGCGAGATCTGGTGCGGGGTGCGACGTCTGCAGCTCGGCCAGGCCAGCCCGGCGCAGGTCTGACGCCGGGGGCGCCGCCGCCTCCAGCGCCGGTCCCCGGTCAACCACCCTCCCAGCCCCTACCGGCCCCCGGTCAGCCGTCAGCAGGGGCGGCGCTCCCGTTAGGCGCTGAGGCGGCACCTGGAGAAGTAGTTGGAGACGTGACCATCGTGCCCGACGAGACAAACAATGCGCTGATCATCAAGACCTCGCCCCGAAACTACGAGATCATCGAGGCGACGATCAAACAGCTCGACATCGTCCCGAAACAGGTCCTGATTGAGCTCATGCTCGCCGGGATCACTTTGGACGACAGTTTTCGCTTTAGCCTGGAGGAGATTATCCGGAGTGGTCAATTCCTCATTACGGGGGCATATGGCGTTGCGCCCCTCGCGACCGCGATCGCTGGAGTTGTGCAGAAAGGCGAAGCTCCAGCTACCGGTCTTACTCTTGCTTTTGTAGACAAGGACAAGTTTCGCGTGGTCGTAAATAATCTTGTTAAGGTGTCGAAAGCAGAGGTCCTGGCCAACCCCCACCTGCTTACGGCCAACAACAAGGAGGCTGCCATCCAGATCGGCTCGGAGGTCCCGATTCCCACCGGAGTACAGACCCTAGGGACTACCAGCAGTAGCGTGGATGGCACCTCCTCCAATCTTTTCAGCACGTTCCAACGCAAGGATATCGGGATTATCCTGAAGATCAAGCCGCATGTGAATGAGAAGCGATTGGTCACCCTGGACGTCGAGACGGAGAATCTGAGTATTTCTAGTGAGGCCGTTGCTGCTGAGGGTGGTGACTCGTTCAGCAAGGTGACAACAAAGACGGCGGTGGTGGTGCAGGATGGCCAGTCACTGCTCATTGCAGGGATTATCCGGACGGATAAGTCGAAAGGCTACAGCGGTATCCCGTTTCTAAGCTCGATCCCGCTGCTCGGGTATCTGTTCCGTGGAACCTCTGAGTCGCTCCGTCGGGAGGAACTCATCATCCTGATCACACCTCATGTCATTGGAACCCCGGAAGAGGGCAAGCTTATGAGCGAGCAGTTTAAGAGTAGGGTTGAATCGTTAGAAAAGCTGATGCAATCATCGCCTACCCCCTCATCAGGGCTTGCGCCGAAGCTGAATGATGAGAAGAAAGGCGATTTTAGATAGTCGATTAACGATCCAAGATCGAAGCTCATTGTTGTCACATATCATACTTGGACAGAAGGAGGACAGCATGATCCGAACAGCCAGCATGGTATTGCTGGTACTGATATTGAGTGCAGCAGTCCCAGCCTTCGCACAGCAAGCGCCGCTGGCCGCCATGCCTACACGCCAAGTGTATCAGACACTTGTGCCGGGTATGACCCGCGAGCAGGTCTCAAAGCTTGTTTCCTCGCAAGGTCCGATGGACCTGAAGCAGGAAGTCTGGGGACGATGGATCCCAGGGGCGAAGCCTGGCTACGTAGAGATTCTACGAGTTCACTTCTACAATAATCGGGTCTTCTGGATTGAGTATGATGCCTTCGGTGAGTCCTGGAACCGGGAGGAAAAGGGTAGTGCCGACGGTTGGTTGAAGGACCCGATGATGCGGCTACGAGAGAGCCTGCAAATCAAGTAGGGGGAGAGCGAAGTCAAGGTGTGCGCGATCACGGTTTCTTCCAGGGCACACTGCTCAAGTTGTCGTCAACAAATAAAAAGCCCCGAAGCGCTTCCCCGCGACTGCACCACGGGGCTTGGCTGGACAAGGCCAAGGCTTCAGGGCTCGGTGACTGCTGAAATTCCGTAGGCGGAAATCCATAGGCAGTCGATCCGGTGAGGAGGATACGCCTACGTTACAATCACCTCACATGTCCAGATGGTTAACGATAAGCCCACTGGATCACCTCCTTTCTTGTGTACAT
>NSJM01000052.1 GCA_002634395.1 Candidatus Methylomirabilis sp.
ACCCAAGTGCGGCAGTTGGACGAATTATGTCAGGCACGAGATGAGGACGGGATGCTTGCCCTCCTGGAGGGTGCAACGCTCACCCCGCCGGCCAGAAAGACGTTTGAAATCCTCAGACAGGCTAAGCTGGTTGGGGAGCGACTGACTGAGCTGAGCCGGATAATCCCACTTCCCCACGAGAAGATTCAGGAGCTCTACCCGCAGATGCGCGACATCAAGCTTGCATACGAGCGGTTAACCACTGAAGCTGACCGGGCTCTAACGCGGATCTAACGCGATAAAGTTAGGCGGAATTGAGAGAATGGAGGAGGCAGATGGAGGTATCAGTCGTCATCTACGGGAAGGATACCTGACCCTACACCTCGGCGGCCCGGGAAGAGTTCGCCAAGCGGAATGTCCCGTTCACCTACCTCAATGTCAAGCAGGACCCGAAGGCGCTAGCACAGATGTTGGAGATATCGAAAGGCTCACGCGATGTTCCTGTCATTGTCGAGAAGGGTACGGTGACCATCGGGTTTGGCGGGACCTGAGCAGTCTAGAGGGCCAACGGTCGTTGGTGTAAATGAGGAAGAGGCATGAAACCTGAAATGCGGCGTAATCTTAATATGATTCTAGGATTTGGCATGTTGTTAGCCTCTATGATCATGATGAGGTATGTTGCAAAGCTGCTCATCTGGTTGGGATAATTATTTGTTTCAGGTTCCGGCGCCTCCGCAGTCGATCGATACGTACGGCACCATAGCCCTCCGATCCTCCAGAGCTGTCCCATGCCGAATCCAGCCATAGCCGAATATTCAAAATTGACAAGCCGAGGCCCCTTCCGTACAATTCCATTCGTCTTACAACAAGCGATGTTTTTTTCCTCCAGATCGGACTTCACCATCACAACACGTATTGCATGTCGGCTTGTGTGATGAAATAGTGCTGAACGTGGCCGAGGACACTCCATGAAGGCATTAATCTTGAGCGGGGGCAAAGGGACCCGCCTGCGTCCGATTACCCATACCAGTGCTAAACAGCTCGTGCCGATCGCCAATAAGCCAATCCTCTTCTATGCCTTGGAGGCGATGGCGGAGGCCAAGATCCAGGAGGTTGGGATCGTGGTCGGCGATACGAAGCGCGAGATTCAGGATGCGGTTGGGGATGGGAGACAATGGGGTCTCGATGTTTCGTATATTGAGCAGGAAGCACCCCTTGGACTCGCCCATGCCGTCAAGATCGCTGAGCCGTTTCTGGACAATCATCCCTTTGTGATGTATCTGGGGGATAACCTAGTTAAGGACGGGATTTGCTCCCTGGTAGAAGAGTTCAAGCGGTTGGGCGCCAACTCTCAGATCCTTTTGGCAAAGGTTCGTGACCCGCAGCGGTTCGGTGTGGCGGAGCTTCGAGATGGTCAGGTGATCTCTCTGGAGGAGAAGCCGGCGCACCCTAAAAGCGATCTGGCGCTCGTGGGTGTCTACATGTTCGACCATACGATCTTTGAGGCGGTTCACGCCATACAGCCTTCGCAGCGGGGCGAGCTGGAGATCACCGATGCCATCCAGTACCTGATCGACAAAGGATATCAGGTCCATCCCCATATTATCAGCGGCTGGTGGAAAGACACGGGGAAGCTTGAAGATATGCTCGAAGCCAACAGGATCATGTTGGAGGCGATCGCCTCCATGGTAGAGGGAGAAGTGGACGAGGCCTCACACCTGATCGGAAAGGTGGTCGTAGAGCGGGGGGCGAGCGTTGTGGCCAGTACCATTCGAGGGCCGGTCATCATCGGTAAGCGCTGCCGCATCATCAACTCCTACATTGGGCCGTTTACCTCCATCTCTCATGACACACTGGTGCAGGGCAGCGAGATCGAGCATAGCATCATCCTGGACCGGTGCCGGATTACCGATATCGGCGGGAGGTTGGAGGATAGTCTTATCGGGAAGAGCGTCCAGGTGTTCCGGTCCGACGGGAAGCCGAAGGCCTATCGATTGATGCTTGGGGACAGCAGTCAGGTGGGGTTGGTGTAAAAAAGTTCAAAGTTCATGGTTCAAGGTGCAAGGTTCAACGTTCAAAGTTGAGGTGCGATGACGCTTATTAATGGTGTGAAAACCAGGGTGTTGCGCCGGATTCCTGATGAACGCGGTTTCCTGACAGAGCTGCTTCGTAGCGACTGGGAGGAGTTCGAACGGTTTGGACAGGCGTACATTACGGCTGCCTACCCAGGAGTGGTAAAAGGGTGGCACTACCACAAGAAGCAAACCGACCACTTTGCAGGAGTCCTCGGGATGTCGAAGGTCGTTCTGTTCGATCCTCGCGACGACTCTCCCACCAAGGGCCTGATCAATGAGTTCTTTATTGGTGAGCAGAATCCGATGTTGGTCAAGATCCCGCCCCTTGTAATTCATGGGTATAAGCCTGTGGGCGACCAAATGTCGGCAATTATGAATTTTCCAACCGAACTCTTCAATTATCAGGAGCCTGATGAGTTTCGGATCCCCTACGATAGTCCGGATATCCCATACGATTGGGCAGTGAGGCTGGGGTAGCCATGCGGATCCTCGTGACCGGTGGGGCCGGCTTTATCGGGTCAAACTTCATTCGTTATCTTCTGGCAACAGATCCGGCTTGCCGTGTCGTGAATCTCGACAAGCTGACCTACGCCGGTAACCTCGAAAACCTAGCCGACATTGAGCGCGATTCCCGATACCGGTTTATCAAGGGGAGCATCTGCGACGTTGAGTTGGTGGATGAGTTGCTGAAGGAGGGATTCGATGCGCTGATGAACTTCGCGGCTGAATCGCACGTGGATCGAAGTATTCAGGATGCGAGGGCATTCGTGGAGACCAATGTGCTTGGGACGCAGGTGATGTTAGAGGCGTGCCGACGACATCACGTCCCAAGGATGGTGCAGGTGTCTACCGATGAGGTGTACGGTTCTCTCGGGCCGTCCGGTTGCTTTACGGAGGAGAGTCCTATCTGCCCAAACAGCCCTTATGCCGCCAGCAAGGCGGCGGGGGACCTTCTGGCCTCGGCTTACTTTCGCACCTACGGGTTGCCGGTCATCATCACCCGGAGTTCTAACAACTATGGCCCCTACCAGTTCCCGGAGAAAGTGATTCCACTCTTTATTACTAACGCCCTCGTCGGTGAACCGCTTCCGCTCTATGGCGACGGCCTTCACGTCCGAGATTGGCTGCACGTGCAGGACCATTGTGAGGCATTGGCGCTGATTCTGAAGAACGGAGTCTCCGGGGAGGTGTACAATATCGGCGGTAACTGCGAGCGGGCCAACACTGACGTCGCGCGCTTCATCCTGAGGACGCTTGGCAAGCCCGATACATTGATCGCGCACGTCAGGGACCGGCTCGGGCATGATCGGAGGTACGCCCTCGATACGTCTAAGCTGGGGCAGGCGCTAGGCTGGAGCCCTCACATTCCCTTTGAGACCGGGCTTAAGGAAACAGTCGGCTGGTATGAGGGCCACGTGACCTGGTGGACGCGCATCAAGGAGGGGGCGTATCGGGAGTATTACCAGAAGACATACGGGGACCTCTCGCACGTATCTCAGTAATAAACGAGGGATCGCATGCAGACCGTACTGACCGAAACGCGCCCCTGGGGACGCTGGACAGTCCTTGGGGAGGGAGAAGGGTACAAGGTCAAACGGATTGAGGTCAGCCCTGGACATCGCCTGAGCCTGCAGCGTCACGCTCATCGAAGCGAGCATTGGATTGTCGTGGCCGGCACGGCCAAGATGAGCATCGGGGATCGGACCTCGTTCGTTCAGATCCAGGAGTCGACGTTCGTCCCGGCAGGGACAGATCACCGACTCGAGAATCCTGGACCACACCTGCTTATCATCATTGAAGTTCAAAACGGCGCCTACCTCGGGGAAGATGATATTGTCCGATTTCAGGATGACTACGGGCGGAGTGACGGGCAGTAACACGCACATCTTCGCAGTGGTGCTCGCCGGCGGGAGGGGTGAGCGCTTTTGGCCGATTAGTACCGAAGCACAACCCAAGGCCTTTCTTCGTCTGGTGGGGAGCGAGTCGCTCCTGCAGGCAACGGTCCGACGGGTGCGGCTCTTGCTGCCATGGACGCAGATTGTCGTAATAGTTGAGGAGAGACACGCCGACCTTGTCCGGGAGCAACTCCCCGAGCTCCCCGTAGCCAATCTGCTGCTCGAGCCACAGGGAAGAGACACGGCAGCAGCTATCGGTCTCGCCTCACTGCATCTTGATCGTCTTGATCCCGACGCGATCATGATCGTCCTGCCGGCGGATCACTATGTTCCGGACGGCGAAGCCTTTGCAGTAGTCCTGCGGCGGGCGATTAGACTGCTCGCTTTACACCAGGACTGGGTTGTGATGTTCGGGATTCCTCCTGCCAGGCCGGAGACCGGGTACGGGTATCTGGAGGTCGGTGAGCCGCTTGCTTCGTCTCCCGGCGCTTTTCGCGTCCGTCGATTTCTGGAGAAACCGGATCGGCAGACGGCTGAGCGTTTATCAACAGACGGGTACCACTACTGGAACAGCGGCATTTTTCTCTGGCGGAATGGCGCGATTCAACATCTGTTTGCTAGGCATATGCCGCAAGTATGGGCCGGCCTCTGCCGTATCCGTGAGTCTTGGGGATCGCAGGAGGCACTGGTCCGGGAGTATGGCGCATTTCAAAAGCAGTCGGTGGACTACGGGGTATTGGAACGGATGACGGAAGGTGTCGCGATGGTCGAGGCCAATTTCGCTTGGGACGATCTAGGGGCTTGGGATGCGCTGGCTCGGGTACTGCCGGTGGACGATAGCGGCAATGTGATCGTGGGTGAGGTGCAGTCCCTGGACACCACGCAGTCAGTCATTGTCTCGACCGGGCTGCGAGTGGCGACCGTTGGACTGTCTGGGATAATTGTGGTGGCATCCAAGGACGGTGTGCTGGTCTGTCCCAGGGAGCGAGTTCAGGAGGTCAGAAGGATTGCGAGGAAGTCTCAATGACTGCGCGGAGGAGGGTATACGGGCGACCATGTGAGGACGATGTGGTTGATATTGCAGCAGAGCCCGTCGGCGGTCGACTTTCGCGAGTTGATTGAGATGATGGCGGATGTTGACTTGACGTGCTACGCCGGGGCTTTGCCCGAATCAGAGCAAAGCGTGGGGAGGTAGGGTTGGTGGAGATCTGCATCGTGGGGACGGGGTACGTCGGCCTCGTCACCGGGGCATGCCTCGCGGAAATCGGTCACCGCGTGGTCTGTGTGGATGACGACTTAGAGAAGATCGCGACCCTGAAACAGGGCCGGATGCCGATTTTCGAGCCTGGGCTCGACAATCTGGTCACGCGAAACCGGCGGGAGGGTCGCCTGTCCTTTACCACTGACCTCAAGGAAGGGATCGAGGCTGCGACGGTGATCTTCATCTGCGTCGGGACGCCGCCACTGGAGGACGGAGATGCGGATCTTTCAGCGGTGGAGCAGGTAGCGCGACAGATCGGGGAGCTGTCGTCTGCCTACAAGCTGGTGGTGGAGAAGAGCACGGTGCCCGTTCAAACCGGGATGTGGATTGAGAAGACGCTCAAGGTCTATGGGGGAGGTAAGGACGATCGGTTCGATGTCGCCTCCAACCCCGAATTCCTTCGGGAGGGTTCAGCCGTTGAGGATTTCCTGCATCCCGATAGAATCGTGGTTGGGGTGGGGCATCCTCGAGCGGAGCGGCTGTTGCGGGATCTGTATGAACCGATTGTGAGCGGCGACTTCACCTGCCCCACCCACGGCGTATGCAGGGAAGCTGGACCCATACCGTTTGTAGTTACGGACATCAAGAGTGCTGAGCTGATCAAGCATGCCTCAAACTCATTTCTGGCCATGAAGATCTCCTTCATCAATAGTGTGGCGGATCTCTGTGAACTGGTCGGCGCCGATGTTGAGCGAGTGGCAGAGGGGATGGGGCTCGACCGGCGGATCGGACGCGCCTTCCTGAACGCGGGGCTCGGCTTTGGAGGGTTTTGCTTCCCAAAAGATCTTCAGGCGTTTGTGAAGATTGCGGAGAAGTGCGGATACGATTTTGGTCTACTTCGAGAGGTTGATCGAATTAACGAGTTAAGGATTGTGCAGGCGATCAAGAAGCTGAAGGATCACCTCTGGATCCTGAAGGAAAAGGTTATCGGCGTTTGGGGGCTGGCGTTCAAACCGGATACGGACGACGTGCGGTACTCTCCTGCGCTTGCCCTTATCCACCGGCTTCTGGCGGAGGGTGTGGCCGTCAAGGCCTACGATCCGAAGGCGATGGAGAGGGTGCGGCAGCAACTCCCCTCGCTCCTCTACTGCCAGGACCCTTACGAGGTAGCTTCTGGTGCCGATGCACTCGTCGTGGCGACGGAGTGGAAAGAGTTTGGGGACCTTGACCTGCCACGGGTCAGGACCCTCATGCGTCGACCTTTGATGCTGGACGGCCGGAATCTGTTCGATCCCCTAAAGATGAAGGCCATGGGGTTCGAATACCTGGGGATGGGACGATGAAGGGGGTTTTATGCCGCGTACGCTGATTACGGGGGGCACCGGATTCCTGGGTTCTCACCTGTGCGATCGCTTGATCGAGGAAGGACACGAGGTCGTCTGTCTTGATAACCTGATCACCGGCCTGATGGACAACATCGCTCATCTGATTGGACATGAGGCCTTCCGCTTTATCAAGCTGGACGTCACCGAGTATCTGTACATCGACGGCCCGCTGGATTATGTACTCCATTTCGCCTCACCGGCCAGTCCTGTCGATTATCAACGCTTCCCGATTCAGACCCTCAAGGTCGGTTCCCTTGGCACCCACAAGGCCTTGGGCTTGGCCAAGGCTAAGGGCGCCCGCTTTCTGCTGGCCTCGACTTCAGAGGTCTACGGCGACCCGGAGATCCACCCCCAGCGGGAGGAGTACTGGGGAAACGTGAATCCGGTCGGCCCTCGGGGGGTGTACGACGAGGCGAAGCGGTTTGCTGAGGCGATAACCATGGCGTATCACCGGTATCATGGTCTCGACACCCGAATCGTCAGGATCTTCAATACATATGGTCCGCGGATGCGGCCTAATGATGGTAGGGTTGTATCCAACTTCATCAACCAGGCACTCCGAGGTAAGCCGTTGACGGTATATGGCGACGGATCGCAGACTCGAAGCTTCTGTTACGTCTCTGATATGGTTGAAGGACTCTATCGGCTGCTGCTATCGGGCGAGGTCAACCCGGTGAATATTGGGAACCCGAACGAATTTACGGTCGGCGAGCTGGCCCACATGGTCTTGAGGGGAGTTGGTGAGTCGTCTGCTGATTCGATAGGGTTCACCACGGGCATTGAGTTCTGCCCGTTACCGCTGGACGACCCTCGTGTTCGTCAACCGGATATTGGTTTGGCAAGGGCGAAACTAGGCTGGGAACCGAAGGTGCAGATCGCTGAAGGGCTGGCGCTTACTATCGAGTACTTTCGCCAACAGATGGGGGGATCTTCCTAAACCCTACAACCCTAAACCCTTGTATCTAATAGACCGGCGTCAGCCAGTGCGCGTACTTCTTTTGTTTTCCTTTCACTACGTCGAAATAGAGCGCCTGAATCTTTGAGGTGATCGGCCCGATCCTGCCGGTACCCAGCGGTCGCTTATCCACCTCGATCATCGGCGAGACCTGGGCGCCCGTCCCGCAGAGAAACGCCTCATCGGCGACGTACAGTTCCGTCCTCCCGATGGGCCGCTCGATCGTCTCGATGCCCAACTCCTCCCGAGCCAGCTCGATCACTGTTTCGCGCGTGATCCCTTCCAGGATATCCTCGGACAGGGCAGGCGTGATCAACTTTCCCCCCCTGACGAGAAAGATATTCTCCGCTGATCCTTCAGAGATAAAGCCCTTCTCGGTGAGGAAGATCGCCTCATCGTAGCCATGTTCGAGCGCCTCGGTCTTGGCGAGGGCGGAGTTGACATAGCCGCCGGTCACCTTGCAACGGGCCGGGATGCTGTTATCGTTGATCCGGCGCCAGGATGAGAAACCTACCTTGATTCCGCTTGAGACATTGATGTAGTCGCCAAGCGGGAGGGTGTACATGGCGAAACCGGTCGAATAGCCGATAAATTTTGGACCGATCCCATCAGAATCGACATACGCAATCGGCCGGATATAGGTGTCGGTTTCGGGATGATTTTTCTTGAGCAATTCGAGGGTGATTTCCGATAACTCCTTCTCGTCCTTACCGATTGTGAGCTTCAGGACCCGGCAGTTCCTGAGCAGTCGGACGTAGTGTTCTTCCATGCGGAACACATAAAGCTGTCCCTCATCCGGGTTCCAGTAGGCTCGGATTCCCTCAAAGATGCCGGTTCCATACTGGAAGGTATTGTTCTGGATGCTGACCTTGGCTTGATCAAGCGAAACGAACTGCCCTTTGAAATAGGCGTACGTCATCGTGCCTCTCTCTCCACATTACCAAACAATACCCGAATCGGGCTCAACCTAGCCGGAATCACATGAAAAGTCAACAGATTTTGGGCTTCTCAAGGATGGGTCAACTTCCTCTTGACAGAGGGACATCTGGAGCGCAGAATTCGATAAGATGTGAGTTACGTATTGTATGCGATGAGTGGAAAACCACTTCACAGGAGGTAGCGATGGCGAGTAAAGCGATCGTGCAAGTGATGCTGTTAACTGCTTTGATCGTAAGCTCCGCAGTAGGGGCCGAAGCAGCCGCGTCAGCCAATATCGAACCCAAGGCTCCCGAGAAGTATATGACCTTCTGTGCTCCGTGTCATGGTCCAACGGGTAAGGGAGACGGGTTGGCAGCCGCCTCTCTGAATCCAAAGCCGCGGAACTTTGCGGACGGTACGTATATGAATGCCAGAACCGACGCGCAATTGACCAATGTTATCAAGAATGGCAGCGCAGCCGAGAAGCTAAGCCCGCTGATGACCGGCTACAGCAACATGCTTAACGACAAGGAGATCAAGGACATCATCGCCTTCATCCGCGCAGTGGCGGTTCCGAAGTATCAGCCGAAGAAGTAGGGGCGCGTTGCAACGTGCCCCTACCGACCGGGAAACGACAGCTCGAGCGAGTGTGCAGGAGAGAGTCCCTGCGCCACGAGTCGCTCCAGGTCAAGGGGGCGCTCGGCGAATTCGACCTCGTGGTGAGTCGTGCGCGTTGCCACCTGCCTTGGCAGAAACATCGAACAGCAGTCTTGGTCGGGGATGATAGAGACATCGTAACAACCAATCTGCTGCGCCTGCAATGTGATCTCGTCCTTGTCCATTCCGATCAAGGGCCGAAGAATCAGCAGGGTGGATGCCTGTTCGATGGTAGCGATATTTTCAATGGTTTGTGACGACACCTGACCGAGACTTTCGCCAGTTACCAGGGCTTGGGCGCCTTCCTTTATGCCGATCTGTTCGGCGATCCGCAGCATCAGCCGTCGATACACAAGGACCCTCAGGCGCCCCGTCACGCGAGAGACCACCTCCTGCTGGATTTCACCGAAGGGGACCAGGTAGAGGCGCGAGGCGAACTGGTACCGGGTAAGGAGCCGCACCAGCTCGATTGCCTTTTCTTGTGAGGTTCGGTCGGCAAACGGCTGGCTATGGAAGTGGACGAAGACGACACGACAGCCCCGTCTCATCATCCGATAGGCCGCAACCGGCGAATCGATCCCGCCTGATAGCAGACACGCGACAGTCCCGCTAGTTCCCACCGGCAGGCCCCCAGGACCCGAGAGCTTCTCGAAATAGACAAAGGCCTCTGCGGGTAGTAGCTCAATGTAGATGGTCAGGTCCGGATTGGTGAGATCGACGCTGGCGCCAGAGATGTGCTTTACCCTAGCCCCGATCATCTCGTTGATCTCCTGAGAGGTCTGCGGAAAGGTCTTGAAGGCACGGCGGGCCGCCACGCGAAAGCTCCGAAATGAACGGCCAGAGATTTCCTCTTCGATCTGCTTCGCGAGCATCTCCAGGTTGGGCGCCATCGTGAAGGCGGGGGAAAAATTCGCAATCCCAAAGACCCGGCTTAGCCGCTGCCGTAGGGCTTCCCACGAGGTCTCCTCGCCCATTGTGAGAAACAGCCGACCGGCAGGCCGCCGGAGCGGGCCACAGTCGAGATCACTCGTGGCGAGCTGCAGATTGGCCTCAAGCTGCTTCAGAAAGAAGCCCCGGTTTTTCCCCTTGAGGGCGATCTCGTGGTAATGGATGAGGGCGCCCTTCACTGGTGGTCGTGCCATTGCGTTGCTTCCAATCTTCACAATGTTTCCCAGCCTCCCGTTGCCCCATCCTAACATGTTCCTCGTGATCGGCAATCGATTTCCACTCGCATGTCAAGGGCTCGCGCGGTGCCGTACCACGGCGCACGAAAATCGATAGGTGCATAATGCGGTGCAGCATCTTCAGCGTAGGTCGGGTTAGCGTAGCGTAACCCGACATCCTCCTGCGAGCCGTCGGGTTACGGCCTTAATGGCCTAACCCGACCTACACCCACTACCGGGGCCTTGAGATGGAGCATACGCAAGACGCGATAACGCAACAGACGTTTTCCATGGAAACCCTTGACAAGTTCCTAGAACGGCTGGAGAATCGCGGCAATCGCTGGAGTTCCAGGGACGTAACTAGCCCCAGCCCAATGCTGATAGCCTGACTAGGCTAATCAATAATTGGGCTGCATTCGTTGCAGCCGCGATTTATGACCGAGGGCGAAGTTCTTCAAGCTATCCAAAGTCGAGCAGCTCGCATTGCTGTGGGCGCGTCAACAGTTCGCGGTCGGGGGAATGCCGGTACCGTCGCTGCGTCGCGCGCTTTTCTGAGGACCCTCGATCTGGCATTGTTCGGGCCGAATACGCGGATACCGTTTGGTGAGGCTCTGGATCAGTCCACTGAAGCATTGCGAGCTGTGTTGCCGCGCGAGGCGCGACACTGGGGTATCGCGAGAAAGGTCTTGAATATTTTTCTTCGCGATTGCCTGTACACGACTTACCTCGAATCTACGTTCTCTCTTCGAATCCAAGAGGCGCTTTTTGAGTTGCCTCTTGATTCGATTACAGCAAAGCATCTCAGGTGTATTGCAGGTCGAGGCGTCCTACCGCCGTGGCCTGGAGTGAAACACGTGACGCCATCGCTCAGCGCAGCATTCCAACAGGTAGCTGCAGCCGAAGCGGCAAAGAGAGGTATGCCACGTGTTCACCTTGATGTAATGTGGTGGTCCGTAAGCCGTGATGGCGATACCGCCCAACACGCACTAGACGCGACGGCGCGGTGACGCCAGATCGTGGCGGGTCAGTCCTATCCGTTCGGCGATAAATCAAGAAGAAGCACAATATTAACGCCTCTTCCGACATCGCGTGGGTATGGCAGGAGCCGGCACGAACGTCGCCGGAGGAGCGGGGACCCAGCGAGTCGCGGCCGGGAAGGAACCCGGAAACTGACCGAGTCTGCGAGGGAATGTCCGAAGGCTGCCGCCCGTCCGCAACCGGAAGGGTCGCTCCGAGAGGCGAGAGAGTGACGGCGTCCTGCCATACCCGGGAACGCATCGGAATAGAGTTCACCCACACAAGATATGGAAGAGCCTTATGAATAACAAGGAACTCACGGGACAAAGATGACTGATTCTGCTGCTGCCTCCTGCCTGATCGGGGAGCGCAATGGCTTCTGCTGGTATCACGTGGACGACCCCAAGGGCCCCGCGCTTGACGAGCTGGCCGCTCAGCTTGGCCTGCACGAGTTGGCCATCGAGGACTGCCGCAATCACCGCCAGCGCGCTAAGCTCGAAGAGTATGACGGCCACCTGTTCGTGATTTTCAACTCCATTCACTTTAACCCGGAGAAACAGGAGTGCTGGTTTGGCGAGATTGATTTCTTTGTCGGCAAGAATTTTCTGGTGAGCGTCCGCGAAGGCCCCACGCCCAGCCGCACCGTGGCGGCCGTGCTGCCGAAATTTCGCTCCGACCCCACGATGGCCCATCCAGGCCGCCTGTTTCAGTCCATGCTCGACTTCATGGCCGACCAGTATCTGCCCGTGCTCGACACCGTGGAGGACCGCATCGAGCAAATCGAGGAGCAGATCCTCGAGAATCCCACGCCCCGGCTGCTGGCAGATATCTTTGCGCTCCGCCGCGCGTTGATTGATTTCCGCCGCGTGGCCCTGGCTGGGCGCGAGGCGATTAATCATCTTCTCTACCGCACCGAACCATGGTTCCGTTCGCAACAGCCGTATTTCCGCAATATCTACGACCACATCGTCCGTGCTCTTGATTTTGCTGAAACCTATCGCGACATCCTCACCGGCGTGCTTGACGTCCATCTTTCCGCCACCGCCAATCATACCAATGAAATCATGAAGAGCCTGACCTTCTGGGCAACCATAGCCATTCCTTTCCTGCTCATTACCGGCTTCTTTGGAATGAATTTTCCCAACCTGCCCTGGCTCGAAAGTTCACTCGGCTGGATGTATGCGTTGCTGACGATGATTGCCGTTGGAGTGGCGATGGGAGTATATTTCAAGTACCGTGGGTGGTTCTGAGAATAACCCCAATGGAAGGAGAAGACGATGCATGTGACTTTTGAAGAGGCGCAGCAGGCTGTTGAGGCCGCCATCAAGAAAGCAGAGGAAATCGGCACCCAGATGTGTATTGCGGTCGTGGATTCCGGGGCCAGCCTGAAAGCCTTTGCGCGGATGAATGATGCCTGGGTCGGAAGTATCGACATTGCGATCAAAAAGGCCAAGACCGCCTGTTTCTTCGGGATGCCAACGGGACAGATCGGCAAGCTCTCTCAGCCCGCTGGTCCGCTGTTTGGGATTGAGCACTCCAATGAAGGATTAATTACTTTTCCTGGAGGACTTCCCATTGTGAACAGAGAAGGCGTCCTTATCGGAGGGATTGGCGTGAGCGGCAGTTCGGTTGAGAATGATCATCTTGTCGCAAAGGCTGGTGTTGAGGTTGTCGGACTGTCCGATCTTCCAGATCACCCATGGCGAACCTAGGTACGGTCAACTAAGGTAGGGAGAGCAGTGCGTGAAACCACTCTTGGTGTTCCAGCACATCGGATGCGAGACCCCCGGTATTTTCCTTGAGGTGCTCCAGGCGCAGAAGCGGCCGGTGGAGACGGTGAGGTTGTACGAGGGCGATCGGGCGCCGGAGGATCTGTCGCCGTTTTCCGGGCTGCTGGTCATGGGCGGGCCGATGAGTGTCAATGACGAAGCGGATTACCCGTGGTTGAGGGAAGAGGATCGACTCCTAAAAGAGGCGCTGGAGCGCGATTTTCCCACATTGGGCATTTGCCTCGGCTCACAGCTCATCGCCAAGGCGGCCGGCGGGATGATCCGCCTGGGGCCGCGCAAGGAGATTGGCTGGTACCCGATCCAGCTCACTATGGCGGCGCGGTACGATCGGCTGTTCGGTGGGTTCCCAGAGTCGATTGAGGTGTTCGAGTGGCACGGCGAGTATTTCGATACGCCGCCTGGCGCAGTCAACCTTGCCAGGTCGGCGCTCTATAAGTGTCAGGCCTTTTCGATCGGTCGCAACGTCTACGGTCTGCTGTTTCACCTCGAGATTACGTCGTCGATGGCCTCCGACTGGGTCAGGATCTTTGCGCAGGAGCTGGATGGGGTCAAGGACTATATCCGGCCCGATACGATCCTTGAACAGCTTCCAGCCAGAATCGACGCACTCAACCGGCGAGCCAGGATCCTCTTCGCGCACTTCTGCGAGAACTTGCACTAACTGCCGAACGGCTTAAGACGGACCACTGTCGCCCCCCAACCTCCGGCCTGTAGCGGCGCATCGGCACAGGACAGGACATCGGGATGGTTCGTCAGAAGTCGCCTGACGATTGCCCGCTGCGTACCGGTTCCCTTCCCGTGAATCACCCGAACCTCTAACAGCCCCGCCTGACGACACTGCCACAAATACTCTTCGACCACCGAGGTGATCTCTTTTGGCGCAAAGGCGTGCAGGTCGAGGACGTCCTCGATGGGCAGCCTCACCGGCTCCTCATGCGGCCTGTCCTGAGCCATGTCGCATGGCTGCTCCGACGCAGTCCTCACGTCATCACCCTGGCCTGCTGTCTCCCGAGTGCGCAGGGGTTGCCATGTCATGGGTGTGTCCTGGGTGCCAAGTTACAATCGGGGGAACAGGGCGAAGAGGCGCTGGCCGATAATACCGACGATCGGGGGCAGGAGTAGGCTCGGAACCGTCCTGGCCGTGACAAAGGCCCAGCCAAGGAATGGGACTTCCCAGGTAAACATCCGTATCGGCGAGAGGAGCGACTTGGCGGTGATGAAGGTGAGCAACGGTCCGACCCCTACCCCCTCCTTCAAGAGCGAGGCGGCCACAGGGAAGACGACATACGGCCCGCCGGGCATCAGTAGGCCTACCAGCCACCCGAGCAGGATGCCCTGAAAGCCGGACTCTTCGCCCATCCATTTGACGAGCAATTCCCGCGGGACGAGCACCTCGAAGAGACCGGCCAGACAGAAGCCGAACAACAGTGGAAGCCAGACCTCCCGGAGCATCCCCAACCCTGCCTGAAGGCCCCGTAACGGCACATCTTTCCCTCTCGTAAAGGCCCACACGACCATCAGGATTGTCAAACCTCCCATGACAAGGGCGTCGGTATCCATTCTCTTTTTCCCCCTCTGCGTGTCAGGTGTGTCCGACAAACCAGTTCTCCCTTGATCGAAGGCCTGAGAACGAATCAGGGCCAGGATAGGCCGAACTTCTTCAGCCGATAGCGGAGGGTATCCCGACTGAGGTGGAGTAGCTTGGCCGCCTTCGTCTTATTGCCGCCGCTTTCCTTTAACGCCTGTTCAACCAACGACCGCTCCCACGCAACCAGGTCGATCCCCCCAGGGGGGAGTGGCTCTTGGGCAAGATCAGCAGCAGGCAGGGCGCCAGGCGGCGTGGTCTGCGGTGAGGGGGTCAGGGAGAGCTGTTCGACAGACAGACGTTCCCCGCGGCTCCACAGGACCGCCCGCTCGATCACGTGGCTCAGTTCTCGAATGTTGCCGGGCCAGGGATACTCGCACAGAATGCGGGCCGCCCTGTCGTCGATCGCTCGGATCACCTTACCGTACTTGGCGTTGAATGTCTCCAGGAAGTGGGTGGCGAGCATCAGGATATCTTCGCCTCGCTCGCGAAGTGGCGGAAGATCGATGGTGATGACGGCGAGCCGATAGTACAGGTCCTTCCTGAATCTGGCGGCCTTGACCTCGTGTTCAAGATCCCGATGGGTGGCGGCAACAATGTTGACATCGACCCGTCGATCCCGTAGCCCCCCGACCCGTCGGATCACCCCCTCCTCGACGGCTCGAAGTAGCTTGCCTTGAAGGGGGAGTTCGGTGTCCCCCACCTCGTCCAGGTAGAGGAACCCCCCATCAGCGGCCTCGAATAGGCCCATCTTTGATTCCTTGGCGTCCGTAAACGCCCCCCGCTCGTAGCCGAACAGCTCGGCCTCCATCAACGTGGCGGGTAGCGCCGTGCAGTTGATCTCGATGAAGGCGCGTGACGCGCGCCGGCTTTGGCGGTGTAATGTGCGCGCCACCAACCCCTTTCCGGTTCCCGTCTCCCCAGTGATCAGAATGGGTGGGGGCTCCTCCAGGGCGGCGATTTGCCGGATTCTCGCGATGATCTCGCGGATCGCGTTACATTTACCGATGATCCCCATGAAGGGAAGCTCCCGGACGTCCCGCTCGCGGTAGTAGGAGAGCTCCTGCCGCAATCGAGAGCTCTCACACGCCCGGTCGGCCAGCAGCTTCAACTCATCCAGATCGACCGGTTTCTTGATGTAGTCGAACGCCCCAAGCTTGACCGCTTCCACCGCCCCTTCAATGGAGCTATAGGCGGTCATGACAATGACGGCAATATTGCGGTCGAACTCTTTGATTCTTTTCAGCAGTTCGATGCCGCTCAGTCCCGGCAGGCAAACATCCAGGAAGACCAGATCTGGACGGAGGCGATCCAACAGATCCAGCGCCTTATCGGCGTTCTCAGCAACTTCTGCCTCGTACCCTTGCTCGGACATAAACAACTTGATCGAGCGGGCCAAGGTGCGCTCATCGTCCACAATTAACAGCGTCGAGGGGTTCATGCGGTCCTGTCCTGGTCACTCGCTGATGCGGGAAGGGTGATTCGCACCGTGGTTCCAGATCCAGGAGTACTGGCGATGTCCAGATGGCCGCCATTCTGCGTTACATACCGTTTGGCAATGGCGAGACCAAGGCCGGTTCCATCCGCCCGCGTCGTGAAAAATGGATCACAGACCGACGGGAGCAGTGGCGCGGCAATCCCATCCCCGGTATCGGCGATCTCCAGGACCACGGATCCGGACTTGCCCTTTTCCGGCTCACCGTGCCCCCGAATCGTGACAGATCCACCATTAGGCATGGCATCGAGGGC
Organism: Candidatus Methylomirabilis sp.; assembly: GCA_002634395.1. Classification (GTDB taxonomy): domain Bacteria; phylum Methylomirabilota; class Methylomirabilia; order Methylomirabilales; family Methylomirabilaceae; genus Methylomirabilis; species Methylomirabilis tolerans. The sequence continues at coordinate 16,370 of NSJM01000052.1, forward strand.
ATTGGAGAGGATCTCGCCTAGTGCTTGCTCCACCTGAATAGGATCGACATAGACGTCCGGCAGATCGCTCTCCAGGTCAATCTCAAGCCGGACACCACGATCCCTGAGCGGCCCGGCGAAGGCGGGTAAGAGGTCATCAATCAGCCTCGGGAGCTGTTCCGGCAGGGGACGAAGGGGTCCCGGGCGCGAGAAGCTGAGTAGATGGGTGATGCGGCGGTCCAGTCGGTCCACCTCGGCGATGACCATCTTCAGGTGCGCCTGTGCCACAGGTTCCTCACCCACGTGGTGTAGGGTAACCTGGGCCGCAGCCCTCAGGCTCGCCAGAGGATTGCGCAAGCCGTGGGCGACTGCGGCTGACATCTCGCCGATGGAGGCCAGTTTTTCGGATTGGATGAGTTGCGCCTGGGTCTCTTCCAGTTTCTTGATTTTGGCTTCCAGTTCGCGGTTAAGCCAGGCCATCGATTCATGGGAACGTTTCAGGTTCTCGGTCATCCCGGCGAACGCCTGGGCTAACTCGCCGATCTCGTCCTTCGAGCGGACCGCCACCTCGTGATCCAAGTGGCCCGCTCCCACCACCTCCATTGCCGCCTTGAGCTGATGAATCGGACGCGCCAGCCCCCTGGAGATCAGGATCGATGCGGTCACCCCGAGGACCGAGGCAAGCAGGATCACCAACGAGAGCAGGCGCTGCTCCGTCTGTAGGATCGCCTCCAGCCTGGCGTAAGCCCGTTGCAGGCTGTGTGCACGAGCGGCGCCATACACCTCTTTATTCTTCGCGCTGAGGGCTGGCAGGAGCCGGCCTTTCAGTTCCGTATTGGCCAGGGCGAGCGCTGCCTTCCGCTGTCCGGATTGATAGAGGACGATGATGTGCTTGCCGATGTCGAACATCTGAGCGTGGAGTTGCTCGACGTCTGTGGCGAGATCCATTTCGTCGGGCGTCAGTGTCAGCTTCCACTGGCGGAGGCGCTCATGGATTTCCGGCTCCAGCCGGTGGAACTCTGTCTGCGCCTCGTGGTCTATTCCGGTGAGAAACCCCCAGACTTGGCGGCTCTGGCGGAACAGGATCGTTTCGAGGTCGGCATACTTGCGGGTCCTCGCCATACTTTCGCCGAGGGCTCTGAGGGCGCCTCGTTCCTCCCGATTATTCCAGATAGCCTGGGCGCTGATCAGGAGCACGGGGACGACCATGAGCGAGAAACCGAGCAGCAACTTGCGCTGGAACCTCATGAAAGAGACTCTAGCCTTGCTGCTTGAGTGGCGTCAAGGGAAAGTTATGGCGTGTAGGGGCAGACTTCGTGGCGCGCTCTGAATCCCCTTGACAGGGGTGACGGCGTGGGGTTAGATGAAGAAGGTCGCAATCCGTTCAGAGTAGACGGAGGCTAACATGGCAAAGATCCTCAGCATCATCCCCGAACGGTGTACCGCCTGCCGGGCCTGTGAGCTGGCCTGCTCGGTGAAGCACACCGGCGAGTTCAACCCCGCCAGATCACGCATCAAGGTCAGCATCTTCCTTGAAGAAGCGGTCTACATCCCCACCGCCTGCACCCAATGCAGCGAAGCCTGGTGCGCAAAAATCTGCCCCACTACCGCCATTCTTCGCAACGACGACTACATGGCGTACTACGTGGTCGACGACAAATGCGTCGGCTGCAAGATGTGCGTTCTGGCCTGCCCGTTTGGGGCGATAGAGCTGTATGCCGACCATGGCAAGGCCGAGAAGTGCGATCTCTGCCTCTCTGTCGACGGCGATCCGGAGTGCGTGAAGTTCTGCACGCCAAAGGCGTTGCTCTTCACCGATGAGGACGAGGGTCCCAAGGCCAAGCAGGCCGCCACCGCTCTTCGGATGAAGGAAGTCTACAAGGAGGTAGCAGGCTGATGGGCTGGATCGGGACGATCCTCAGGGTCAACCTGAGCAACGGCAGCGTGGCGAAGGAGCCGCTGGACCCACAACTCGCCAGGGCGTACATCGGCGGTCGCGGCCTGGCGACGAGGATCCTCTACGATGAGATCGACCCGACGCTCGATCCGCTTGGGCCGGCTAATAAACTGATCCTCGCCACCGGCCCGCTCACCGGTACGAACGCCCCGACCGGTGGCCGGTACATGGTGGTGACCAAGTCTCCGCTTACCGGTGCCATCGCCTGCTCCAATTCCGGCGGGTACGTCGGGGCGGAGATGAAGTACGCCGGGTACGACCTGGTGATTGTGGAGGGCAAGGCGCCGCATCCGGTCTACCTCTGGATTAATAACGACCGGGTGGAGATTCGGGATGCCGCCCAGGTCTGGGGACAGTCGACGCATACTACCGAGGACATCCTCCGCGGCGCCACCAGCGCCGAGGCCAAGATCTTGAGCATCGGGCCGGCCGGCGAGACGTTGAGCCTGACCGCCGCCGTAATTAACGACAAGCATCGGGCTGCAGGGCGCTCCGGTGTGGGCGCGGTGATGGGGTCGAAAAACCTGAAGGCCGTCGTCTTCCGTGGCACCCGGTCGGTGAAGGTCGCGCATCCCCAGGCATTTATGCGGGCGTGTTTGGAGGCTGTGGCGAAGCTCAAGGCAGATCACGGCTCGGGTGAGGGGCTGCCGACGTACGGAACGCCAGGGATTGTAAACGTCATTAATGCTCACGGCTTCATGCCGACCAACAATTTCCAGTTCGGCCAGTTTGCCGGCGCCGACCGGATCAGCGGCGAGACCATCCATGACCAGATCCTGATCCGGAACAAGGGCTGCTTCGCCTGCACCATCGCCTGCGCGCGAGTGACCGAGGTGAAGACCGGAACGTTCAAGGGGTCTGGCGAGGGGCCGGAGTACGAGACCGTCTGGGGCCTTGGCGCTATGACCGGTGTGGACGATCTGGCTGCCGTCACCAAGGCGGGCTACCTGTGTAATGAGCTGGGAATGGATACGATCGAGGCAGGGGTGGCCATCGCGACCGCTATGGAGCTGTTCGAGCGGGGCTACATCCCGGAGCGTGAGATCGGCCGCCCACTTCGGTTCGGCGATGCGGATGCGCTGGTGGAGATGACGGAAAAGCTGGGCAGGGGAGACGGGTTTGGCGCGATTCTGGCGCTAGGCGGCGCGCGGCTCGCCGAGCGGTACGGCCACCCTGAGCTGTTCATGGGGGTCAAACGGCAGGCGTTTGCTGCGTACGACGGGCGAGGGGCTCAAGGGATCGGACTGGCGTATGCGACCTCTAACCGGGGTGCTTGTCACCTGCGCGGCTACACCATCGCGGCTGAGGTATTCGGTGTTCCGCACAAGATGGATCCCTTCACCACCGAGGGGAAGGCGGCGCTTGCCAAAGCGTCCCAGGACGCCACCGCCTTTGTCGATTCGACCGGCACGTGCGTATTCACTACCTTTGCCCTGGGACCAGCGGATCTGCACGCCATGTTGGAGCTGGCGACGGACGCCGGCTATACGGTGGAGGAAGTTCTCACGATCGGCGAGCGGATCTGGAACCTCGAACGGCTCTTTAACCTCAGGGCCGGCCTCAGCGCCAAAGACGACACCCTGCCTCATCGCATCTTGAAGGAGCCGATTCCAGCGGGACCGGCCAAGGGGAAGGTGGCCCGCCTCGGCGAGATGCTTCCGGAATACTATCGCCTTCGAGGCTGGGACCCCCAAGGTGTGCCGACGCAAGAGAAACTGAAGGATCTAGGTCTCTACCCT
>NSJM01000053.1 GCA_002634395.1 Candidatus Methylomirabilis sp.
GATGAGCCGCTCGGCACGATACAGCGTGTGCCGGAGCATTGAACGGCTGCCGAAAAGTGTACAGTACTGCTTCGGCCGATCAGAACCGAAACGCGACCGGATGAAGGGCCGAAGCCTCTTCCCCTCGCCGCCTGCCAGGATAATGCCCCAAAGGTGATCGGTTGTTCCAGACATACCCTCTCCTCCTTTTCTCAATGTTCTTCATGCGAGCAATGAACTGCCCCCACCAAGCTGCGGGGTATCGTCTTTCGTTCTGGCCCGTCATTCCGTGCTTGACACGGAATCCAGTCTGGCCCTTGGATACCGGCTTCCGCCGGTATGACGAACACGCGGTAAGCCGCGGGGAATGAACCCCCAATGGATTCAATAGTCGGTGTAGGTTCAAGGATCGGCAGTATGTGCCAAACGTCTCTCTCATGACTATGAGGAAGATAACCGGGGTATGTTGCCGTGAAATGAAGGGGTGATGACGAAGAGGTAAATTCTGTCGGGTGGATCAGACCATAAGTTACGGGCGGACAACTGCCTCTCGCGGCCAGTCCCGCTTCTCGGGGGGTAGTGTGACAAACAGCGAGACCAGGGTCCGCACGCCGAGTGAGCGGATCAGATTGACCATCAGGGCGAGGTAGCCGACCATCAGAACCGCGCCGAAGCAGGCCGCCAGATACATCTCGCTGAGGTAGGAGGCATCACCAATGTACAGGGTCCGGCGCAGCATTCCGTCGAGTCCGGCAAACCCCATCGCCACCGACATGCCGATCCCCCCGATCATCTGGCACCAGAAATGGAAGTTGGAGAGGACCAGGCTCTTGATTTCGCGCTTGGTCACCAGCGGAAAGATCGTATAGAGCGCGGCGAACAGGGTGCAGGAGAGCCCGACCAGGATTTGCATGTGGGCATGGGCGCCGATCACCCACTGGGTGTTGTGCAGGACGCGGTTCATCCCCAGGTCGGCTTGGAGGATGCCGGCCGGCACCCCCAGGCCGAACCCGACGATCCCGCCCAGCAGGAACTTGAGGGGCATCGTCATCGTGAGGGGGCGCGCCTGCCAGAGCGTGGCCAGGGTGCAGAAGACGGCGATCCCGGAGGTCACCAGTTCGAAGGCGGTGATCAGCTCACCCGAGAGGAGTTTCATCCACCCGGGCTGCGTCTGGTCGGAGAGCAGATGGTGGCTCCAGACAAACCAGGAGACCACCAGCTCCACGAAGAGGGCGGCGCGGGCGACGTGCTGCATGTAGAGCGGTCGACCGGTCAGTAACATGGCCAGCAGGTACCAGGACCCCGCCACGTAGATCAGCACCAGCCCGTCGGCGATCAGGTCCAGCCCCCACCAGTAGACATTCTTGTACAGTAGGGCGTCGAACCAGGTCGTGGGCAGCGCGACCCCGTTCAATCCGTACACGGCGTAGACCACGAAGATCAGGCAGATCCCTCCCAGCACGACGGCATCCAGGACCGTGTCGATCGTACCGCGAAAGATTGCGACAATCGGTAGGGGAACGTCAGGGTGCGTGATCTTCTGGCGGCCCCTGGCGACGTGATAGAGGTTGACCCACCCATCGAGGCCGAGGCTGGAGACCAGCAAGGCTGAGACGGGCTTGTCTTCCGGCCTTCGGTGGAATACCGTGGCGAAGAGGTTGAAGCAGAAGAGCAGGATCGCGATCATGATGGTCAACATGCCGACAGCGTACACCAGGAGGCTCACCGGCCTGGAGGCCGTCACCGGCAACGGCCAGTAGTTGGTGTAGAGCGCCGAATGCGAGAAGAGGGCGCTGCTCATCCAGACCGTGAGCACCCCGACAGCCATGAGCCGCCAGGTCCACTCAGCCGCACGGACGCTATAGAGGTCCTTCTTCAGCAGCGTCGGGACCAGGAAGGAGAAGGCGCCCATGACGAGCATGAAGCTGTAGCCGAAGATCCCTACGATGGGGTGGGCGTTCAGTACGGCGTAAAAGTGCTCGGGCTCGAGCAGCGGCACGTTGGCCAGCGCGGCCCGCATCATCATCCCCTCCAGCGTGGCGAGTCCGTAGAAGAGCAGGGCGATGACGGCGAACCGCAGGGTCACGTGCTGCAGCGGCGTGAGATCGCGAAGCGACACCATGATCGACCTCCTATCTCTGAGCGACCATCTGAGCTGATGCGACCTCGATCGTGTGCCTGGCGTGCATCTGCCAGGTGTGTGGTCCGGCGTACTCCGTGGAGCGGATCGAGTACCGGCCGGGATCGGAGAAGACCCAGACGAGGTCATTGTCATGACCCGGGACGACCTGCATCTGAAACTCCATCCGCCCGTTCTCGCGGAAGACGCCGAAGCCGTAGGTCAGGTCTTCGGACCGGACCCGGAACCGTACAAGCTCCCCTCGTGTGATTCTGATGCCTTCGTCGGGGAGGTGAAACTGATGGTCTTGGACGGTGACGGCGATGTCCCGGTCGGGGGTCAGATGGGCGCGCTGCAGCTCCCATGCGACCCACGGGACCTGCCAGGCGGTCAGCAGATGAAAGGCGATCGACGCGATTACCAGGCAGCCGATCCACCCATAGAACGGCATCTTTGCCATCCACGACGACTGTCGCCCAGACGTCAATCCGCGTACATAGCCCCACATCATGGAGAGTACGGTCATCACCATGACCGAGTAAAAACCTTTCACGAGCAGTGCGAGCGGCATTGGTACACCTCCTTTCCCTTCATTTCCGGTGCACACCATGGCAGAGCGAAGGCCCAAAGTCTCTCGTATGACTAATGGCAGGATAGCCGGGGAATGTTGCTGTCAGATGAAGGAGTCGTGACGAGGAGGTAAATTCGAGGCTGTTTCGGTGAGAGGCGTAGGTCGGGTTAGCGTCGCGTAACCCGACAACCCAACTGCGCCCCAACGGGCCCCGCCGCCCCTTGAGTGCATCAACAGAAGGCAGCTAGGCTGGTGCTTGCCCTTGCATCCATCTACAAGGGCAAGAACTCAACTCGATTCACTATGTCGGCTGACTCTCCAGCCGTGGCGATCAATTCCAGATAGTTGATGCAGTCGCCGATTGAGATGCGAGCGGGGTGGGCGTACACCAAACCGGCAAACGGTATCTGTTCACGTTGGCGTCGCGCGGCTTCTTTGAGCAGGTCGGTGTCAAAGGAGAAAAGCACGCGTCCCAGGCTGGTGGCGCGATCCAGCAAGACCGGATCGGTAAAGCTGGAGGCGTGATCGTCTTGGGCGGTAAGCACATCGACGCCGCGGAGTCGGAGGCCGAACACAATCGCACGCGGAATGTGAACGTCGGTGTAGAGAGAAAGGGGCACTACGGATGACCTTAGGACCGGATGCGAGAGAATGCCGATGGGCCGGCGACTGCGCGGTGCTCATCTGCTTCCCGGAGCGCCTGAGCGAGTTCGCGATCCAGGGTGTCCTTGTGATCCCAGTAGTAGGCTAAGGCGGAGTGGATCTGCCCCAGAGAGAGATGAGGATGCTGAAAGTGAAGCTCTTCAGGACTCCAGCCATACGCCTGCACTTCTGCGACAAGCTCGGCGACCTTCATGGTGGAACCGGCGATGACGGTCATTCCGTCGTCCCTGAGCGTGATATGCGGATAGGTTGTTGCGGTAAAACTCATTTGTATTCTCGCAGCCGGCCTGTATAGACTTACGATTCAATTGTAACAATGATACCATGAAACCGGCCTGCGCAGGAAGAAATGGTGTACAAAATAGGGACAGATACTATTATCCTGACAATTCGTGGTGTTTACGATCATGGTCGTACCACGGATTACCCGAACCGTTGCGTTCGGCTACCCGTATCATGTGACGCAACGAGGGAATGATCGCCAAGCGGTCTTTCGGAACGACAGCGATTCGAATGCGCACGATGACAGAACGGCCACTGCGAAGAGACGGACTCATCTGGGAGGTGCGCAGGAAGCTGGACGAGTAATTCACGTGTTGCAGAGGGGAAGACCAAGAACAGATTTTTAAATAGTGTCTGTCCCTATTATCTATGTTAGCGCGCTGAGGGAAGGATCGTTGAGCGTTCACGGCCCTGTACCTGCTCCGCAGGAACGCAGCCCATAACGTGAGGAGGTTCCCTATGAAGCTCTCTTGTCTGCTCCTGGCGACCACAGCCCTGCTCCGTTCAGCCCGTCGGCAACGTCTCAATTGGCGCCAAGCCATGAGGCGGTCGTACGCACTCCTCTCGCTCGGCGGCCTTCTCCTCGCGGGATGCGCCTCAACACTGACTTCATCGGAGCGCACCTGGATGTTGGAGCAATACGCCGCGTGGGCGCCCGACGTCGCGTTCTACGCGCCCATCGCTCAGGCAGCCTATCGGAGGTCGCCTGTCATGCCGACTCTTCCGAACACCCAGTTCATCCGCGTGACTGACCTTCCTGTCTCCGGGGGCGTGCCGGGCACGACAACGACGTACGTGCTCGGGACGGACGACGTTGCCCATAGGCACTATATCGGCATCGAGGGGACGCAGGACTTCCGCCAACTGCTGACCGATGCCGACGCGGTGCCCCGGGAGGATAACACGCTCACCATCCGCGTCCATCCCGGTTTCGCGGCCGTGGCGCGCGCCGTGGATGAGGACTTGAAGGCGAAGCGGCTCCTGAAGGCGGGCTATACCGTGGGCTTGACCGGGCATTCCCTCGGAGGCGCCGCTGCGCTGCTGCTGGCGATGCGCCTCGAGAAGGCGGGCGGAACCGTGGAGAGGCTTGTCACATTCGGACAGCCGAGAGTGACCGACACCGCGGGCGTCTCCGCATTCAATCGCCTGATGCAGAGGACCACGCGCGTCGCGGGCTGCGACGACGTGGTTCCATTCGTACCCTCCCGCGGCTACACTCACGGTGGGAACGTCCTGCTGCTGCTCGACTCTCCGTACTTCGAGGCTGCACGGGAGGATCTATCTCGCAGGCCGTTCGCCGTCGCGCTGCTGGAGCTCAAGAACGTGCGCGACGGCGACGCCTTCCGCGGCCATCAGATGGCCACCTACATCGCGCGCCTCGCGCAGCCGCACACCAAGCCGTGGACTTATACGGCAGTAAATCCGATAGTGTGCAGCGGGCGCTAACGCGCGACCACGCGGCACTCGGGAGCGCAGGGGATGCTGGGTGGCCTTTCTTCGGGCCATGACCGGAGAGATCGCGCCACAAGTCAGTAGTCCACCGCCGTTTCCATAATGGCTCAAGGCTGTGAAGTTCAGGCACGCCCTCGTCCTTGCAAGTGTAGATTATACCCCGTAATCTTGAGTCTCATGCCTTGGTCGTAGTGCCTTGTCTCTCCCCACGCTTGGTTCACTACCTTTCTTAGACACCGCGATCACATCCCTTTCAATACACCCTGAGAATGCAGCTCATCGAGGCGTCTTAGACCGGCATCCTGCTTGCGAGGCAACTGGCGATCATCGAGCGGAATCGGTGGCTGCCTTCTCCGGAAGAGGACTTCATCTAGACCGTCGAAGGCTCTTTGAGGCGGGAGAACCGCTCGAAAACCGGCCTCCTGTTCAGATTGAACTCGGCCTGGCGTTCCGATGCCGATACAGATGTGTGGTTGTAACCTGCGCTACCGTTAGGATGGAGGGCTCAGGGACACGCCGCACAAGGTGCCTTGTCTACGTGTATGTTGTGTGCTAACGTTTCACGGAGCATACACGTTTATAGGAGGGTCAACGAGCCATGGCGAACTTGACGCTCGCAATCCCGGCTGATTTAAAAGCAGAGATGAAGAAGTGCGCGGAGATCAACTGGTCGGAGGTCGCACGTCAGGCCATCACTGAGGCACAACGCCGCGTTCGCCAGTATATTCCGGCGGACGCCGCCCTTGTTGACAGACTGTTATATGAGCGGCGACAAGAGGCGCAACGTGAGTAAGGCCGTCCTTGATGTCTTCGCGCCCCTGACCCTGTTGAATCAGGAAGACGGGGCTGAACACGTCGTCCCGCTCCTTGCGGAAACCGCGATCTCCACGGTCAATCTTGCCGAGGTGACCGCACGCTTGGCGCTGGCAGGGATGCCGGAGGCCGCCATTCGAGAGACGCCGGAGCCGGTCCCGTTTGACGACGAACAGGCCGTCCAAGTCGGCCTGTTCGCCCCAGAGACCAAGGTTTCAGGGCTGTCACTGGGCGATAGAGCCTGTGTCTCGCCTTCGCCAAGCTTCTGGATGCGACCGCCATCACGGCAGATCACGCGTGGATGGGCATTGAGCGTGGGACGACCATCGATCTGATTCGCTGAGCTCCCAAGAAGGTCTCCCCCGCTTATCAACCGCTCAAGCCTGAAGTATATCGGGTCATCACGAGCCAAGCGACCTTGCCGGTACCCGGCTTGGCGCCTCATCACTCACGACCACGACCTGGCCCACGCTTCACACACAGGAACTGCAGGTGCTCGTTACGGCAGTTGAAACAGACTTTGACGGCGCGCGTCGAGACGAGCCCACTTCACAGGAGGAACACCCATGGCCATTACGGTCAAGATCGAAGGCAAAAAACTCATTATCACGGCAGACCTTGAAACGCCCACCCCAAGCGCGAGCGGAAAGACTCTCGTTGTCGCCAGCACACGTGGGAATATGAAGACGGATGTGCTGGTAGAAGGTAAGCCCGTCACCATCGGGTTGAATGCCTACATCGCGAAGTAACCGTCACCCGCGTAACAGCCCCGCCCGCGCTCGGGAACCTCGCAGGTCATCTTTCTGCATATTCCGATCAAGTCCGCTACTCAATAAGGTGCCGGTGATAGCGACCAGGGCCCTGGGGGAGATCGGGCTGCGAGCCAAGGAGGCAGTTCCAGTCTTGCGCGAGTTGGGTGAGCATAACCCGAAACTCAAGGACGCAGTGAAGGAGGCCCTTAGCAAGATCGAAGGTCGCTAAGATTGCACCAGCCCCATATGGGGGTGATCATTCCGTGAGGGTTACAGGGGGGAAGAGAAGTGCAGAATACCCCCGTAATAAGCGCCTCGTAGCTCTCTCGTTAACAAGCCGTCACCTTCCTCTTAACGGATAGCCCAGTCCTGATATCTGGGTAGCACAGCCTATCTAACGGTCGGACGGCTCTCACCTTGCGCCACCTCTAACTCCCCATGCCGAATGACGGGTGGGGACGGGGTCTCAGATCGGAGCGGACCTTTCTACAAATTCGCGGCTATTTCAGGAGTGGTCCCTACAACCCATTTCTTTAGATCAATCCGTAAAATAGGGACAGCGACTATAAAATGAGAGACTATAAGAACGCCGTCCGTAAAAATCAGCGGCCGCGCTTTTTACGATGGGCTGGGTTTGCGATCGGCGGTAGTAGACCGAATATGGCCCGAAGTGTGTGATTGCGGTTCGCTACCCTATGACTTAAACTTAGTAAGTTTATCGTTTACGTCTTACGATCAATGACAACCGGCTAAATCCTAACCCAGTCAGTCCGACCACGAGCCGTGATTTCTGCATCCAGGTATCGCCCCTTGGCAATAGAAAGAGCAGCGAGCTGGCTCTCGACGCACTTCACCTATTGGCATTTGGAGCAGGCTGGGTTGGGACGAGTACTGCAAGGAGGCGATCTGTGACAAACCAGGGACGGTGGATGCAACCTTTTCTCCAGCAACTCACATCGCCCATGCTTCAAACCATCGAACAGCGCATCGCCACCGAGCTTGGTGTCAAGCCTGCCCAAGCCATTGCCGCGGTTCAATTGCTTGACGAGGGTGCCACCGTGCCCTTCATAGCCCGCTACCGCAAGGAAATCACCGGCGAGCTCGACGACATCCAACTGCGGTTACTTGAGGAACGACTGACCTATCTGCGCGAACTCGAAGAACGCCGTGCGACAGTGCTTGCGTCCATAGAGGAGCAGGGGAAGCTGACGGCCGAGCTGAAAGCCGAGATCGTTGGCGCCGAGACCAAACAGCGTCTCGAAGATCTCTACTTGCCCTACAAATCCAGACGACGCACCAAGGCCCAGATTGCGCGCGCGGCCGGTCTGGAGCCCTTGGCCGATGCCCTGTTCGACGATCCAACACTCGTTCCGGAGATCGAAGCCGCAAAATATGTTCGAACGGACACTGAACCGCCGGAGCAGCATGTACCGGATGTCAAGGCAGCGCTCGATGGCGCACGCCAGATTCTGATGGAACGGTTCTCTGAGGATGCCGGGCTGCTCGACGGGCTGCGTCGTTACCTGTCCGATCATGCGCTGATCGTCTCCATGGTGGCCGAGGGCAAGGAGAGCGAAGGCGCCAAGTTCCGCGACTGGTTTGATTTCCGTGAACCGATCAAAAGTGCTCCCTCGCACCGGGTTCTGGCCATGTTGCGAGGCCGCAACGAGGATATCCTGCGTTTGGCGCTGAAGACCGAACCCGAACTTGAAGATCCGCCGCGTGCCTCGCCCTGCGAAGCCATGGTAGCCGGTCATTTCGGCATCACCGACAAAGGCCGCCCGGCGGACACGTGGTTGCTGGACTCGGTACGTTCGGCCTGGATGGTCAAGCTCTCGCTGCACCTGAAGCTCGAGTTGATGAACGAGATGCGGGAACGTGCCGAGGACGAAGCCATTCGGGTTTTTGCCCGCAACCTTCACGACCTGCTGCTCGCGGCACCGGCCGGCCCGCGGATCACTATCGGTCTTGATCCAGGGATTCGCACCGGAGTCAAGGTTGCCGTCATCGACAAGACCGGCAAGCTCGTCGACACCTCCACGATCTACCCTCACGAACCGCGCCGGGACTGGGACGGCGCACTTGCCACCATTCGCCAGTTGGCTCAAAAGCATGGGGCCGAGTTGATCGCTATTGGCAACGGCACAGCCAGCCGGGAAACCGACAAGCTCGCCGCCGATCTCATCAAGCGCCACCCCGAATTGAAACTGGCCAAGGTGGTGGTGTCGGAGGCAGGGGCCTCCGTGTATTCAGCCTCCGAACTGGCCTCGAAGGAATTTCCCGATATAGACGTGTCTTTGCGGGGCGCCGTGTCCATCGCGCGCCGTCTGCAGGATCCCCTGGCAGAACTGGTCAAGATCGACCCGAAGAGCATCGGCGTCGGCCAGTATCAACACGATGTGAATCAGAGCAAGCTGGCACGGTCGCTCGGTGCGGTGATCGAGGACTGCGTGAACTCGGTCGGCGTCGACGTCAATACCGCATCCGTGCCCCTGCTGACTCGCATCTCCGGTCTCACCCCGACACTTGCCGGTAACATCGTCAGCTACCGCGATCAGCATGGCGCCTTCAAGAGCCGCAAGCAGTTACGGCTTGTCCCCCGCCTGGGCGACAAGACATTCGAACTGGCTGCCGGTTTCCTGCGTATCAACAATGGTGACAACCCGCTCGATGCCTCGGCTGTGCATCCGGAAGCCTATCCCGTCGTCGAGCGAATTCTTGCCGACATCAAAAAGAGCATCCGTGAAGTGATCGGAGACGGTAACGCCGTGCGCGCCCTCACACCTGAGAAATACACCGATGACAAGTTCGGCCTGCCCACGGTTCAGGACATTCTCACGGAACTCGAAAAACCCGGTCGCGATCCGCGACCTGAGTTCAAGACTGCCCTATTCCGCGAAGGGGTTGAAAGTCTCAAGGACCTTGAGTCCGGGATGATACTGGAAGGCATCGTCACCAATGTTACCAATTTCGGCGCCTTTGTCGATATCGGCGTACACCAGGACGGTCTTGTCCACGTCTCAGCGCTTGCCGACAAGTTTGTCAAAGACCCGCACAGTATCGTCAAGGCGGGCGACGTCGTGAAGGTGAAAGTGTTGGAGGTCGATCTCGCACGCAAGCGCATCGCCCTGACCATGCGCCTGTCGGATGAAGTCACAGCGAGGATTGACGGCACCATTTCGCATCGAAGAGACAATCCCCCGCTACCGAAACCAGATGCATTACAACAACGCGGTGCGATGGCAGCGGCTTTCGCCAAGGTGAAACAGTGATAATGCATGGGTCTGGAATCCTCCGCAGGTCTGGAAGGACCAACTGACGGCAGCTCAGCGCAATCCGATTCCGTAATCATACGTAGGACAAGTGAGACACCCTGATGCCAGTGACGCAGGCTATTCTCGTTCGCCGACCGAGTGATCTGACGGTCGCCTGGGCGCAACGCATCGTAGCACAACATGCTGCAGGCGCCACGGTATCGGAGGTCAGTGTGCTGTCCGCTGATATCGGAACGACAACGCGGGTGCGCGTTGCGGTTGAACACAATGGGCCGGAGACGTTGCCCCGTCGTTGGTTCGTGAAACTGCCGTCGCGGTCCTGGCGAGCCTGGTGCATTACGGCATTACCCCGCCTCCTCCAGACAGAAGTGCGGTTCTATCAGGAAGTGACGCAGGCTGTCCCCATACTTCAGCCCACCGTGTTAGCGGCGCAGAGCCGGCGCGGACGGGGCACGACACTGGTCCTTGCTGATGTGACAGAACATGGCGCCGTTCCCGGCGCTCCCGGGGATGCATTGACGGTCGCCCAAGCGACCTTGGTGGTCGAACAACTGGCCCGACTTCACATGCAGTTGTGGAATAAAGCGAGTCTCGATCACGAATATCGCTGGCTGGCTGGTCCTGTCCGGCGCTGGGAAGATCGGTTGGGAACAGCCCTGGCAGTACCGTTGATGCAACGGGGGTTACGGCGTGCCGGGAGCGCCGTTCCCATAGCGCTCCACGCCCCCGCTGTGCACTATGCGCGCCGGCGTCGCCAAGTGATGCGTTTGCTTGCAGACGGCCCACGGACCCTCGTCCATCACGATGTACATCCCGGTAATCTCTTCTGGCAGCAGTCCCAGCCAGGACTCCTCGACTGGCAGCTCGTCCGCATTGGTGAGGGGATCGGCGATGTCGCGTACTTCCTGGCTACCGCGCTCACACCTGAAATCCGGCGGACGTGCGAAGCGCGCCTGCTCGCACGGTATCAACAGGTTCTTGAGGACTGCCAGATTGCGGATCTCGATTCCACAACGCTACGGCAACGATATCGCGCCCATCTCAGCTATGCTTTTGAGGCTATGGTAGTGACGCTTGCGGTCGGTGACATGATGCCCCTGGATAGCAATCTGGAGCTTATCCGCCGGGCGGCCGCGGCGGTTGAGGATCACGATGCCTTTGCGGTCAGACCAGCGAAGGGGGGAGATTACTCTTGATCGGCGAGCCAGTCGCGAAGCGTGGTGTGGATCTCATCGCGAACGCGACGGAACTTCTTCAGTTTGTCTTCATCTGTGCCGGTGGCCTGAGAGGGATCGTCGAAGCTCCAGTGGATGCGGGTCGTTCCTCCGGGGAACATCGGGCATCGTTCGTTGGCGTTGTCGCAGACCGTGATCACATAGTCCCATGGCTGGCTGAGGAAGGCGTCGATGGTCTTGGAGGTATGCCCGCTCAGATCGATTTTAACCTCTTCCATGGCCCGGATCGCGAGCGGGTGGACGCGCGTCGCTTCGGTCCCGGCGCTGGCGACGACGAAACGATCTCCTGCGAGCGCGCGGAGGAGACCTTCGGCCATCTGACTCCGGGCCGAGTTGTGCGTGCAAAGAAACAGGACTCGCAGTGCGGTCATGTCGCTCCTTTCAGTGCGGGACGCTGACCGTAGATTGCTGGAAAGCATCCGGAAGAGATCCAAAATATGGTGAAGCAGAGATCCTGCTGAACATGGTCAAGCCCGCCTGCCGATTGGGCGCTTGGCGGGTTCGACGACCGGGACCGCCGTGGGCTCGGCAAACCAATGGCGTGTGCGATTACAGACCGAGCAGACGGAGAGCATGACTGGTACCTCGACGAGGACCCCAACCACAGTGGCTAATGTCGCGCCGGAGGTGAGGCCAAAGAGCGAGATGGCGGTGGCGACGGCCAGCTCGAAGAAGTTGCTGGCGCCGATCAGCGCGCCGGGAGCCGCGACCGAGTGTGGGACACGGAGCCGCCACGCCAACCCGTACGCCAACCCCGAGTTGAAGTAGACCTGGATGAGCAGAGGGATCGCAATGAGCACGATGTGCGAAAGTTTGCCCAGGATCACCTCCCCCTGGAAGGCGAAGATGATGACGAGGGTGGCCAGGAGGGCCACGATGGTGACCGGCTTGAGCCGCGCAAGAAAGACGCCCTCGAACCACGCGGGGCCATTGATCCGAAGGAGCGCCGCGCGGGAGGCAGCCCCGGCTGCAAGAGGGATGACGATGTACAGGATCACTGAGTAGAACAGCACGTCGTACGGCACCGTGATGTTCGAGACGCCCAGGAGAAAGATGACGATGGGCGCAAAGGCGAAGAGCATGATGAGGTCGTTCAACGCCACCTGCACCAGCGTGTAGGCTGGGTCGCCGTCGGTCAGATAGCTCCAGACGAAGACCATGGCCGTGCACGGGGCCGCAGCGAGAATGATCGTTCCGGCCAGGTACTGATCTCCGAGCGAGGGACCGATAATCCCGGCAAAGAGGTGCTTGAAGAAGAGCCAGCCGAGAAAGGCCATACTAAAAGGCTTGACCAACCAGTTGACGAACAGGACGATCAGGATTCCCTTCGGTCGCCGCCCGACGTCCCTGATGGCAGAGAAGTCGATCCGCAACATCATCGGATAGATCATCAGCCAGATCAGGACCGCGACCGGAAGGTTAACGTGACTCACCTCCATCCGACTTAAGAAACCCACCAGTCCGGGACCGGCCTTACCGATGGCGATACCCGTCACGATACACAGCGCCACCCAGAAAGAGAGGTAGCGCTCAAAGACGTTCAGCCGCGTCGCAACTGTGATGTCCTGCTCGCTCATATTGGCCTCCTGTTACTCACATCAATACTTATTGATGCATGAGCGCTAAAAAAAGTCACTTGCACCGATTCGATACCCCGAGCGAGCCGCGACCCCTCCTCGGCTTGATTGAACCGATGAATTCCTCCAACTCCGCAATCGCCTCTGAGTTCAGTGAGTAGTAGACCCACCGCCCCTCCCGTCGGTCACGTAGAATGCCGGCGTCCTTGAGCGTCTTCAGATGAAAGGAAAGGAGTGACTGGGCCGTCCCGAGTATGCCGCTGAGGTCACAGACGCACTGCTCGCCGTCACACAGGCGCTCGATGATCTGCAGGCGCGTCTCGTCGGCCAACGCATGGAACCGACGCACGGTCTGCTCGACACCCTTTGAAATCAGAGATGGCATACGGCTAATATATCAACATCTATTGATTTGTCAAATTCTTGGATTTGTCGCGATGTTCAAGAAGGTAATACGGAACTGTCCGGTCTGGCCGGCAGCAGGCAAACGAGCGGCGTTGATTCAGTCACGAGGCTTCAGGGTCGGCTGCGGCGATCGGGAGAGTGAAGCGAACTGTGGTCCCTTGGTTTAGTTGGCTTTCGATGAGTAGCTCACCACCATGCGCCTTGACCAGGTGCTTGACGATGGCTAAGCCAAGTCCTGTCCCACCCATCTCTCGAGAACGGGCCCTGTCTACCCGGTAGAACCGCTCGGTGATTCTGGGCAGGTCCTGCGACGGTATTCCGACCCCCGTGTCTTTCACCGCGACTTCGACCGCCTCGCTGAGGCCCTGCGTTTCAGGCTTCAGGCTTCGGGTTTCAGATTCTAAACCTTGAACCTCGAACCTTGAACCTCGAACAATCCTCGCCATGACCGTCACTCGCCCGCCCTTTGATGTAAACTTGAAGCTGTTGTCCAGAAGGTTGATCAGGACCTGCGCGATTCGGTCGCGGTCGGCCAGGACGCGCGGTAGATCATCGGGAAGCTCGGTCCGAAGTTCGATCTTCTGCTTGGTCGCCTGCGGTCCGTAGATTGTCATAACGCTTCCCACCACCTCGGCAAGGCTCATGGGGTACCGGTGAAGGGCGATCTTCCCCAGTTCGAGGTTAGAGAGATCCAGCAGGTCGTCCAGGAGCCGACCCAAACGTTCGGTGTGCTTGTGGATTACCTTAAGGAACGGGCGGGCATGCTCCCGATCCTCGAGCGCCCCTTCCAGGAGGGTCTCCAGGTATCCTCTGACTGAGGTAAGGGGGGTGCGGAGCTCATGAGAGACGTTGGCCACAAACTCCGTACGGGCCGCCTCCAGGCGACGGAGTTCGGTAACATCGTGCATCACCCAAAGTGCGCCTGCTGATCGTTCGCTGCCCTTGAGGGGAGAGGCGTGCACTTGAAGCACCCGCTGCACCGGGGTAAAGATATGGAGCTCCCGAGGAGCGAAAACCCCCTCCCTGAGGGTTTGATTCAAAAGATCCAACATCTCCTTATTACGAATTACCTCGAGAAATGGTCTGCCCTCCGCCACGACCGACGAGATGTTGAAAAGCCGGCAGGCGCTGGCGTTGATAAAAAGAATCCGATTCATCCCATCAACCGCCAGCACCCCCTCTACCATGCTGTCAAGGATGGCAGCCCCCTTAGTCCGCTCCTCTTCCAGTGCGGCGAGGCGGTCTTCCAGCCGCTTTGCCATCAGATTCAGGGCGTTCCCTAACTGGCCAATTTCATCGGAAGAGACCGCGGAAATCTTTCGGGAGAAGTCCCCATCGGCCATGCGGCGAGCGACGGCCGTCATCTCGGCGATGGGACTGGTCACCTGACGGGCGAAGAGGAAACCCAGGACCACCGCTGCAGCCAGGGCAATCAGGCCCCCAATGATGAGTGTTTGTCTGAGTAACGTAAGATCATCCCTGAGATCAGAGAGCGGCATTGCAACGCGGAGGACCCCAGCGATTACCCCATTCTGTCGCAGGGGGATGGCCAGATACAGCATCTTGACGCCGAGGGTGTCGCTTCGACGAAGAATACTCCCTACACCATCGGAAATGGCAGCCTGGACCTCGGGGCGCCGCAGGTGATTGTCCATCAGCGCGACCTGTTCGAGTGTCCTCTCGGAATCCGCGAGGACTCGGCCTCCTGCCTCGATCACCGTGACTCGGGTCGCGACCTGCTGAGTAAGCCGTTGCACCAGCCTCTGAAGTTGCTCGGTATCTCGGGAGAGGAGGACGGAATTTACCTCGTTGCTCATAAGCCGAGCCTGGGCCTGCAAGCTCGCCTTCAACCGATCGATCGGGGTGCGTTCGAGCGAGGAGTAGAGATAGACGCCGGCGACGGCGACGATGACGAGTACCAGGAGGAGATACGTACCGATCAGCTTGCGCTGAAACCCGCCTTCGATCCGTGCCATCCTTACTGTTCCGCCGATCAGGAGTCCTGATTGAACCGGTACCCGACGCTCTTGACGGTGACGATGCGCGCAGCCTCCGGTCCCAGCTTCTCCCGGAGGCGCCGGACATGGACATCGACGGTGCGGGATTCTATCTCGGAGGCTCGCTCGTATCCCCAGACACGGTCCAACAGGTATTCCCTGGTCAGGACACGGCCCTTGGCCAGGACGAGGGCCTTCAAAAGGTCGAATTCCTTAGGCGTCAGATCAACGGCCCGCTTGCGAATCGCAACGGTATACCGGTCAAGATCGATCTCAAGGCCGCCGGCCTTCACAATCTCTCCACCCTGGACCTCTTCGCTTCTGCGAATCAGGGCTTTGACTCTGGCCACCAGCTCCTTGGGGCCGAACGGCTTGGTGAGATAGTCGTCTCCGCCCAGTTCAAGACCTAGGACCTTGTCAGTTTCTTCCGCCTTGGCGGTCAGCATCAGGATCGGCAGGCGCGCGGTATCGGGTTCTTTGCGGAGCCGACGGCAGACATCCAATCCGCTCAGGTGCGGCAGCATCAGATCCAGGACCAGCAGGCTCGGTCGCTCACGCTTGATTAGCTCAAGGGCCTGGAGGCCATCATGGGCCTGGAGGACACGAAATCCCTCGCGCTCAAGATGATAGGCAACAAGGGCGGTGATATCTTTTTCGTCGTCGACTACAAGAACCTTCATGACTGTGCCTCCAGCCGGGTCATCAGCATTACGTGGTTAGGGTAGGCGGTGATATGTCCGATAATAGTCTCGTTTGCGGGAAGGCCGCAAGCGGTTTTCCTTAAGCGTCGCCTGGTGATTGCACTTGACCTGATGGACGAACGGTAGTAAATATACCGATATGTTTCTACATACATATCGAGGATAATCGATGCAACTCGAGGTGAAGTCAAAGACCTGGCTGGAAGCAGACGGCAAATTTATTATGGGAGAGCACGGTATTGCGCTCCTCGACGCAATCGATGAGCTTGGATCGATCCAACATGGGGCGAGGCGGGTAGGGTGGTCTTATCGGCGCGCGTGGGGATATCTCAAAACGATGGAGCGACACGCCGACGTCCCGATTCTAGTCATCAGTCATGGAGGAACCGCGGGCGGCGGGACGCGGCTCACACCGCAAGCTCGCAAGCTCCTGCGGGAGTATAAGCGATTGCAAAAGACATTGCGGGCAACCATACGACAGAAATCGCGGTTGCTGTTTTCGTACTAACAGCCGGTGCGACGTTGCCGCACAACGGCCTACTAACCCCCCCAACCCCCCTTTGGTAAAGGGGGGTTGGGGGGGTTAGTCCGAGGCTGACGGCTGAGTGCTGATTGCTGGCCGTTGTTTTCAACGGGAGGAGGTGGGGAGGATGGAGATGAGCGCTCGGAATCAATTGCCTGGGACCATTAAGAAGGTCAAGGTCGGAGCCGTGATGGCCGAGGTGGTCCTGAAGGTGGGGGATCAGGAGCTGGTCGCGGCTATCACCAGCGGCTCGGCCAAGCGGATGAAATTGAAGGCGGGTGATAAAGTCTTCGCCGTCATCAAAGCCACCGAAGTCATGATCGCCAAGGAATAGCGGGAGACGATGAGAATCATGGGTGAGAGATGGCTGAAGAGCGCTTGCAAGCGCTTTGTTGTGGGTCTGGCGACGCTTGGCATTCTGCAGATCGCGTTGCTCTGTAGTGTCCAGGCCGCAAGCCAGATTGTCATTTTGGCGACGACGACCAGCACACAGGATTCGGGCCTGCTTGACGTTGTGGTCCCACTGTTTGAAAAGCGAACTGGCTACGTAGTGAAAACGATTTCTGTCGGAACCGGTCAGGCGCTTGCCTTGGGCGGTCGGGGCGAAGCCGACGTCGTTCTGGTGCATGCGCCCGAGGCTGAGAAGAGATACGTGGCCGATGGGACGCTCATCAACCGTCAGTTGGTCATGCACAACGATTTTATCATTGTTGGCCCAGAGTCCGATCCGGCTCGGATCCGTGGTCTTCGGAAGGCGAGTGATGCACTCCGCAAGATTGCTGAGGCGAAGGCGGCGTTCGCCTCGCGCGGCGATAACTCCGGGACACATCAACTCGAACGACGCCTCTGGAAGGAGGCGGGGTTGGATCCCAATGGCGACTGGTATCTGCAATCGGGCCAGGGGATGGGGCAGACCCTTGGGATCGCGTCTGAGAAGCGGGCCTATACCCTTGCCGACCGTGGAACCTATCTCGCTTTGAAAAAACGCCTCACCATGGATATCCTGATCGAGCGGGACCCATCGCTCCTGAATATCTACTCGGTCATGGAGGTCAGTTCCGCCAGGTTCCCGAAGGTGAACACTGCGGGCGGAAAGGCGTTCGCTGAGTTCATGGTCTCGCCGGCGGCCCAGGAGGTCATCAAGAGTTTTGGGGTGGAGAAGTTCGGTGAGCCGCTTTTCTATCCGGATGCCGGTAAACGCGAGGAAGAGATCGGGCGCTAGATCTGTGTAGAATCTGAAAGGCATTGCAAGACAACAAGGGGCGTTCAGCTCACCCGGCCAGGTCGATACTGAACGCCCCGGGGGCACGAGGCGGTCTTCCGCCGCAACGCCCATACTATTTCCCCATTGATCACGATCAATGTCAAGGGGAAAAGAGGCGCGAGGCGGGACCGTCTTCACCAGGATTTCCAGCCATACGATCGATGACAGGGAGGAGACGATGCAGCGCGCGCTCATAGCAGCAAGCTTGGCAATCTGGCTGGTGTGGGGTATTGGCGTACCGAGGGTGTTCGCCGCCGATCGGTTGAGCGAACTGGCGCAGCAACTTGAGAGTCAGAAGCAGGCACTCGAAGCTCAGAAGCGGATCATTGAGGCGCTTCAGCAGGAGGTCAACACCCTGAAACAAGGGCAAACCCACCAACAAACCTTGGAGCGTGAGGTGGAAGGTCTGAAGCAGGCTCAGCAGGAGAACCAAAAGCTCAAGCGGGAGGTGGAGCAAATCAAGGTTGCAGCGACACCAAAGTTCGATGCCGGTTTCAAGAATTGGCAGCCCTATATCCGATCGACAGACGGCAATTTCACCCTCAATCCGGTCGGCCGCATCCAGTTCGATTATCGTAATTTTGAAGACGGCAATAGGCGTAACCTGGACGGTACCGAACTGACCAACAGATTTCTGATCAGGCGGGCCAGAATCGGCCTTGCCGGGACGTTCTACAAATACTTTGACTTCTTCGTCGAGGCCGACTTCGGACAGGGAGCGTCCGGCCGGGACGGTAACGTCGTCCTGACGGACGGCTTTCTCGATATCCACTACTGGCCCGAACTTCGACTTCGAGCGGGGCAGTTCAAGGTACCGTTTGGCTATGAGGAGCTGTTCTCGGACAACAACCTCGACCTTGTTGAGCGATCGGTCGCGGACAATCTTGTTCCGTCCCGCGACATGGGCGCGATGGTACATGGCTCAGCGTTCGACGGCAGTGTCAGCTACGCGCTGGGAGGTTTCAACGGCTCTGGCCAGAACAAACGCGACACCAACGATTCAAAGGACATCGTTGGCCGGCTCGTTTTGGCGCCGTTTAAGAAAGCTGAGCTGCCGTGGCTCAAGAACCTGCAGGTGGGAGGCGACGTCGCGTGGGGCGACGAGGACAGCGGTCAGAGCCTGCAGGGTAAAACTGATGCGCAGTTTGTCTTCTTTCGGTCTATCCCGACGCGGGGCGATCGACTGCGCTATAGCGGCGAAGCAGCGTACTACTACGGGCCGTTCACGATGTACGGCGAGTATATCCAGACGCGGGAGGAGCGAAAAGGGTTGGGGACCGGAGGAAGCGATCTGCGCGATCTGTACGGCCGGGGCTGGTACGTGACGATGACCTATATGCTGACGGGCGAGACCAAAGTTCCCGGGCAGCCGGTCATCCCAACCCGGTGGGCTTCGCCGGTGGGACCTGAGAAAGGTTGGGGAGCCTGGGAACTCGCGGCCCGCTTTGAGCAGCTTGATTTTCGCGCAAAAGACATTATGGGCAACCGGGTCAATGCCGTGACGGCCGGCGTGAACTGGTACCTTACACCAAACGTAAAGTGGATGGCCAACTTTGTTGAGAACTGGTTCTCGAATGAGCGGGGCACCCCGTTTAGTTTTACCAATCCCAACAACACGCGAACAACTGCATGGGAGGCCCTCACGCGGCTGCAACTGTGGTTCTAAGACGCCAGGCGCCCTTATAGGCGAGGGGCCCGGGAAGGAGCATGAGTAAGATGACAAAAAAGCGTTTCACGGTGATCACGGCCCGGACGCTCACGCAAGGCCAGGCGATGCACGTCGGAAAGGAGTCGAAAGAGTATGTGGACGAGATCTCTACGGCGCGAATGAACCTCAAAGACTTCGAGGAACTCGAACTGTGTGACGGCGATCGCATTCGTTTGGCCACCGAGCACGGCTCGACTGTGCTGAAATGTGCAAAGGGTGATGTGCCCCAGGGGATGG
>NSJM01000054.1 GCA_002634395.1 Candidatus Methylomirabilis sp.
GCCCCTGCAGCATCGACCTTCCAACAGGAAGAGTTGGAGCAACTCCTGGCGCCGATTGCCCTGTATCCCGATGCGCTCTTGGCGCAGATCCTGATGGCTGCCACCTATCCGCTGGAGGTGGTGCGAGCCGCCCGCTGGGTCCAGGCGAATCCGAACGTCGAAGGCCCGCAGCTAGAAGCGGCGATGCAACAGCAGCCCTGGGATCCGAGCGTGAAGTCGCTGACGGCATTTCCCCAGGTACTCGTCATGATGGATACGAACCTGGACTGGGCTCAGAAGTTGGGAGACGCCTTCCTCGCCCAGCAACCGGACGTGATGGCCACCATCCAGACGCTGCGGTCGAAGGCACAAGCTGCAGGCTACCTCCAGAGCACCCCCCAGCAAACCGTCGTCGCCGAGCCGCAGGCCATCAGGATCGAACCGGCGGCCCCACAGATCGTCTACGTGCCCATCTATGACCCGACTGTGGTCTACGGGCCGTGGTGGGCTCCAGCTTACCCGCCATATTATTGGTATCCACCGGGGTACGTGGTCGGGACGAGCGGGATTTCGTTCGGCATCGGCCTGACCGTGGGAGCCCTCCTTTGGGGCGGCTTCGACTGGCACCGTCACAGCGTCACGATCGTCAATGTGCACCGCTACAACACCTTCAGCCGGACCACCTTCAGAAACTCCACCTGGCACCACGACGTGGTCCACCGCCGGGGTGTCCCCTACCATGATCCAGGCGTGCGAGAGCGCTTCGGCCAGGGCCCGCTGCCAGGCGCAGGAGCCCGCGAGCCGTTCCGCGGCCGCGCGCAAGAGGTGCCGCAGCAACCGGGCTCCCGTGGTGCCAGTCTCCCCCCTGGCGGCGGATCAGCCGCTCGCGTTGGCAAGGGTCCGCAGGGCGCTCCCGCCGCACCGCAGGCCCCCCGGGCGCCCCGTCCACTGGCTGCGCTTGAGGGACTGGGGCGTGGCGGTGAGACCCGCAGCTTCAGCGACCGCGGGCGTACGAGTCGGATGGGTACGGGCGCCGCCAGGCCGGCCCCGAGTGTCCCGAGGGCTCCGGCCGGGGGGAGCCGCATCGGTGGCGGCGGAGGGCGCAAGTGAGGGGCGTCGCGAACGGTCGAGGCGGGAGCCGATTCCCTTCCCACGCGAGTGAACAATGCCACAAACGGCAGTTCTGAAGGAGGTAAGCATGTCGTCGTCCTTTCGGCAGGCGCGTCCCACCCTGATCCGACGGCTCACCATAGCCGTGGTGGTGGCACTGCTCATCGGCGCCGCCCGATCACAGGACGCGCTTGCCGCCGCGCCGCGCCAGAGGACCTTCGCCTCGCCAGAGGAAGCGGTGCAGTCCCTCGTCACAGCCGTGAAGACCGGAAACCTGAAGGCCCTCGCTGCCATCCTGGGCCCTGAGGGCCGGCCACTTCTCGCGTCCGGGGATGCGGTGGCCGACGCACAGGATCGGGAGCACTTCATTCGCGCTTACGAGCAGTCGCACAAACTGGAACACCCCACCAAAACAAAAGCGGTGGTGGTCATCGGGCAAGACGAGTGGCCCCTGCCGATCCCGGTGGTGAAAGAGGGGGACACGTGGCACTTCGATACCGCCGTGGGAAAAGAGGAGATCCTCAACCGCCTGATCGGTCGAAACGAGTTGAACACCATGCAAGTCTGCCTGGCCTACGTCGATGCCCAGCGCGAGTACGCGCGGGTGGCCCGCGAGGGCAACGGGCTACTCACGTACGCGATGAAGTTCCAGAGCGACGAGGGCAAGCACAACGGGCTCTACTGGCCGACTAAGGAAGGTGAAGGACTGAGTCCGTTGGGCGTGCTCGTCGCAAATGCCAGGGCGGAAGGCTACTCCCGCAAGGCATGGGAGAGTAAGCCGTCCCCCTACCATGGCTACGTCTACCGGATCCTGACGGCTCAGGGTCCGGACGCGCCGGACGGCGCCTACGACTATGTCGTGAACGACAAAATGATCGGTGGGTTCGCGCTTGTCGCATACCCGGCGCAGTACGGGGTCTCGGGTATCATGACCTTCCTCGTAAACCACCAGGGCGTCATCTACGAGAAGGACCTTGGCCCGGACACGGAACACCTCGCTCGTGCCATGCGGACGTACAACCCGGATCAGACCTGGAAGCAAGCGGGAGCATCGCCGCCACCTACCCGCTAGCTGACACCGCCACGGTCTCACAAAGGATTTTCGGAGCGACCCTGCGGAATGGGCAGGAGGGTGGACACACAACACGCACCCTCCTCGATTCTCTTTGTCCAGGCCTCTCCATAGAGTAAATTGCACCCACAAAATCCACACTTCCAATCGGGGCCATACGAGCGCGCACCATATAAGATTGCACCACATGAAAGCGTACCTTAACGCGAACTGGGATCGATGATAGAAGAGATGCATTTTGAAAGGCACTCGACAACATTCGAGCATCGAGCCAAAGAGGAGGTCGGCCATGAAAAGGAGCTGGAACCTGTTGCTGCCCATGATCCTTTTGACATTGCTTGCGCTCGCCGGATGCCAGACGGCCCCAGTCGGCCCAGATGAGAAGCTGACAGTCGGGCAGGTGCAGAAGGAGATCCGGGTCGGCATGAGCGGCGCCGAGGTCGCACAGGTGCTGGGCTCGCCCAATGTGGTCACGACTGACGAATTGCGGCGTGAGGTCTGGATCTACGACAAGATTGCCACCACAAGCGCCAATTCCGGATATGTCGGAGGACTGCTGACCCTCGTGTTCGTGATCCCGTACGGGTACTCGAGCTCAACAACTCAGCAGACGCTGACAGTCATCGTCAAGTTCGACGAACACAAAAAGGTTCGTGACTTCGCCTACCATGCCTCTCGCTTCTAGCGGGAAGCTACGAACATGGCGCTCAAAGTCAAGGCGCTATCGTTGGTCCTCGCCGGTATCTTGGCTGGATGCGCCTCCATTCCTCAGGACATACTCCAGCCTTCGCCGGAGAGCCTTGAGGAGCGTCAACTCCAGACTCGGCGATTTGAAACTGAGGATGAGGCGAAGCTGCTGTCCGCATCCGCCACCCTCCTCCAGGACCTTGGGTTTACCATAACTAAAAGCGTAACCAGTCTGGGCGTGATCACAGCCTCGAAGGACCGGAGCGCCGTCGAAGCGGGTCAGGTGGCTCTGGCCGTCCTGCTCAGCATCCTGGCTCAGCAGAATGTGCCCTACGATGAAACGCAGAAGATGCGGGTATCGGTGGTGACCCAGCCATTGGGGGACGGCAAGAGTACGGCCGTTCGGGTGACCTTTCAACGCATCGTCTGGAATACCCATAAGCAGATTAGCAGGCGAGAGCAGTTGAGCGACCCCGAGATCTACCAGGAGTTTTTCTCCAAACTCTCCAAGGCTGTCTTTCTGGAGGCGCATCAACTATGAGAAGTTTGACGTGCTCTAAAGCGTTGCTGGGTCTTTTCTTCGTCCTCATCCTGGGGACGGGGTGTGCCACCACGCAGGCGAGGCTTCTGGATAGCGATGAAAGCCAGGTGAGACTGCGAAGTATCCAGAGCCGTGCGTTCGATACAACAGACAAGGCGCAGACCCTCCGCACCACCATCTCCCTCCTGCAGGACCTCGGCTTCATCATAGACCAGGCTGATCTGGCGCTGGGAACGGTGACAGGGACAAAGCTTGCCGGATACCAGGTGAGGATGACGGTGAGTGTCCGGCCTCGGGGCGAGACCCAGCTTATTGTCCGGGCCAATGCCCAATATGATCTCGAGCCAGTGACGGACCCCGAGCCCTACCGAACGTTCTTTACGGCGTTGGAAAAGGCGATGTTCCTAACGGGCCATCAGGTGGATTAACAAGGCGGACACCGCTACCATCGCCGAGTTCCCACTCCCCGTGCCGGGTAGCCTCCCGTACGGCATTACCGCTGGCTCCGACGGCGCCTTCTCTCATTCACCAAGTTGAACAGCGGGATCATCGAGCGGATAGTGCCACACCTGATGCTCAGGGTGAACGGAGGTTTGCAGGGCAGGCTCTCTTGTGGGCGTGTATCAGCGATACTGACAAGCCGGCTGGGTGCTGTCACAAATCGCTGGATATCTGATCGTATGCAAGCTGAAACTATGAGAACTCGGAACAGCGGTGGTTATGGAACGCGAACCTCAATGGTCGCCGAGGGGACGCTCTCGTTGTGTCTCGAAGAGGCGTCAACGGCCGTCACCGTGTAGATGTATCGACCGCCTGATCGAACCGATCGGTCGGTCAGGATTGGCGACTTCAGCGGGGTTTCCGTCAGTCGTTGGGAAAGACGTTGCGCGGCGTCGCTTCGATAGACCAGATAGCCGAGCAGATCCGATTCCCGGTTAAGCTCCCAGCTCAGCGAGACTACCGCGCCAGGCCCAGTCACCGCCCGGACACCTTGTGGAGGGGCTGGAGGCGTGAGATCGACCGGAGCGGCACTCACCTCGCTGGATGGTAACCCCTCCTGCCAGGGCGGCTCTTGGCTCTCCACCGCCGTCACACGGTAGTAATACGTTTGATCGTTGACCAGATTCGCATCCTGGAACTGCGTGCCTTGAACCGGATCACGATTGATCGGAGATGGATCGTATCGGCCTGGGTCGACGCCCCGGTAAACGTTATACCTTGGGATCACGGCCAGTGGGCTTGCATCGACTCGACGGACCGGGGCAACCCAGGAGAGCCGAATTGCTCGCTCGCCGGCCTCTGCGTGCAGACTCGAAGGGGCCTCAATCTCGACCGTAACAAGAGCTGTCGCCTCCGCTGATGGTGGCCCAGCGACCCCTCGACGACTCACCGCCTCGATAAAATAGGTATACCTCCCTCCCACAACTACATGGCTATCGGTAAAGGCATACCGATTGCCGGTAACGACGGCGTTCTCCGGCTTCTCAGCCTTCACGGTGGCAATGACCGACGGGGCAGAGGACTGAGGAGCCGTTTGCTGTCTGGAGATTCGAAAGGTGGTCAGGTATTTCAGTACGGTACCGTCAATATTGGTTGTCGGTCTGGTCCACACAAGGACCACCGCACGGCTCCGCACAAGAGACGTGAGATCGGTCGGCGGCGATGGTTCCACCATGATCGGAGCTACCGGCGGACCACTCCGACCGCACCCGGTGAGCATAAAAAGTCCAAGAGACGCTGCAACAACGATCTGTCGAGTTCGCATCTTATCGACTCCGAAGTTTGACCTTGGCGGCCTTGATCGCCTTCTTCACCGCACCCGTCGCAGTCCCGCCGGTGGCCGTCCGCCGCTCAATACAGGCCTCTAGTGCGATGTAGGTAAAGACATCCTGCTTGAATAGCGGCGAGGCGGCCTGTAGCTCGTCCAGGGAAAGCTCCTCGATCCGACACCGCATGGCAAGCGCGCGCCGAACCAGCAGGCCTACCACCTCGTGAGCTTGCCGGAATGGCATCCCCTTACGCACCAGGTAGTCGGCCAGATCGGTGGCGTTGAGGAATCCATCCTCTGTCGCCTCCCGCATCCGATCCGCACAGAACGTAAGTGTGCTCACCAGCGACGCCATGACGAGGAGGGTCGCCTTGACAGATTCCGCGCTGTCGAAGAAAGGTTCCTTGTCCTCTTGCAGATCGCGGTTGTAGCTGAGCGGCAGTCCCTTGACGACGGTGAGCAGTGCTACCAGGGCGCCGTACACGCGGCCGGTCTTCCCTCGTGCCAGCTCTGCGACGTCTGGATTCTTTTTCTGGGGCATCATACTGGAACCGGTGGCAAAGGCGTCAGGCAGCTCAATAAATCCGAACTCTGCCGATGCCCACAGGACGATCTCTTCTGCCAGACGAGACAGGTGCGCCATGAGGAGCGCGAAGGCGAACAGCGGCTCGATGACGAAATCGCGGTCCGACACCGCATCCAGCGAGTTGGCCGACAGCTCCCGGAACCGAAGCTCCCTGGCGACGAAGCGGCGATCGATCGGAAGGCCGACCCCAGCCAGAGCGCCTGAGCCGAGCGGAAGCACCTCTACTCTGCAAAGCGCATCGTGAAGCCTGGCGCGATCTCGCTCCAGCATCTCGACATAGGCCATCAGGTGGTGTGCCAAAAGGACCGGCTGAGCCCGCTGCATGTGGGTGTAGCCCGGCATGATCAGGTCAAGATGGACTTCGGCTTGGGCGATCAGGGCCCGCTCAAGCCCTGCGATCAGTCGGCGAACCTCTCCGATCTCGTCTCGCACATAGAGCCGCAGGTCGAGGGCAACCTGGTCATTTCGGCTCCGGCCAGTGTGGAGCTTCGCACCGGCCTCTCCCGTTTTCTTAATGAGCCGGGCCTCGATCGCCATATGAATGTCTTCCAACGAAGGGTCAAAACGAAACTCTCCGCGCTCGATCTCGTCCCCGATCTCCCCAAGCCCGGCCACGATCTTGTCCGCCTCAGCCTTTGTCAGCAGGCCGCACTTCGCCAGCATCCGCGCGTGCGCGATACTCCCGGCAATATCGTACTTGTAGAGGCGACGGTCAAAGTGGATAGAGGCGGTATACGCTTCCACTCGCGGATCGGTCGCCTGCTTGAACCGTCCGCCCCACGGCTTTCGAGTCTTGGATCCGGATTTCATCGTTTCGACCGTTTCCCCTTCGGTCCCCGCACCTTAAATCCCCCCGTACCCCCCTTTTGTAAGGGGGGGGTGGGAGGATTTTTGCGTTGTTTTCTCAAGGCGCGAATACGCAGCCGCAGCGCGTTCAGGCGGATAAACCCCTCGGCGTCAGACTGCCGATACACCTGATCTTCCTCAAATGTCGCGAAGGCCGGATCGTACAGCGAAACGGCCGACTTGCGCCCCACAACCTCACAATTGCCTTTGTACAGCTTGACCCGAGCCGTACCGGTCACCCCCTGCTGCGACGCCTCGATCGTCTGCATCAGCAGTTCCATTTCAGGAGAGAACCAATAGCCGTAGTAGACCAACTCCGAGAAGCGGGGGATGAGGGAGTCACGCAGGTGCATCACCTCGCGGTCCATCGTGAGCGATTCTACGGCGCGGTGGGCGGCCTGCAGGATGGTTCCCCCCGGCGTCTCGTACACCCCCCGCGACTTCATCCCAACGTAGCGGTTTTCGACGATATCGACTCGGCCGATTCCGTGTTCGCCACCGATCTTGTTCAAGCGCTGAAGCAGCCTGGCGGGCGAGAGGCGCTTGTCGTCCAGTGCAACAGGCTGACCATCCTGAAACTCCACCTCGACATAGGTCGCGCGATCCGGCGCCTTCTCCGGCGAGACACTCAAGACAAACATCTCTTCAGGCGGCTCCTGCCAGGGGTCTTCCAACACCCCGCCCTCGAAACTGATGTGAAACAGGTTACGGTCAGTACTATACGGCCGCGCTTTCGTAATCGGCACCGGGATGTCGTGCCTCCTCGCATAGGCAATAAGATCGGACCGCGACTTAAGGCGCCACTCGCGCCATGGCGCGATGACCCGGATATGCGGATCGATAGCATAACAGGAGAGCTCGAAACGGACCTGATCGTTCCCTTTACCGGTCGCGCCATGCGCCACCGCGTCCGCACCCTCTTTTCTCGCAACCGCCATCTGATGCTTCGCAATCAGCGGCCTCGCCATCGAGGTACCGAGTAGATAGCGCCCCTCATAGAGGGCATTTGCCTTCACGCAGGGAAAGACGAAGTCCCGGACGAATTCTTCCCTCAGGTCTTTAATGTAGACCTTGCTGGCGCCCGTCTTGAGCGCTTTCTCGCGAACCGGGTCCAGTTCCTCTCCCTGTCCCAGGTCGGCGCAGAAAGCGATCACCTCGGCCTGGTAGGTCTCGATGAGCCACCGCAGGATCACCGAGGTGTCCAGCCCGCCGGAGTACGCAAGAACGATCTTCTTTACTCGCTTCGCCTGGATTTGTGATTTCATCGGAGCTTTTGTCATCCCCATTACGGTGTGTGATGTCCCAATAGCGTCACCAGGATCGCTTTCTGGACATGCAATCGGTTCTCGGCCTCGTCGTACACGATCGAATGCGGGCCATCGAGGACCTCGTCGGTAATCTCTTCGCCGCGGTGGGCAGGCAGGCAGTGCATGACCAGGACGTCGGGTTTGGCCAGTCGGACCAGCGCCGCATCGACCTGAAATCCCCGGAAGTCATGCCGCCGCTTCGCCGCCTCTGCCTCCTGGCCCATGCTGGTCCAGACATCGGTATACAGGACATCAGCCCTCTCCGCCGCAGCCTTCGCATCGTTCAGCAAGGTAATGCGCCCACCGGCGGCTTCAGCCTCCTGCCGAGAGGCAGCCACGATACCAGCGTCCGGCTCGTACCCTTTGGGGCAGGCCACGTGCAGCTCGATTCCGGTCTTCGCCGCACCGTACAGCCATGAATGACAGACGTTATTGCCGTCACCGATGTAGGCAACCTTCACGCCGTGCAGCATGCCGCACTTTTCCTGAAGGGTAAAAAGATCCGCAAGAATCTGGCACGGGTGAGTCAGGTCGCTCAGTCCATTGATGACCGGGATAGCCGCATGGCGGGCCAGTTCTTCGACGGTCTGGTGGGTAAATGTTCGCGCTACAATCCCATCCACCCATCGTTCGAGATTTTTCGCCACATCCTTGACGGTTTCCCGTTTTCCCACCTGAATGTCAGTCGGGGCCAAATAGATAGCGCGGCCGCCCAACTGGGCCATTCCGACCTCAAAGGTCACTCGAGTCCTGAGCGACGGCTTCTCGAAGATCATGCCCAGTGTCTTACCGGGCAACAGTGGGTGGGCGATCCCCTTACGCTGCTGCGCTTTCAGGTCGGCAGTGAGAACAAACAGTGAGTCGATCTCTGAGGCTGTCAGATCACTGATCGACAGAAGATCCTTTTTCATGACGATTTCTCCGCCAGCACCAGATCGAGAATCTGTATCGCCTCATCCACTTCGGCCTCGCCGATAATCAGCGGCGGGACAAAACGGAGGACCTGATCGCCCGCGATCAGGATCAGCAAGCCGCGCTCCAAGCACCGTGCGACGATCGGCTTGGCCGGCACGCTCAGCTCCAT
Source organism: Candidatus Methylomirabilis sp. (assembly GCA_002634395.1). Lineage (GTDB taxonomy): Bacteria > Methylomirabilota > Methylomirabilia > Methylomirabilales > Methylomirabilaceae > Methylomirabilis > Methylomirabilis tolerans. Next base: position 8,981 of record NSJM01000054.1, read on the forward strand.
GGCGAGCATCAGCCCCTTACCACGGGCATCTTTCACGAAAGAATATCGAGCAGCTAATTCCCGCAGACGGCCCAGGAAGTACGCGCCGGTCTTGGCCGCTCGCTCAGGCAATTGCGCGTCGATGATCTCCGCCAGCACCGCGTGGGCGACAGCCGTGATAAACGGGTTGCCGCCGAAGGTTGACGCATGGCTGCCCGGAACGAAAGCACCTGCTACGGCCCCCTTCGCCAGCATGGCGCCGATCGGCAACCCTCCCCCAAGTCCCTTGGCGAGCGTCATAATGTCCGGCTCGATCCGGGAGTGCTCGTAGGCAAAGAGCCGCCCGGTCCGCCCCATCCCCGTCTGGACCTCATCCAGGATCAGGAGGACCTCCCGTTCCGAACAGAGCCTCCGGAGTCCTGGCAGATATGCATCATCCGGCACCCGCACCCCTCCCTCGCCCTGGATCGGCTCAACCAGTACGGCACAGGTCCTCGAATCGATCGCCCGCTCCGCCGCCGGCAGGTCATTGAAGGGAATGTGCTTGAAGCCCGACAAGAGCGGCTCGAAGCCTTGGCTGTACTTCTCCTGACCGGTGGCGGTCACCGTCGCCATCGTCCGGCCGTGGAATGAGTCCCGCATACAGACGATCTCGTACCGGTCGGAGCTCCACCGCGCTTTGGCATAGCGGCGAGCCAACTTGATCGCCGCCTCGTTCGCCTCTGCTCCGCTATTGCAGAAAAAGGCCTGACCGCCAAATGAGTGTTCGCTCAATGCACGGGCCAACCGAATCTGCGGCTCGATGAAGTAGAGGTTCGAAACGTGCAGCAGCAGTTCCGCCTGCGCCCTGATGGCCTCCACCATTTTAGGGTGACAGTGGCCCAGGATATCTACGGCGATGCCGGCGGCACAGTCAAGGTATGACTTGCCCTCAGCGTCCCAGACCCTAGCACCGCTCCCCTTTACCAGCACGATCGGGAAGCGGGCATAGGTGTTGACCAGGTAGCAAGCCGTCTGCGCTATTAATTCGGTCGTCTGGTCCATCTGGTCCATCTGGTCTGTCTGGTCTGTCTGGTCTGTCTGGTCTGTCTGGTCTGTCTGGTCTGACCAAATAGACGATACAGGCGGAATAGACCAAATAGACTTACTTAGCCGATGATCTCCGTGCCAACCCCCTCTGGCGTGAAGATCTCCAGCAGAAGGGCGTGCGGAATGGTGCCGTTCACGATATGGATTTTCCTTACCCCATTGTCAAGGGCGGTGAAACACGCCTGGGCCTTGGGTAGCATCCCTCCCGAGATGACGCCATCTGCAATCAGCCCCTTCATCTCTGCCCTACTTAACGTGGGAATGAGGGCGCCATCCTTATCCAGAATGCCGTCAGTATCGGTCAGAAGAACGAGCTTTTCTGCCTGAAGTGCGCCGGCGATCTCGCCGGCCGCCAGATCAGCATTGATGTTGTACGTTACCCCCGCCCCATCACAACCGGTCGGGGCCACTACCGGCGTGAAGCCGTCGCGCTCCAGGGCGAGGAGAATTCGTTTATCGACGGCCGTAATCTCGCCAATGAATCCCAGATCGATCTCTGGTTCGACCGGGCTCATAGGAGACTTAGCGGCTACCGTTGGGCGGGCCTTCCTCGCCCGGATCAACCCGCCATCCTTGCCCGAAAGGCCGACGGCTGATCCGCCATGCTGGTTGATAAGCGCCACCAGATCCTGATTAATCTGGCCAACCAGCACCATCTCGACGATCTTCATCGTCTCCTGATCGGTCACCCGCAACCCACCAACAAAGGTCGGCGTGAGGCCCGCTCGCTCCATCGCCCGCGTGATCTCCGGGCCGCCGCCGTGAACCACAACCGGCTGCATCCCGACATACCGCATCAGGATGACGTCCAGCGCCACCGATTGCTTCAGCGTCTCATCGGTCATCGCTGCGCCGCCGTACTTGACCACCACAGTCTTGCCGGCAAACGCTCTGATGTATGGGAGCGCCTCGATCAGGACATTCGCCTTGTCGATCCCGCGCTGGACCTCCGACCGCTTCCGCTGACCCACCATTTACTCCGCTGCTTATAACGTTCTGCCTGACCGCTGAAGGTTGATCGCTGACCTACAGGATATAGCGGCTCAGGTCCTCGTTCTTCACGATCTCCTGCAGCCGTTCCCGGACATACGCGGCATTAATATTTACCTTGGCCCCACGCATGGCAGGCGCTTCAAACGAGATCTCGTCCAGCATCCGCTCCATGATGGTGTAAAGCCGGCGAGCGCCGATATTTTCGGTCGCCTGATTGACGGTGCTGGCAATGGCGGCGATCTCCTGCACGGCGTCCTCCGAAAAGTCCAGTCTCACCTCCTCCGTCTCCAGCAGGGCGACATACTGCTTGATCAAGGCATTCTGCGGTTCTGTAAGGATCCGGACGAAGTCGTCCTGCGTGAGGCTGGCTAACTCCACACGCAACGGGAAGCGTCCCTGCAATTCCGGGATCAGGTCGGACGGTTTGGCGACATGAAACGCCCCGGCCGCAATGAACAGGATATGATCAGTCCGCACCAAGCCGTACTTGGTAGTGACCGTGCACCCCTCGACAATCGGCAGGAGGTCGCGCTGCACCCCCTGGCGAGAAACATCCGGTCCCTGCGATGACCCGCGGCCGGCGATTTTGTCGATCTCGTCCAGGAAGATGATCCCGGATTCCTCGACCCGACGGACCGCCTCTGACCTCACTGCGTCCATATCGATAAGCTTGTCGGCTTCTTCCTGAGTGAGGATCCGTTGGGCCTCCCGAATCTTGACCCTACGTCGTTTGCTCCGCTGAGGCAGGAGGTTCCCCAGCATCTCCTTGATGTTGTCCATCTCCTCGAGGCCGGAGTTGCTGAAGACCTCCACCATCGGCATGGCGCCTCGATCCTTAACCTCTAACTCCACGGTACGGTCGTCCAGCTTCCCTTCGTGTAGTCGCTTTCTGAGCTTCTCACGAGTCTCAGCAGCGGAGGTGATTGCAGCCGGGTCAGGAGTCTGCTCGACGCTCGGCGGCGACGCCATTCTGCCGACGGGAAGGAGTATATCCAGAAGCCGCTCCTCTGCTAACTCCTGGGCCCGCTCCTGTACTGCCTTGGTCTTTTCCTCCTTCACCATATCCACCGCCAGCGCAGTCAGGTCGCGCACCATCGATTCAACGTCGCGTCCGACGTAGCCCACCTCCGTATACTTACTGGCCTCCACCTTGATAAACGGGGCGTCAACCAGCCTGGCGAGGCGGCGAGCAATCTCGGTCTTACCCACGCCGGTTGGGCCGATCATGATGATGTTCTTCGGCGCAACCTCATCCCGCAGCTCCGCAGGAAGCCTCTGTCGCCGCCACCGATTACGCAGCGCAATAGCTACGGCCCGCTTTGCATCCTTTTGACCGATGATGTATCTGTCAAGCTCAGCAACAATCTGTCGCGGTGTCAATGGTTCCATCTGAAGTTCCTTATTCCTTGCTCAATGTTCAACGTTCAAGCCTCCCAGTTCCTCGGGCCGTCTTCAACCGTGAACTTTGCACTTTGAACGTTGAACGTTGTCATAGCTCTTCAATCGTGATCGTGTCGTTGGTGTACACGCAGAGTGAGGCGGCAATCTTCATCGCCTCCTCGGCGATCCGTCTCGCGTCGAGATCCGAGAACCCTACGAGGGCTCGAGCCGCAGCGGCCGCATACGACCCTCCTGAACCGATGCCGATCACCCCGTCGTCGGGCTCGATGACATCCCCCGTCCCGGAGATGACCAGCGAATGCTCCTTATCAACCACTACCAACAGTGCCTCTAATCGGCGGAGCGCCCGGTCGGTGCGCCAATCTTTCGCCAGCTCAACCGCAGCGCGCGGCAGGTTGCCGCCGAACTCCTCCAGCTTCACCTCAAATTTGGTGAAAAGGGCGAACGCATCGGCGGCAGCGCCGGCAAAACCGGTAACCACCCGATCATTCCACATCCGACGGACCTTGCGCGCGGTGTGCTTCATCACCGTGTCGCCAAAGGAGACCTGTCCGTCCCCGGCCACCACCACTCGCCCCTTGTGGCGCACCGCCAAGATCGTCGTGCTCCGAACTCTGTTTGATCCCATACCCTCCACCCTAAACCCTATACCCTGGTTCTTAGGCCCGCGGATGTGCTTTATCGTAGACCTCCATCAGATGATCAAGGTTCAGATGGGTATACCGCTGAGTAGTCGAGAGACGTGAATGCCCCAACAGCTCCTGAATTGCGCGGAGATCGGCCCCGGCTTGAAGCAGATGCGTGGCATAGCTATGTCGCAGCCCGTGGGGTGTGATCTTCGGCCCCACCCCGCTCCGATTCAGGTGCTTCAATACAATTCGAGCAGCGCCCCGTGAGCTTAAGCGGCCGCCTTGACGGTTGAGAAACAGTGCTACGGGTTCTGGGGTTCCCCGCTTCGACTCTGGGATCAACTCACTCCGCCGATCAAGATAACACCTCAAGGCGGTAGTCGCCTTCGACCCCACCGGAACAATTCGCTCCTTACTACCTTTACCTTTCACCCGAACAAGACCCTCTCGAATGTCCATGTCCCGCACGCTCAAACCCGTTAACTCGCTTAATCGGATGCCTGAAGCATAAAATAGCTCAAGGATCGCCACATCGCGCGCGCTCGCAACATCTTCTTCGCCGGGCGGCACCAGAAGCCGATCAACCTCGTCCACGGTCAGATACGCGGGAAGCCGCTTCGGCAGTTTCGGGGTCGGCACAAGCTTCGCCGGATTCGCAGCAAGCACACCCTCCCGGCACAGGTATCGGAAGAACGATCGCAGGGTCGCCAACTTCCGCGCGATGCTGCTTCGAGCGATTCCCCTTCTATGCAGGTCCGCCACGAAGGCTCTGATCGCCAGGGTGTCGATCTCGGTCGGCTCAATAGTCCGATCCAGGACATCGCTTCGAAAGCCCCCTCCACCCATTCCCTTCCCCTCCGACGGGGGAGGGCTGGGGAAGGGGTTAGGGTTCGGCTGCGGCAACCCACCGGCCCTGAGAAACGTCCGAAACTGCTGCAAGTCGATCGTATAGTTCTTGAGCGTATGCGGAGAAGCCGCTCGCTCCGCCTGAAGATATAATAGATACGCCTCAATCTGTTCCAGCATCTGCTTCACCCGCTTCTGCGTCTGCCCGGTACGATACGAGGAATGCGCGGAAAGATCAAGGCAAAATCGGCCGTTACGAGACTGAAACCTGCGAGATGTTAGCAGACCAACTCAAAAAACGCCAGCGACCTTCGTGTAGCCGGATCCCTTTGATCTTCCTGCTATGGTGCGCCTTGGTTCAGAAGGCTCACCCGTTCGATACCATAGAGGGGCAGTGTGATACACTCGATATACTGCAATGCCAACATCATGTAAAATCAAGACGATTAGGGGACGGTTCATACAATGATAGGGACGGTTGAAAAGCGGGTACGAATCGGCACCTCTGGCTGGTCGTATCCACGGGGAGAGGGGCGTTGGAACGGGATCTTCTATCCCGCAAAGCCCAAGAACGAGCTCGAGCTGTACAGCCAGGTCTTTAATGCCGTAGAGGTCAACTCCACCTTCTACCGGCTGCTCGATCCACAAACCGCGAGGACGTGGGTCATGATGACGCCGAAGGATTTTGCATTTGCCATCAAGCTCTGGCAGAAGTTCACGCATCCAGGGATGTTTAAGAAGGCGACCGGCGCCGAGCCGGAGGTGACGCAGGCGGACTACGATGATTTCAAGCGGGGCATCAACCCGATTGCCGAGGAATGCAAGCTCGCCTGCCTGCTGATCCAGTTCTCCGAATGGTTTGCGTGCACGCCTCAACACCAGGGCATCCTTTCGATGCTCCTACGGCAGTTTCAGGACTATCCCGTGGCGGTCGAACTGCGCCATGCCTCCTGGGGCGAGAAGGCAAGCGAGACCAAGGCGTTGCTCGACTCCTGCGGCGCCGGCTTGGCCTACATCGACATGCCGGAACTTCCGGGTACGATCAGGCAGGAACTGGAGCCGCAGAGGCTGCTGTACCTGCGCTTTCACGGCAGGAATCGCGAAAAGTGGAGGACGCATGAGGCAGCCGAGGAGCGGTACGATTACCTGTACTCAGAAGAGGAGTTGAAGCCATTCGCAGAGAAGGTTCGGGGGATTACAGCGGCTGGAGAGAGCAAGATATTGATCTTCTTCAACAACCACGTGCGCGGCCAAGCCCCGGCGAACGCCTTGATGATGGCGCGTCAAATCGGGCTACCGCCCACGGCGACCGTGCGCGCGGAGTTCGTCAAGGCGTTTCCAGCGACCAAGGATGCCATCAAGGAGATTCACATCCCAGAAGAAAAGGAAGCAGGTCAGGGTGTGCTGTTTTCTGCCTGAACGCCTACTGGGGCAGATTTGGAATCTTATGGATGGTCGAGTTGGACACCGCAAAGGTATGTACCTGCGGCTCGCCGTCGATCACCCCTTCGAGCGCCTGCAGCACTCGCGGATAGGTCTCGCGATGATACGCATCCGCGCTATCAGCCCTATCCCACAGGCTGATGGCTATCGCCTCGCTGCGCTCCCCTGAGACGATAGAAATCTCATCGTAAAATCCTTCTTGTTCCCTGAGAATGGGGATAATTTCACTCTGCAGCGTCCGGGAATACGCCACCGAGCTGCCCGGACGAAGCTTCACACACACCTTTCTTGCAAACATGCACTCCTCCACATGACAAACGGTTTATCGATGGGGTTCCAGGTGATCCGAACGATGAGGACGACCGCGGAGCTCCCGGTGGCAGGACTTCAATCACTAGATTTTATTCAAGGCGATAATGTGTGTCAACAAAAATCCCCCAACCTGATCGGTTGGGGGATATGAAAATGTTATTCTCTCCCTTTTTCAAAGCGACTTGATGTTGTGCTCCGCCCTCCTTGCGGTCGCATGCCTTCCCTCTCTCTCGCTCCCAATGGGCCCAACCCCTGTTTGGCCACAGGACGTTTGTGGCCAAGTGTGCCTTCATGGTGAAGCTGGTGCCGGAAGCCCTTGGGCGGATCAGGGGCAGTCTTGCGCGGATCGAAGCTTCGCCTTAATATGATCGCCGACTTTGTAATCCTGAAGTGTTTCCTTCGACGCCTGGAACTCGTGAGTCGTCCCATCGGCCCCGCGCACGGTCAATTTACCTTTTTCCGTGTCAACCGTGACTACCTGGCCTTCCACTTTCTCCTTCGCACTCGACTTATTACAGCCAGCCGGTTGACCCTCCCCCAGGGCGGTCCCACTCCACAACATGACTCCACAAGCTGATCCCACCAAGAGACGCGTCCAGATTTTCATAATGGAAACCTCGACCCTCTGTTCTACTTCGTTATGTCGTAGATGGCGCCTGCAGCCACGCCAACCCCCGTGCCGATGAGCGCGCCCTTGCCGGCCCCGTACCCCGTACCCGCACCGATGGCGGCCCCTGTTCCCGCGCCAATTGCACCGCCCTTAACTGTGCTGCAAGCCACGGTCGTCAGAGCGAATACCAGTAACCCAATGGCGGCAATCATCTTCCGCATCTTCATGGTCCGCATCCTTTTGAATGTTAAGCGGTTACCTTTAGGGCAGGGCCCCAATACCCAGGCCCAACCCGTCCTTTCGCACCACACTGTTGTTAGCCTAGGCTTCCTCGCGTACATCTGTCAATAAAAAAGTGCCGGAGAGACGAGAGCGCAAGCGTGGGAACCGGAAAAGCAGTAAACCAGTCTCCATGTGGCACGATCGCTCGCGCAGGATCACGACGAAGGATTAGCTGAAAACGAGAGGTCGGCGTTCACGTTGGCGCCCGCGCCGCGGGCCGTCTAGTGCTTTCAGCCCGACCCTCGTCTGCGGACGAACAGAAAGGCGATAACCACAATCAGTATAAGTCCAACAATCTTCCCCGCCAGCTCTTCCATGTTTACCTCCTAAGCCGTACTCCTAATCGTATAGTTCAGCATCCCACCGGCCAGAACGATATCTACCTCTCGAGCGGTAAGATCATGCCGGGCCACAAACTCCGTGCCTTTCGTGACATTGTTCACAACAACCTGCTGTCCCCCTCGGATCTGCTCGGCCACTCGCTCGATCCGAAGCTGATCCCCCTGGCTGATGCTGTTATAATCCTGCCCATTCGCAAAGATTAGCGGCAGGATCCCGAAGTTGATCAGGTTGGCACGGTGGATGCGGGCGAACGATGTGACGATGGCCCCCTTCAGACCCAGGTACATCGGCGCCAGCGCCGCATGCTCTCTGCTCGAACCCTGGCCATAGTTGCTGCCCCCGACTACGAAGCCGCCCCCTTTCTCCTTTGCGCGCCTGGCGAACTCCGGATCGACCCGGCTGAAGGCGTACTCCGAGATGGCCGGGATATTGCTACGGAGCGGCAGGATCTTGGAGCCCGCCGGGAGGATATGGTCGGTGGTGATGTTGTCGCCCATCTTCAAGAGGACCTCGCCCTCGATGGTGGAGGGGAGCTCGCCCCGGATCGGAACCGGCTTGATGTTGGGGCCGCGCGTCACCTCGACCTGTTCCGGATGTGGCGACGGCGGGACAATCAGGTTATCGTCAAGGACGAACCGCTCCGGCGGGAGCACCGACACCGGCTGGCTGACGCGCCTCGGATGGACGATTTCGCCGGCCAGAGCGGAGGCCGCGCAGACCTCCGGGCTTGCCAGGTAAACCTTGTCGTTGGGCGCGCCGCTCCGTCCCTCGAAGTTGCGATTGAAGCTTCGGAGCGAGGCGGTGCCGCTGGCCGGGGCCTGACCCATGCCGATGCACGGGCCGCAGGCCGATTCCAGGATCCTTCCGCCCGCTGCAATCAGATCGGCCAGTGCGCCATTGGCGGCGATCATGGTATAGACCTGCTTGGAGCCCGGCGTAACCGTAAAGCTGATGTCCGGGTGAACCGTCTTGCCCTTGAGCATCATTGCCACCGTCATCAGATCCCGGAAGGACGAGTTGGTGCAGCTTCCGACGCAGACCTGAGAGATCCTGGTTCCCTCGACCTCTGAGACCGGACAGACATTGTCCGGGCTCGAAGGCCGGGCCACCATCGGTTCGAGTCGGTCCAGGTCGATCTCCAGCAATTCGTCGTAGGTGGCATCGAGATCGGGCGCCAGAGCAACCCAACTACCCTCCCGTCCCTGCGCCGCGAGATAGCGGCGGGTCTGGTCGTCACTGGGGAAGATGGAGGTCGTCGCGCCAAGCTCAGCGCCCATGTTCGTGATCGTGGCCCGCTCCGGCACGGTGAGGCATGTCACCCCGTCGCCGCCATACTCCAGGATCTTTCCCACACCGCCTTTTACGGTAAGCCGCCGTAAGACCTCCAGAATGATGTCCTTGGCCGCCCCCCATGGGCCTAGCCGGCCGTTGAGTCGGACCAGCAGAACCTTTGGCATTGGGAGGTAGAATGGCCCGCCCCCCATGGCTACGGCGACATCCAGGCCGCCCGCCCCGATGGCGATCATCCCGACGCCGCCGCAGGTAGGCGTATGGCTGTCGGAGCCGAGCAGGGTCTGGCCCGGCGCGCTGAACCGTTCCAGGTGGACCTGATGGCAGATGCCATTCCCGGGACGCGAGAAGTAGATCCCGTATTTGGCCGCGATGCTCTGCAGGAACCGATGATCGTCGGCGTTCTCGAAACCGGTCTGCAGCATGTTGTGGTCCACGTAGCTGACGGACAGCTTTGTTCTGACACGTGGGATACCCATCGCCTCGAACTGCAAATAGGCCATCGTCCCGGTCGCGTCCTGGGTCAGCGTCTGGTCAATCCGGATCGCCACCTCTTTGCCGGGGATCAGCCCCCCAGCGACTCGGTGAGCCTCAAAAATCTTCTGCACCAGATTCATGCCCATCGCTTCACCCTATCGGTCAGTGGCATAGTCATGTTCGAGACATATGATCTTGTAGCAGCCGGTACAATCAACCGTGCACACATGTTATATTCATCGTAATTGCAACCGCCCACAGCGTCAACGAAAAAGGGGCAGCATCTTGTGCGATGGGCTATTTCGAGCGTATCGCGTTGTCCCGTCCCCTCACCGGATAGTTCCGGCGCGAGCAGGCCCTCGAGGTGGTGCACCAGTTGGGCTTTCGTTTAACGCAAACCGGGTAGTGCAAGAAGAAATGTCAGTGCGCTCACTACCCATACTCTCCCTTGCCGATCCGAGTACGCCTCAGGAAATCAATGAGTTGCCGCTTGAACCGTGAAACCTCTGGAAGCTGGCATGGCGATTGCTTCTTTCTCAGGCAGACGTATCTTGCGCGAAACGATCGAGACCAGATCACCAAAAGTCGTCATGGTGCTGTAGGGTCTATGCTCTGTCACTCAAAGGAGGCGGGTCAGATGAACAGGTTCACGAAGCGATTCGTTCCAGGGCTGATCGCCGTACTGCTCTTGAGCAGCCTGCTCCTCATTCCAGCCGAGCCCGTGC
>NSJM01000055.1 GCA_002634395.1 Candidatus Methylomirabilis sp.
GCTGGGGAACGGTCGAGCCGCTGGGTGGGGGGATCACGCTGGCCTTGCTCACTGAGGGGCTCAGCTTGCGCGCGATTTGTAATGCCTTTCCGCCTATCAAGGGGTATATTAGCGGTCGGATCTACGGGATGGCCGAACTCGTGATGCCGCACTTTGTCCTCGACCAGGCGCACGGCTACGCGCGGTTCTGGGCTGTAGATGCCCCGCAAGAGAAGCGGAGGATTAGCCGCCGCCTGATTGAACGATTAGCCGGGCAGCAGATCCGCTATTTCAGCCTATTTGGAGTAGCCCGTCGTTATGATCGTGGCGTACTGGAGGTGGCCTTGAACGCGGGAGATCTGATCTTTCACGAACTTGAGATCTCCCACGCGATCCTGGGGTATAAGGATCTGGACGTTCGAGTCTCGCCTAGCTTTAACAGGATTGGGTTGACTCACCTGCTCGACACTATCAGCGAGACGATCAAACGGATCAAGGCCTCAGCCACACCGAATCACTGAACTATAGTCAAGAGGGCCCTAACCAGAAGGAGGATGTCAATGCGCAGGTCTCGACAACCGCTTGTGATGCTCACTCTGAGCGCTCTGTTCAGCTTTGCCGCGTGCGCGGTCATTACCGTCAACGTGTATTTTCCGGAAAAGGATGTCAAGTCGGCCTACAAGTCGCTGGAAGAGGAGCTGCTTCAACAGACTCCGCAAAAAGAAAAGGAGACAGCGCCGGCTCAGTCGCCGACGTCCGACCTGCGGCACGGACGGCAATCCATCCTGACCGTGATCCGTACCTGGCGAATGGCATTGGTAACCGAAGCGTGGGCCCAGGACGATCTCTCGCGGCGGATTACGCAGGAGATTAAGGGGTATCCGGAGGTCATCGCCGCGTACAAGGGGATCGGCCAGCGACTCGCCCGGATGAATCAGCTCCGAGATCAGGGGTTAGTGGGTGAGGGAAAAGATGGGAAGGCGGTCTTACGCGCGAATCCCCCCCAGGTCGGCGAAGCGGAAGTTGCGTTGCTACAGGAGGAAAACAGGGACCGGGAGGTAGTGATCAACGGGATGGCCAGGGCGATTCTCAAGCTGACCAAACAAGAGGGAACCTCCGCGAACCTGGCGAGGGTCAGGACGGAGGCCGCCGACACCTTTGCGTCGATCCGCCGCGACGCGGCCCACCAGGGCTGGTGGATACAGCTTCCGAACGGTAGTTGGAATCGGAAATAGACGAAAGCGGCTCTACCGGAATCGTGACGGGCGATTCCGCCGATCCTTGCTGATGACTGGGACGACGGGCTATTCCTGCGGGATAGCCATATTGGGATCTGCGGGCACGGCGAAGGGACGCGCCTACGCCGATTCCGCGCGGGCGGAGCACAGCAACCACAGGCACAATAAGAGCGAGAGACGATTCATCCCGCTACGGCCTCCGTTCCGGGATCAACGGCAGACCCTGTCGCCGCTTCTCCTCGATCTCACGGCTCGTCCGCTCGATCGCCAGGAACCTTTCAGGCGCGCTCGGATGGGTGGTCAGAAATGCTCCCTGAATGGAGCCGGGGTGTTCGACGGCCATACGGCGCCAGAACTGTGCTGATCCGGTGATATCGTAGCCGGCTCTTGCAACAAGGTAGAGCCCCGCATAGTCGGCCTCCGCCTCAAAAGCCTGCGAGAAGACCCTGCCACCCACCTCCTGAAAGATGCCGGTCCGCACCCCGGTAACGATCGCAATGGCGAGATCGGCAATCGTCCCCAGCAGCGCCGGACCCATCCTCTTCCGGAGATGGCCCAGCGTATTATGTGCGATCTCATGCCCGACCACGAGCGCCAGCTCCTCATCGCGCTCTGCAAAGCGAATCATCCCTTTTGTGATCCCGACCTTGCTGCCATCTGCATACGCATTGACGGCATCCTCGTTGACCAGGATGACCGGATAGCGGCAGGCGCGTACCGTTGGAATCGTGAGCGTCATCCTCTGCCCCTTCCGTTCGATGGTCAGCGATAACGGAGGGTCGCCTGCCCGATTCCGATCGCGCAAGATCCTCATCGCCTCAATGGCCTGTTTGTGATCGAGCGGGACGTCGTCGATCGCGTGCACCCGATCTCCAACGGAAAGACCGCTCAGACCGGCCGGAAGCGTCGGATGTACGTACCTGACGTACACCCCGTCTCCAAGGCCGTACTGTTTCACCGCAGCCTGCTCGAACGCCTCCCCCAGTTTCTCGCGATAGAATACCTTATCATGCAGTTCGATCCCGTACAGCGGCTCGGCATCATCTTCACATAACGGCGTGGCGGCAATCAGGAGCGGCAAGGCGACGGTCTGGAGCCGATCATGGCGCTTTGTCATCATGGCAAGGGCCAGCTCGAACTGCCGCTCCCGCTCCGCCTTGACTGCCTCCTCCGGCAAGGTCACCTGTTTGAGGGTCGGCCCACAGGCGGCTAGCGCAAGGCTCATGGCAATTACCACAGGGATCAGGCGCAACAAGCTGAACGATACGGTTGCTCGATCGATCATGTCCTGGTGTAGTATTTCACGTACCCCCTAACAACCCGTTCGTCGTGAGCGTGTCGAAGGAGAAATGAGAATTGGCAGATCAGGCTCTCTTGCGCCTGACTATCTTGCGGTGAGGCGGAACTCTCTGCAAATGCCCTCTGCCGGCCACTGGCGGATCAAGATCGAGTACACCTTGACAATCATAGTATTCCGCGAGGGTCTCTCCGACCTTTCCTGACGCGTGTCCCCTCTTGAACGGCAGTGGCCGCTACTGCTCGCCGTACTTGGCCTTGAGTTCGGCCACTACATTGGCATCGGCCAGCGTGGTGGTATCGCCCAACGCCCGGCCTTCGGCAATGTCACGAAGCAGGCGGCGCATGATCTTGCCGCTCCGGGTTTTGGGCAGCTCGGCCGTGAAGATCAGGTCGTCCGGCCTGGCGAAGGCGCCGATCTTCTTGACGACGTGCGCTTTGATTTCTGCCTGAAGCTCTGGAGTGGGCTTGGTCCCGTCCCGGATGGTTACGAAGGCGGCGACGGCCTGCCCCTTGATTTCGTGGGTGCGGCCGATGACAGCCGCCTCAGCCACAGCAGCGTGATCCACAAGGGCGGACTCAACCTCCACCGTCGAGACACGATGTCCGGAGACGTTCATCACGTCATCGACGCGACCCAGCAGCCAGAGATCGCCATCCTTGTCTCGGCTGGCCCCGTCACCGGTGAAGTAGATCCCCTGATGCTTCGACCAGTATTCCTTGACATAGCGATCAGGATCGCCCCAGATTCCGCGAAGCATGCCGGGCCAGGGCTGACGAAGCACGAGGTATCCGGTCGTGGCGGGCCTGCCGTTCTCATCGACGACATCAGCGTCGATCCCCGGGAAGGGTCTGGCGGCCGAGCCGGGCTTGAGCGTCGTAATTCCCGGGAGTGGCGTGATCAGGATGTGGCCAGTCTCGGTCTGCCACCATGTATCCACCACCGGGCAGCGGCCGCCGCCAATTACCTTCCAGTACCAGACCCACGCCTCGGGGTTGATCGGCTCGCCGACGCTGCCGAGCAGACGAAGGCTCGAGAGGTCGCAGCGCGTCGGGTATTCTTCGCCCCACTTCATAAAGGTACGGATAGCCGTCGGCGCCGTATAGCAGATCGTGATCCCGTGCTTCTCGATAAGACGCCAGAAGCGATCCTTGTCGGGGTAGTCCGGGCTTCCCTCGTACATGACGGTGGTGGCCCCGTTGGCCAGCGGCCCGTAGACGACGTATGAATGGCCCGTGACCCAGCCCACGTCGGCGGTACACCAGTAGACATCGTCGTCCTGGATATCGAAGACCCATTTATGCGTGGCGACTACTCCTGTCAGGTAGCCGCCTGTGGTGTGGATGATCCCTTTCGGTTTCCCGGTCGAACCGGAGGTATAGAGGAGAAAAAGCATGTCCTCGGCATCCATGATCTCGGGGGCGCACTTGGCCGGCGCGTCCTTGATGAAATCGGTCCACCAGACATCCCGGCCAGGTTCCATCTCTACGGCCTGCCCGATCCGCCTCACCACGATCACCGTCTTAACGCCTGGACACGCCTTGAGCGCCTCGTCGGTATTCTTCTTGAGCGGCACCACTGCGCCGCGGCGATAGCCGCCGTCGGCCGTGATCACGAGGGTCGAGTCGGCATCGAGGATTCGGTCGCGGACCGCCTCCGGTGAGAAACCGCCAAAGATGACGCTGTGCGGGGCGCCGATGCGCGCACACGCCAGCATCGCGATGGCGACCTCCGGGATCATCGGCATGTAGATGGTAATCCGGTCCCCTTTCTTGACCCCGTGCCGCTTAAGAGCTGCCGCAAAGCGATTCACTTCGCGATAGAGATCCCAGTAGGTGAGAGTTCGAGTATCGCCAGACTCCCCCTCCCAGATGAGGGCTGCCTTGGTGCGCAGAGGGCCGTTGACGTGGCGGTCGAGGCAGTTATAGGCGACGTTCAGCTTGCCGCCCGCAAACCACTTGGCATGCGGGGCCTTCCACTGGAGGACCCGCCTCCACGATTTGAACCAGTGAAGGGTCTTGGCCTGACGCTCCCAGAATCGGACCGGATCCTTCGACGCTTCCTTATAGACCGCAGGCTTATTGACGATCGCGCGCTTGGCGAACGCCGTCGGCGGCCTGAACTTTCGTCTCCCCTTCAGAGGGGCGCTGATCGGGGCATTGCCCTGGCTCTTGGTCATCGCCGTAGTCACCTCACTCGTCACGGTTTCCTTATAAATAGTGTTCAGCCTCGGAGAACCCCCCTAATCCCCTTTTACGAAAGGGGGAGGTAAGGAAACGTATACGTATCCCCCCCTTTTTTCTGAAAGGGGGGTCAGGGGGGGCTTGTCTGAAGCTGGCGGCTGAGCGCTGATTGCTGATCGCTTTTTCTGAGCACGCTCGTGGGTAGTTATTGCGTGCTTGGTTTCGGGTGGTAATACTGCGATGCCTCGGGAAGCCATGCCTCGATCTGCTGGATGCGGGTCGGCTCCGATGGGTGGGTAGAGAGGAACTCTGGAGGGCGGTCATGGCCTTTGGACGACTCAGCCATACGAATCCAAAGGTCGCGGGCGGCGCGGGGGTCGTATCCTGCCTTCGCCATATAGATAAGCCCCAAACGGTCGGCCTCGGATTCCTGGCCGCGACTCCAGGGAAGCACCAGCCCCACGGCCGCGCCGGCGCCCAGCAGGGAACTTACCGTCTGAAGAGTCTTCGGATCACGGTTCGAAAGAGCTGCCATAGTGCCGGCAAGCCCCATCTGCACAATGAGATTTTGGCTCATACGCTCGGCGCCGTGTCGCGCGACGGCATGGGCGACCTCATGCCCCAGGACCGCCGCCAGGCCTGCCTCATCCCGCGTGATAGGAAGTATGCCGGTATACACCGCCACTTTGCCACCAGGCAGAGCAAACGCGTTGGCCTGCGGATCCTCGATGACCGTAAACTCCCATTGGAAGTCTGTCCGACCGGTGGCCGCCGCGATGCGCGCTCCAACACGCTTGACGAGATCGTTAGCCGCGGGGTCTTTCGAAAGCTTGGATTTCTGTACCACCTCCCGATAGGATTGGATCCCCATCTGCATCTCGTCCGCTTCCGAGAGCAGCAGAAGCTGAGACCGACCCGTAATGGGAACAGTCTGGCATGCGGCAATGCCGATGCACGCAAGTACGGCAATCCAGCAGGTAAGCCACCATCTCTTTCGAAGCCTACACACGCCGATCCCGTGATCTCATCACGTATAGATTCATAACACTTTTCACGCGCCGCTGAGGGCGGTTCGAAACCGGGCAATGGTGGCCGCGTAGTCCGGCGTCCCGAAGACAGCGGAACCTGCCACAAAGGTATCGGCGCCGGCATCGGCAACGCGACGCACATTCTCCACCTTCACGCCGCCGTCCACTTCCAGATCGATCGCCTTGCCGATGGCGTCAATCCGGCGTCGCAGGGCGGTAATTTTTGGCAGTACATAGTCGATGAAGCTCTGACCGCCGAATCCCGGGTTCACACTCATCACCAGCACCAAGTCCAGTTGCTCCAGCACATGATCCATCCAAACGATGGGACTTGCCGGATTGAGAGAGACGCCTGCCCGACAGCCGAGCCCCTTGATGAGTTGGATGGTGCGATCGAGATGGCGAGTCGCCTCAGGGTGAACCGTAATGATGTCGGCCCCGCTTTTCGCAAAGTCCGGAATGATCGGGTCCACCGGTTCGATCATCAGGTGGACATCCAGCGGTTTGCGGGTGTGGGGCCGAATAGCGGCAACCACAAGCGGCCCGATGGTCAGGTTTGGCACGAAGTGGTTGTCCATCACATCGACGTGAATGTAGTCGGCTCCGGCCGCATCCACGGCGCGCACCTCTTCGCCCAACCGGGCGAAGTCGGCAGAGAGAATCGACGGGGCGATCTTGTAGGTAGCCACGGGCTAGTGAACGCGCGGGTCAAGCTCGCCCTTGATGTAGCGGCGGGCCATATCGTCCAGGGAGATCGCACGGATCTTGCTCGCGTTGCCGGCGCTCCCCAACTGTTCATAGCGCTGTTTGCAGATCTGCCGCATCGCCTTTGTCGCCGCCGTCAGGAACTTACGCGGGTCAAAGTTCTTTTTGTTTTGCGCCAAGTCCTGCCGAATAGCTCCGGTTGCCGCCAGGCGCAGATCGGTGTCGATGTTCACCTTCCGCACCCCATGCTTGATCCCAAGCTGAATCTCTTCGATCGGGACCCCGTAGGTCTGCGGCATGTCGCCGCCGAACTCCCTGATGACCTTCAGCCACTCCTGGGGCACGCTTGAGGAGCCGTGCATGACCAGATGAGTATCCGGAATGCGCGCATGGATCTCCTTGACCCGCTCCATCACGAGCACATCGCCCTCGGGTTTCTTGGAGAATTTATAGGCGCCGTGGCTGGTGCCGATGGCAATGGCGAGCGCATCCACTTTGGTAGCCTTGACGAACTGAGCGGCCTGCTCCGGGTCGGTCAGAAGCTGATCCCGTGAGAGCGTCCCCTCGGCGCCATGGCTGTCTTCCTTCTCTCCCGTCCCGGTTTCAAGGGAACCCAGGCAACCCAGTTCTCCTTCCACCGATACGCCGATCGCGTGGGCAACCTCAGCAATATGAGCCGTTGTCGCCACATTATAGTCATATGATGACGGGGTCTTGCCGTCCGCCAACAGCGAGCCGTCCATCATGACGCTGCTGAAACCTGAGCGGATGGAGGCGATGCACACTGCCGGAGACGCGCCGTGATCCTGGTGGACAACGACCGGAATGTCGGGATACATCTCCGACGCCGCCAGAAACAGATGGCGGAGGAACGGTTCACCGGCATACTTGCGGGCACCGGCGGAGGCCTGCATGATCACGGGACTGTCCGTCTCTTGGGCGGCCTCCATGATGGCCTGAATCTGTTCCATATTGTTCACGTTAAAAGCGGGAACGCCATACCCATGTTCGGCGGCGTGATCGAGTAACTGTCGCATCGAAACCAGTGCCATACCGTCCTCCTATCTCACTGTATGTCCTATGCCTGTCCTAAATCTGGTGACACAACCTGACCGTCTTGACTTCACCCGGGCAGTGCTCCGCCTGAATCGTGCGTCTCGTGCGACTCTTGCCGCGCATCACAATCGAGTGAGTCGTCGAGCCGCCGTCCGTATATCGCACACCTTGCATCAGCAAACCGTCAGTAATACCCGTGGCCGCGAAGAACACGTCATCGCTGGATACAAGATCGCGCTCGGTGAGCACCCGATTGATATCGAGACCGGCGGCCAGCAACGCTTCTCGTTCACCGGGTTTCTGAGGAGCCAGTTGGCCCAGCATCGCCCCACCCAGCGCGCGAACAGCACAGGCTGCGATGACGCCTTCCGGCGTCCCGCCGATGCCCATTAGAATATCCACCCCAGAGCCGGGCGTGGCAGCCATCAGCGCGCCGGCCACGTCGCCGTCGGTGCGCGTCAGTACGCGGGCGCCGGCGGCCCGCACATCGGCGATGAGCCCGGCATGACGAGGCTTATCGAGTATGAATACCGTAAGGTCTGTCACCGCTTTATGCTTCGCCTTAGCAATGGCAGCAAGCGTATCGGCCACCGGCGCGGCAAGGCTCAAAGGCGAGATCGCCTCACGCGCCTCACGCCCGACCACCAGCTTGTTCATGTAGAAGCCAGGGCCTGGAGACCACATGGTGCCGCGGGGCGCCACACCAATGACGGCGATCGAATCGGGACGGCCATGGGCCAGCAGACTGGTCCCCTCTACCGGGTCTACCGCGATGTCCACGGCGGGTCCCCGGCCCGTCCCAACTGTCTCACCATTAAAGAGCATGGGCGCCTCGTCTTTTTCCCCTTCACCGATGACGACCACACCGTCGATATCGACCGTCCTGAGCATTGCGCGCATGGCGTGGACAGCCGCTTCATCGCCCGCATCCTTTTGCCCGCGCCCCATCCACCGTCCCGCTGCCAACGCGGCGGCCTCGGTCACGCGGACCAGCTCAAGCGCAAGATCGCGCCCCAAGCATCCATTCATCATCAACACGCTGCTCATAGGCATCCCTTCTATGCTGTGAGAATTCACTGGAGGCTGGATGAAAACAAAAACGCCATCAGCGGTCACACGACCTCAGAAGGCGCATTACTGTAGGGGAAATATTTCACACGCGCTCTGCAATGTCAACTCTTTCTCGCGCCCTTTTTCGGTTCCACCTGTACCGTGGCAACCTTTATCGCCACCCCTTGCGCTTCACGCCGTTCGCCTTACCCTTAACGTCTCTTTGGAGTGGGCTATCCGGTGGCAACAGTAGCGTCTTTATAGTGTACATCCACCCAGTAGCGCGGCAGGCACTCGCCGGAGGGAAAGATCAGATCGGCTTTGTTAAAGGAGGTGGGATCTTGCATCTCCTCGCCGGCATGGATTCGGCCCGTCACAACCGGCTGAAGTGGATCAAATAGCGCGCGAAGATCAAGGATTTCCACCAGGTGACCGGCCTGTTTATCTTTCAGGAACATTTTAGCTCCTCCTTACCTCATGAGTACTATCTGTTGTAGTGACTAAAAGGGAGATAGGCCAAGCAGCATGACCAGCCAGACAATGGCACAGAAGACAATAACGAACGCCGATGTTACGATCACAAAAAGGACAGATCCGCTGAGCGAGTGGGTCCCAACCGAAACGGAACTGACATACTGCAGGCGAACCTCCTGATCGGGTCTAATCCGGCCTTGAAGAGCCTTCGCGAATTCGTAGGCCTGTTCGCGATGCCACGGCCAGCTTTTCATGATCTCTCGTTTCCCATCGGTGGTGTTAACAATAACAGTTGGGGTGCCCTTGAGGAGGCAGTAGCCAAACAGGATAAAGATAACGCCGACAAGAACTATCATCGTGAGTATCCCGATGACAATAAGCAGTATCCCATTGCTGAGGCTGCGGGATATTTCGAATTCGACCGATGCGATATGGCTGAGGGGCGCATCCTCCTCGTACCCTTCTGTCAACCACCCTCTATTCGGGTGGTAGACGACCCGTTTGTCTGTGACCAACCCGAATATGTTCTCGGCATAGGTCGTTTCCTCTTGCGCCTCGGACATGCCCTGTTCTCCCTTCCCCATGATAGGACCATCGCCACTCTCAGTGAGTGACGGACCAATTTTTACGCTCGATAGCCGAAGGCCGATCGCGTCATCCTTCGGCGGTTGTGGGATCGATCACGGACCTGATTTCCGACACGCGGTTCGCCGGGAAGCTGCCCTGCCTGGCGTGCTCCAGGACTATGTCGGCATTCGGCGCGATGTAGACACAGTACACCTTCTCATCGGTCACGTAGCTGTGTACCCACTGAATCTGCGGCCCCAGCCTGCCGAGTACGCCGCACGACTTCTGTGAGATGGCCTGAAGCTCCTGAGGCGAAAGCTTGCCCGCCCCAGGGATGTCGCGCTCGATCAGATACTTCGGCATCGTAAATCTCCTTTTGAGATGAGTTCATTATTGTTGGATGGCAACGGCGAACGGCATCTTCCCGACAGGAACGGTGGCGATCACCTTCTCGGTCGCGACATCAATCACCGACACTGCATCGCTGCGGCCGCAGGCCACGTACAGGCGCTGCTCGTCCGGTGTAAGGGCAAGATACCAGGCCCGCTGGCCCACGGGGATCTTTGTGGTGATGGTCAAGGTGCGGGCATCGATCACATAGACGGCGTTGGTCCGTCCGTGGGCTACATAGAGCCGCCGACCGTCTCGCGTCACCACCACCCCCACCGGCCGTTCGCCGACCTGGATGGTCTTCACCACCTTGCGCTTGGCCACATTGATTACCGATAGAACGCCTGGCTCGGCCTGCTCGCTTGTCACGTAGGCCAACTTCCCGTCCGGACTGAAGGCGATCCCGCGCGGATTCTTTGCAACCGAAATGGTGGCCACCACTTTGAGGGCCAAGGTATCGATGACCGAGATGGTGTTGGATGTCTCGTTGGACACGTAGGCAATTTTTCCATTCGGGCTGATCGCGATTGACTCAGGCTCCACCTGGACCTCGATGGTGGCAATCACCGTACCGGTCTTGGTGTTGATGACCGTAACCGTTCCGCCGTTCTCGTTCACTGCGTACAGACGGGCCCCGTCAGGACTGAGCGCCACCCCCTCGGGGTCCACCCCAGCAGGCCACGTTTCCACGACTTTTCCGGTAGCGGTCTCGATGACGCTGATGTCGTCCGAATTGCCGTTGCTGATGTACGCGTACTGCCCGTCCGGTGAGATCGCCACACCTCTCGGGCGTTTACCGACCGGGATCGTGCGCACAACGGAATTGGTTGTGGTATCGATGATCGACACGTCATCAGATTTTTCATTCGTCGCATAGGCCATCGGCTCAGCAGAGGCAGCCGGTGAGGCATAAGCGAACCACAGCAGGAGCGGTATCACAAGCCTCCACCCACCTCGATATCGTCCGTCTCGCATCATCTAGTCTCCTCATTCCTCAAGGAATCGTGCGTGCGCTTCACCCGGAACGGGCGTAGCCGGCAGCGCCCCTACCTTACCGCAGCCATACAGGAATTTCCTACCACAGATCGGAGGGGTTGTCCATCACGAAGGCAGGGTCAGGAATCAGAGATGACGACATGTCGTTGCGAGCGGAGCAAAGCACACTGATCTGGAGAGCCATCCCGAGCAGAGCGAGGGATCTCAGGGGGATTGCTTCGCCTACGCCTCGCAACGCCACGGCGTGTCGGATTGCCACGCCTGCCTGTGCGTCGCACGCAGACAGGCACGCTTGCAGGTGCTCGCAATCACAGGCAAATGCGGAGGAGGTTACGTTGTCAATCTCCATGTTTGCGACAATAATTTTGCTTGACTTGTTCTTCTACGTGCTGATAGTTTCCATCGTTACAAGTGCGATCCTGACTAGCGTGAGTGTTCGATTCCCATGATTGATTAAACCTGCGGTACGGACACGAGACTATCCGACGGCCCCTCTTACAATCATGGCGGCCACGATAAAGCCGATAGCGCAAGTCATCGATGAGATGTTGAAGACGGATTGTGGGTCTCCCGATCAAGCGTTCTTGAAAAAATCGCTCGGTCTGCAGGCAAAAGAGGACCGCCCATGTCAGGTCGCGAAATCGACTATTGCTGGAATAGTCGTGGCCCGTGAGGCCACCCGTATATCGTAAGAATCCCCCCAATCCCCCTGATAAAGGGGGGCACACGGGGATTCGTCTGAAGCTGATCGCTGACGGCTGATTGCTGAACGCCGTTTTCTGAGCAAGGCATAATAGTTGAGTGCATGCACTCGGAAGGAGGGCTCAAAAGGATGAAGCGGAAACGGTTTGTTGGGGCGATGGTGTTAGGTGGAATGGTGATGGTGGCGGCGCCGGCGATGGCAGATAGCTGCGCTCAACTGGCCGGTCACGGGCTGACGCATGCTGCATTGAAAGCTGCCCTGCAGGCCGTGGTGCCGGGCAATGGCGGTACGGGGGGGATGCCAAGCGGCGGTCTGGATTTCCCGATGTGGCTCACTCTGGTGGATGACAGCGGGAAGGTATGCGAGGTCGTCAACTCGTTGACCGGATCTCAGAGCGCAGCACGCGATATCTGGCTCGGCAGTCGCGTGATCTCGGCCCAGAAGGCTAATACGGCCAACGCCTTCAGCACCGGCCTGCTTGCCCTGTCTACCGCCAACCTGTTTGCGGCCGTGCAGCCCGGGGGGAGCCTGTATGGGCTCCAGCATAGCAATCCAATCGACCCGACAGTCGCGTATGAGGGCGACGCCGGCAAGTTCGGCACCACCAAGGATCCGCTCGAGAAGGAGCGGGTTGGTGGCATTAACGTGTTCGGTGGCGGCCTCGCCTTGTATAACAGCAGCAACATCAGAGTAGGGGGCATCGGTGTCTCCGGCGACACATCCTGTACGGACCATGTCGTAGCCTGGAAGGTCCGCCAGACAGTGGCGGGTGGGGCCTTTGCCGTCGCGAATGTCCCGGGAGGCGTCGCCAATGGTGGCGTGAATGACGCCCTGGTCCAGGATATTGTGGGCGGCGTGAGTGCGGGCGGGTTCGGTCATCCCACCTGTCTGAACAATCCCACAAATACCACTGATGACGGTTCCATCGAGGGTAACTGATTACGACTCTCATAGTGGGTTGGGGTAAGAGCCCCAACCCACTATGGCATTATTCCGCAAGTTTTGACGATGGTGCTCCAACGTAAGGATAGTCACCTCAATCAATAAAAAGGAAGGAATCGATGAAGACCACAAAGTTTCTGGCAGTTGCAGCGCTCGCCACAATTGCATGGCCTGCGTTGACGCAGGCGCAAAGCACGCCCCGCATCGACCAACGCCAGGCGAATCAGGAACACCGGATCGAGCAGGGGGTCGCGTCGGGCCAACTGACCGAGCGAGAGGCCGCGCAGCTCGAGAAGGGCCAGGAGCGGGTGCAGCAAATGGAGAATAAGGCGACCGCCGACGGCACGGTGACGAAGAAGGAGCGCGCCCGAGTCGAGCAGGCGCAGAATAAGCAGAGCCGCAGGATCGCCCGCCAGAAACACGACCGACAGCACAAGTAAACGCCCCAGACCTGTCCCGGGAATCTTGCCCTTTAGTCTATTGCGTGCCAAAGGGCCATGGAAGCGGACTCCGAATACATCAGTAGGACAGTCCTCTCCAAGTTCGTCTCATCCGGGTATCAGTCCGATATTTCGACGTTGCCAGCAGGGGACGACAACGACTATAATCGACCATCGTATCGATACCTGGAGATCAACCTACACACACATGGAGGAGTAATGAGCGTACTCGTCGGCAAGCAGGCACCCGATTTTACTGTCACCGCCGTCATGCCGGACGGCAGCTTCAAAGACAATTTTACATTGTCCGACTACCGGGGCAAGTATGTGGTCCTCTTCTTCTATCCCCTCGACTTTACCTTCGTCTGTCCTTCAGAGATTATCGCCTTTGATCATCGCGTGGCCGAGTTTGAGAAGCGCGGCGTGCAGGTGATCGGCTGCTCCGTGGATTCACATTTTACCCATGCTGCATGGCGATGTACTCCTGTCAACAAGGGCGGCATCGGTCCGGTGGGCTATCCGCTGGTCGCCGACATGACAAAGGATATCGCTCGCGACTACGACGTCCTGCTGCCGGGCGGGGTGACCCTGCGCGGATCCTTTCTGATCGACAAAGACGGCATCGTCCAGCACCAGGTCGTCAACAACCTGCCGCTCGGGCGCAATATCGATGAGATGCTTCGCATGGTGGACGCGCTCCAGTTCCACGAGGCGCACGGAGAGGTGTGCCCGGCCGGATGGACCAATGGGGCCAAGGGAATGCGGCCTACCGCCGAAGGTGTTACAAGCTACCTGGCCAGCGAGGCTGCGAAGCTGTAGCGAAGCGGTCATCGAGGTGGTCCGTGCTCAAAGCAGTCGCACAAGCTGCGGAGCACGGACCACCTCGGGCTCTCGCATACCCAACGGACTGCTTCTGGCCTTCCTCGCTGTTCTGCCCTCGCCTCCCTACGCAGTGGACGCCACCCCTGATCCATAGACTCTCGAACTATACTCATAGCCGATATCCCGGTTTTACGTTCCTCTTGACCTCCCCCACCGCTTCTGGTACGGTCCCGCACCGTGAGCCCAAACTAGAAAATATACCCCTTGGCGCGGCGGCCAGACGAACACTCCAGGCACTCCGCTCTGAAAGGTACACATCGGACTGATGCGATACGCCGAATTTCGTTCCGGCTTTATCTGGACATCGCTGACAACAGCGATCGTCGGGGGATTCGCGTTCGGTGCCTATCTGGCTGTGGTGATCGGCTACGGCTTTCCTGTGGGACAGGGTTTCTACGCTCTTATCCAGACACATGGGCATCTGCAACTCATTGGCTGGGTAGGGGCATTTATCATGGGCATCAGCCTTCATTTCATTCCCCGGCTGGCCAGTTTCCCCCTTCCTCACCCCGAACGAATGAATCGGATTCTCTGGTTGATGGTTCCGGGGCTTCTCCTCCGGGCGGTCGGAGGAGCAGTTCTGGTCTCCTTCGAGGGAAGTCCGATCTTCGTTCCTCTCAGTTGGCTGGTCGTTGTCTCGGGGGCGCTGGAAGGCAGTGCGATCGTCCTGTATGTGTTACTCCTGATTGAGACCATGCGCGGAAGCGATAAGGCCAGAAGGCTTCCGGCGTTGAGTGCGGTCAAGCCGTATTTCGTCATGATGGCGGTCGGCTGGGTCCTCTATGCGTGTCTCAATCTGTTCCTGGTGCTTCATATGGCTCTGAGCGGCATGAGTACTGTAGATACTGCCTGGAATGAGTTTGCCATTACCATCTTCATGAGCCTCGTGCTTCTGCCTGTGGCCTTTGCCCTTTCGGTCCGCCTCTTTCCGCTGTACCTGGCCTTGCCGGCTCCGGATTGGCCGGTCTATGGGGTTGGATGCGTGTATCTGCTGGCCGTATGCCTGCAAGTGATCCCTACGGCGCCTTCCCTGGCGGGGCTCGCACCTGATGTCACCAGACGGGTTGTCGCCCTTGGGATGCTGATGAAAGGGGGTGTTATCCTCTGGTTTGTATGGCAACTGGATCTGCTTACCCGCCGCCGACCCCTAGGTCGCCATGCTCGTTTTCTTGACACTGGACCGGACCGCCCGCCCACGCGACCGGGCTTACCGGATTATGGAGAGTTCGGCCGGTTCGAACGCCTGGTGTATGCCGCCTACACCTGGCTCGTCCTCGCCGCATTCGTTGAGCTCCTGTCCGGCGCGGCAACCCTGCTCGGCTATTCGATCCCGATCAGCACGGACGCGATTCGTCACATGTATCTGCTCGGCTTCATCACCCACCTCGTGTTCGGCGCATCCGTCCGGATGCTACCGGGCTTTATCAAGAGGAAACGGGTCGCCAGCACCATATTAGTCGATGCCACTTTCTGGTTGGGCGGTACGGCAACGGTCTGTCGTGTTATCCCTTTGCTTTCGCCGTCTTGGTTCTTCGATCTGCTTCCGGCAGGCGACGTACTTGTCCAAACGATCTTTGCGATCTCAGGAGTATTCGGGTGGGGGGCCGTCCTGTGTCTGGCGATGAATTTGCGGCAGACGGCGGCAGCCCCAGTGAGACAGCTCTCAGGAAACGACTGGACAATGTCTATCGGCCACCCACGGGCCGGTAAGCGCCCTGAGGGCGGAGAGTTATTGTAGACGTCGAATACAGGCAACACCCCATGAAGGCCAGACATCACCACGGCGCACGCATAAGACTTACCTTCGACACGGAGTCTCCTGACTTCTCCGTGGGTCCGCACCCGTTCGCCACCCCGGCGAAAGCCGGAATCCAGCCCTGGACCACGGCTTTCGCCGGGGTGGCGGGCCGTCATGATGACCTCCTCCTGTGACCAGGACCAGCGCAGGCACATTTTCGAGAGAAGGATAGAAAGGAGATGAGAAGAAGAATGAAGCTAACGCGGCTCGGAATCGTTGTGGGCGTCGCGGGGGCGATCGTCCTTGGGTTTCTCGGTCCCTCCACCGCCGTTGAACTCCATGGAACCTCAGCCGACACGCGGCAACGGCTGGTTCTCGCCCCGGCCCAGCGAGATATGATGCTTGCCGAGATGCGACTGATGCTCGAATCTGTCAGCGGAATCGTACAGGGCCTGGCGGCCGACGATCTCCCTGTGGCGGAAAAGGCGGCCCGCATGTCGGGCATGATGCACGCGGCCGACACTGATCCACAACTCCAGAAACTGCTGCCCCAACTGTTTCTGGAGCTGGCTATGCACACTCATCGGGGGTTCGATACACTTGCCGACCAGATGAAAGCCGGCAGTAGTCAAGCCGATATTCTCCGTGGACTCGCAAAGCTGACCGGCAACTGCGTGGCCTGTCACGTCATGTACCGACTCGACGAAGTGCGCTGATCATGTTGTGGACTCTCGCAATGTCTTATGAGCCTTCGGTTCACCCATGAACGTCAACGTCATGATCGGGCGCCTCATCCGAACCCGGCGTAGCCTTACCACACTTACCATTACGTTCCCCTTGACCTCCCCTGTCGCTTCAGCTATATTTTTTGATAGGCAGGATTGAGCCACCCCCTTGGCGCGGTGCCCCTTACCGGGGCTTCCAGGCCCTCCCGATTGACCCGATGTGTTGCCAATCTGCCCCTTGGAGGCTCTCCAATTTTTTGAGGCAGGTAGTGTGCCGGGCGATGGTTGCCCGGTCATTGCATAAATTCTGCATGATGAGCCGGTAAATGGGCGCACAGCAGTTCACAAGCGCAACGACGGTTGACGATGTCGTGCATACCAATCCGGCCCTCAGCCGGGTTCTGAACGCGCACGGGATCGACACATGCTGCGGAGGCAGCGCCACGCTTGCCGAGGCCGCACACGTACGCGGTATCGATCTGGGCAAGCTGCTTGTGGCTTTGAACGGAGATAGCGAGCCGCGTGAACGGCCCGCCACCGTTACGACAAAGCCGACGGATCGTTGCGTCGCACCCGCCTGTGAGGCAACGGCACCGTCTGCGCCTCTGCCACGCCCGGCTGTCGCAGTTCCCGCAGTTCCACGACCGACGCGCTACGTCCGATTCTTTACCGCCAGCCTACTCTTCGCACTCACCTTCGGCGGTACGCTCGGCGCGCTGACGCTCGCTACGCTTACGCTTCCCTGGAGCTTTCTCGGCGGACTGCCGGTGGCCTCCGCCAAAGTGGCGCACGGCTATGCGCAAGTTTTCGGCTTCGCTGCCTTGTTTATCATGGGTGTCGCCTACCATGTGATACCGCGCTTCAAGGGGGCGCCGCTTGCCGCGCCCGGCGTGGCCTCGGCGTCGTTCTGGCTGCAAGCGGGTGGTGTACTGGCGGTCGCCGTCGGCGTGCTCGCCGGACCGCCGGTGGTTGGACCAATACGACTCATGGGGGCTATGGCGCTGCTTGCGGCGGCGCTCAGTTTCGGATGGGTCGTACATCACAGCCTGGCTGCCGGTGCGCCGACGCCCGAGCGCTTCGAGCGTTATCTGCGCGCCGGCTGTGCATGGCTGGCGGTTGCGGCCGCATTAGCCGTCACGACGGCGGCCGGTATCGGTTCACTCCAACCGGCCGTGTGGGAAACGGCGCTATGGGGTTTCGGGGCCTCGTGGATCCTCGGCATGAGTTTACGCATCGCGCCGGTCTTTTTGGGTCTGCCGCCGCCATCTCAACGCGGCAGCGGCACGCTGTTCGCCGGCTATCAACTGGCCGTAACGGCATGGGTGATCGTGGCCGTTATTGAAGCATGGACGTTGCTTCCAATCGCGCGCGCGCTTGCCGGGGCAGCGCTGGCGCTCGCAACGGGGGCGTTCCTCCTGCGGCTTGGCATCCTTGGGTCGTGGGAGAATCAGACGACAGTGGGTGACCGCGGCTACGAAAAGTTCATGGTGTCCGCCTATACCTGGTTGCTTGTTGCGCTCGTGTTTACACCCGCGTGGAGTGCAGCGGCGGCACTCGTGGGTAGCCCAATGCCCGCGCTGGTTTTGGACTTCGGCCGCCATGCGTTCACCCTCGGCTTTCTGACGCAGATCATCGTCGGCGTCGCCGCGCGCCTCGTCCCGGTATTTGCCGGCACGCCGTTATGGAGCACGGGCTGGCGAGATGTGACCTTCTATCTGCTCAACGCGGCGGTGGCGCTACGCGGTCTCGAGGTGCTGGTCGAGGTGGCCGGTCTGTCAGAGGCGTGGTCGTATATCTCCCTTTCCGGTCTGCTGGGTGTGGGGGCGTTTGCGGCATTTGCTGTCAACGTACTCATGACCGTGCGCGCGCATCCGCCGGATGCGGCGCCCGTACCGGCAGGGGAAGAACCGACGGCGGACAAGCTTGTTGCCGATCTGCTCACCATTCCGGGGGCCCTTGAACTGCTTGTCAGCCGCGGTTTACGCCCGCTCCAGAATCCGGAGATGCGCAAGGCGATGGCCCCCACCGTGACGCTGCGACAGGCGTGTCGGATTCATAACATAGAACTTGAACCGCTGCTGGCCGAGCTGTACAAGCTGGCGGCAATATCGCGTGAAGCGTAAAAGGAGGGTACCACCGTTATGAGTATGGATAAGCCAACGTCACGTGAACAATTCACACTCTCATTACGAGTACGTCCGGAACCGATTATGGTACGCGACCCCTTTCTCGAATTCTTGGGATTGGTCGGTCCTGAAGAGCCGATCGCGGTCGGCTTTGAAGAGCTGGTCAAGGCGGCAGGCCATATGTGTCCGACCGTAGCCGGCGCATACCTCGTCTTACGGCATGGACTGAAAGCCCTGTATGGCGATGAGCCGGCTGTCCGAGGCAACGTACAGGTAACGGCCTACGGCGGGCCGACAGATTTCGGGTATGGACCGATTGCGCAACTGGTAAATCTGGTCATCGGCGCCGCGTCTGAGACCGGGTTTGGGGGGTTGGGGGGCGGGCGCTTTCGCCGGCGCGACCTCTTCGTTTTTCGAAACGATGATCTGCGCCATTGCGAATTCGACTTTGCGCGCCTGGACACGGGGCGCTCCGTCCATGTGGCCTACGAGCCAAACGTCGTACCAGCCCCCAAAGAACTGTCCGCCGCCATCGGTCCGGCACTCTCGAATGGTGATGCCGCCTCAGTCGCTCGTTTCCGCAGCCTCTGGAATGGGCGCGTAGAAGACATCCTCGAGGCCGATGCGCGCGTCGTTCGCATTCAGCCCGCCGGATAGCTGTGAGGGGTTTAGACTGAAGGCTGAAAGCTTTCTGGTGTAGCCACTTCCTCCCTTCAGCCTTCAGTCTATCTACCTTCAGCCTCTTACCTCCGGTGCTGATAGCTGAGCGCTGCACGCTGGCAGCTTCCCCCGATAGGGGG
>NSJM01000056.1 GCA_002634395.1 Candidatus Methylomirabilis sp.
GGTGAAGATGCCGCCGTGCGAAACCTCGTAGTCGCAGGAGGATGGCGCGAGAGCGATCTTCACCTTGCCCTCAGCGCCCATCTTTCGGTTCCTTGATAACCTTGAGGGTATCGGTGTACTCGCCGTGCTTCCAGAACTCTGACGGTTGATACGGCACACCGACCTTCTGTTCGATTTTGGCCATCCGCCGCATCTTCTCTGCCTCGCTCTTGATGGCGGCCAGGTACTTGTCGGCCTCGAACGCGCCGAAGGTATACGTGGCGGCGCCGCCAGAGCTGTGCGCCGCCCCTTTAAATGTATTAGTGGTGGCAAAGGCGACCATTTCATAAAAGAGCCGCTCGATGGTCGGAACGTTATAGTTCATGCCGCCAAAGGCCGCCGCATGCCCGCCCTTCCATCCTGGGGCCAGGAACTGCGGCATCGGTTCCATGATCCCCTCTTTGTACAGATCCTCGAGAATCCGTTTTGCCTCCCGCACCTTTTTGAAGCTGACGCTGACGGCGTCATCCATGTAATCAAGCTGTGCTCGAGCAAATCTGGAAGAGTGGCAATCGCCGCATACTCCGATCCACCGGTCCCGCTTGGCCTGATGTTCCGGCGCCCCGCGATTGACCTCCTGTGTCCCCATGCCCGCATAGACAGTGTTACGCACCGTGTTGTGGTCGCCTCCGGGCATATGGCAGTAGGCGCAGGTGGGGAACCGGTAGTTCCCGCGTTGGAGCGGCTTGGTCCAATCCGTGTCCTGTGTCTCAGCCTGCCAGATGTTGCCGTGCTTGGAGTTCTCCCAGACCTCATAGTCCCGATGATCGACCCCGCTGTGACAGCTCATGCACGCGCTGGGTTTGCGGGCTTCAGCCGCCGAGAATTTATGGCGTGTGTGGCAGCTATCGCACCCGACGCTCCCGATCCGATGGCACTGGGCGCATCCCACGACCTCGGCCGGCGGCTTATGCATCTGCCATGCATTGCGATACACGTCCGGGTCCATCGCGCGCGCATGAGCCGGGTGGCCGGCGTTCAACTCCTCCTTATACTGGGAGACCTGGGTCTTGTGGCACCCTTCGCAGGTCTCCGGTTTCGGCATAGAAAGCTTCTGATGGTCGTTGCCATGACACGCCGTACAGTAGACCTTGGCCGTCGCATGTCTGCTGATTTTCCAATCGTTGACGATCGTCGGTGTGACCCCGGCATGGCAGGCAACACATGCCTCCCCATTGAAGACCCCCTGAATGGGATTGTTGGGGGTAAAGAGATTCGGGTCGAGCCATTGATAGACCGAGGGTGCCTGCCACTGATCCCGATAGGCGCCAGCCCCATGCGACAAATACGGGCGGTCCGCCGCTACGGCTGAATCCCACGGCAATGCGGCCGCGAGCAGGGCAGCGACTGCGAGAACCAGCCGCCATTTCCACCTTCGATTGCTATGCCTCATGACAATGTGTCCCGGCTTTGCCTGCATCCCGCCGAACGGATGATGATTATTCTCCGGATGGACGGCATTGTATCGTATTGATCCTCGACAATGCAATCCTTTTACTGCGAATCTGAGTAAGGTCATCGTACAGTCGAAGAAACCCGGCATAAAATCGAATATCGTATATTGGATCATCATGCTATTCTGTGTGCACCGCCGAGCGGCTCTGTCGGCCGATTACCGGCTGCGCGGCTCTCCGGCGGCCGGGTTATTGCCCTCATCAACTTAGGGCGCCGGTTCTGCCGAAGCGTCGGCGTAAACAGGGGTTCCGCCTTTATTCTGCATGAACGGCAGGTCGCACTGTGTAACTGCGCGGGAGAACGAGATGGCGATGCGGATTGAGAAGGATATATTGGGGGAGAAGGCGGTGCCGGCCGAGGCCTACTATGGCCTGCAATCGGTGCGGGCGATGGAGAATTTCTCCATCAGCGGCCTCAGGATGCACCCACGGATGATCGAGGCGATCGTTCTGGTCAAGAAGGCGGCCGCGCTGGTCAATACCGACGTAGGACTCTTGAGACCCGAGATAGGCGGGGCGATCGCCGCCGCCGCCGACGAGGTCCTGGCCGGTCGGCTCCGCGACCAGTTTGTGGTGGATGTCTATCAGATGGGTGCCGGGACATCCTATAATATGAATGTCAACGAGGTCCTGGCCAACCGGGCCATTGAGCTCTTAGGTGGACAGAAGGGCGACTACGCGACGGTTCACCCCCATGATCATGTCAACATGTCCCAGTCAACCAATGATGTCTTTCCGACCGCCATGCGGGTGGCCGCTCGCCTGCTGCTTGTCGAGCTATTGCCGGTTCTGGGGGATCTGCAGACGGCCTTGGCCGACAAGGCGAAGGAGTTCGACGACGTCCTGAAATCGGGTCGAACACATCTACAGGATGCGGTACCGATCCGGCTGGGGCAGGAGTTTGCCGCCTATGCGGTGACCATCGGCAAATGTCAGGAGCGGATTGCTGCCGTAGCGCGATCGCTGGAAGAGTTGGGCATCGGTGGGAGCGCCGCCGGGACAGGCCTCAATACCCACCCCCAGTATCGCGCCAGGCTGGTGGCGTACCTGCGTGTCTGGACGGGCATTGAGTGGCGCAATGCGCCGGATATGCGCGAAGCGATGCAGTCGAATCTGCCGGTCGCCGAGGCCTCATCGGTCTTGAGGCTGCTTGCGCTTGAGCTGATCCGGATCTGCAACGATCTGCGCCTCCTGGCCTCAGGTCCGACCACAGGATTTGCCGAGATCCTCCTGCCTGCGGTCCAGCCGGGCTCCTCGATTATGCCGGGCAAGGTCAACCCGTCCATGGCTGAGATGCTGAACATGGTCTGTTTCCAGGTGGTCGGAAACGACCTGACGGTCTCGATGGCGGTCCAGGCCGGGCAACTTGAGCTGAACGTCATGATGCCGGTCATGGCCTATAATCTGCACCAGTCGATTGAGATTCTGACGAACGCGCTGCGGGTCTTTAGCGGCCGGTGCATTCGTGGCATTGTCGCCGACATTGACCGATGTCGTCGTTATGCCGAGAGCAGCATGGCCCTAGCGGCTGCACTGAATATCTCTCTCGGCTATGCCAGGGCTGCCGAGGTAGTGAAGCGCGCCGTGCGGGAGCGAAAAACTATTATTGATGTCGTCCGCGAAGAGAAGCTGCTGACCGAGGCTCAGATAGCCACCATCTTGAATCCGGTGAAGCTGACCGAACCCGGCTTGCCCGGCCAGCCGGATCAGTCGCGGTGAAAGCGGGTAAACATCTCACTGGTCGCTGCCGGAGGAGAAATAGAGCTTGACGGTCGAGAATGGGCGCTCTACATTAATAGAGAAGGGAGCGCGGTTGAAATGAAGCGTTTGATACTGTTATGTTTGGCGATGGCGCTGCCTATTTTTGCGGCCTCCCAGGCTCTGGGCCATGGGGGTGGCGATGTGATGGGTGACTGGGATGCGGCGGATGCCTGCACTGCCGTAAAAGGGCATTATACCGTGCATTTCACCGCCTATCAGGAGCTTATCGGTTCGGGAATGATCCCCTTGATGCACGAAGTGGGCTCGGAGCAGGTGAAGAAGGAATTCCAGTCCTACTGCGAAGGGGTTCCCAAGACGGGCACGTTCTCGATCGCGTTTGATCTGTATAATGAGGAGATGCGGGCGCTTCCCATCTCGGTCCAGATTGTTGAGGCTGAGTCCCACGAGGACAAAGGCGGTAGTGAGCACTCGCACGTTGTCTTCTCCAGGCCCGCGGCTGTCTATGGTGATGGGTCGATACGGATCGATACCGAGATCCTTAATCCCGGTCACTATGTCGCTGTCATGAAGCTGGAAAAGGTGGGGCCCGGTATCGCCCATAAGCCACATCGCGGGTCGGAGATCGGGGAATGGCAGCGGGTTAGCCACACCCACGGGCCGGGAACCGATCCCACAGAAGCCCAGATGCAAGCTGTTGACCCCACCTACAGCTTCCCCTTTACCGTGGGTCTGGCGGTAAGGGCGCAGAGCCGTCTTCCCTGGTTCTTCTCAAATCTAGGGTTTCAGGTGGCCGGCTCATTGTTAGCGATTTCCGCCTTGGTATTCGGCATAAGATTCTATATGAACGGCAGGCTGAAAAGGCCGGCCTAAAGGGGGTAGCCACGGCCCTCTTCCAGAAACTCTATTGTAGCCGAACAGGCGTGAAATGATGGACCCCCCAGCAGAGGCCAGACTCTGGTGGGGGGTTATTGTTGGGTTGTTAATCAGAAAGGTGCGAAAGAAGGGCGTGTGCCCTGGAGACCGCTTCCGAGAGTGGGACCTGCTCCTCCTCGCCGGTTTTTCGCACCTTCAAGTCAACCATCCCCTCCTTGAGAGTACGGGTCCCAACGGTCATTCGAAGGGGCAGGCCAAGCAGATCGGCGTCCTTGAACTTCACGCCAGGACGCTCATCTCGGTCATCGTGCAGGACCTCGATCCCCTCCCTTACGAGTTGAACATACATTGCCTCGGCCAACTCAGCCAACTTCTGATCGCGCACGTTGACCGGCAGAAGATGGAGCTGAAAGGGCGCGATGGCCGTGGGCCAGACGATTCCCAGCTCATCATGGCGCTGCTCGATCGCGGCGGCGGCGATCCTGGCCGGTCCAATCCCATAGCTTCCCATGACGACGGGGCGTTCCTCCCCGGCCTCATTCAGGTACATCGCCTTGAGAGGGATAGAATATTTTATTCCGAGCTTGAAGATATTTCCTACCTCGATTACTCTTTCGATGCGCAGACCCTCCTCGCAATGTGGGCACCGTTTTGAGATGGCCAGCTCGACATTGGCCGAGTAGCTGCAACGTTCACAGAGGGCAACCTCATCCTCTCCGGCTTGGCTCGGCGCCATAAATTCGTGCGCGGTTGCCCCGCCCATCATCCCCGGATCGCTCTCGACAACGTGAAAGGCCAAGCCACACCGCGTCATGATACGACGGTAGGCCTCTTTGTGAATCTCATAGTTTCTCGCGAGTCCCTCTTCATCCCGGTCCAGCGAGTAGGAGTCCTTCATCAGGAACTCCCGCGTTCGGAGGACGCCGCTCTTGGGTCTTGCCTCGTCTCGGAGCTTGGTTTGGATCTGGTACCAGATCTGCGGGAGATCCCGGTATGACCGGATTTCCCTGGCTGCAAGCCAGGCGATAACCTCTTCGTGGGTCATCCCCAGGCACATCTGACGCTTGCCACGATCGTGCAGCCGAAACATCTCCTCGCCGATCGTCGTCCATCGACCGGTTTGCTGCCACAACTCGGCCGGGTGCAGGATCGGCATCGTGATCTCCTGCCCACCGATCCGGTCCATCTCCTCGCGGATGATGCCGTTCACCTTGTCCATCACCCGCTGCCCGAGCGGCAGATAGACGTAAATCCCAGCCGCGAGTTGCCGGACCAAGCCGGCCCGGACCATCAGTGTATGACTGATTGCTTCGGCATCTGCCGGGGCTTCTTTCAGTGTCGGGATCAGTGACCTTGTCCAACGCATGGCAACACCCGTCATCTCATCTATTCTAATCGGTCAAAATAAAAGGAGGATTGGACTGTCCATCCTCCCTCGATTGCCGCTGCCCGGCCATCTGCTCCGGCCTTTACGGCTAGCCGTTGCTTTCCGCCAGCATCTTATTGATCTCTTCCATCAGGGCGTCGGCAATCTCCGACTCCTTGACCTTCCGAACCACCTCTCCCTTTTTGAATATCCAGCCGATCCCCTTGCCGCCGGCGACTCCGATGTCGGCGCCCCTGGCCTCTCCTGGTCCGTTTACCTCACATCCCATCGCGGCGACGTGGATCTCCCTGGTAATCCCCGCCAGTCGCTGCTCCACCTCCTGGGCGAGGGCAACCAGATCGATATCGGCCCTCGCGCAAGACGGACAGGAGACGAAGGTGAGTCCGCCCTTCCGAAGACCGAGCGCCTTTAAGATCTCGGCTCCCGCTTTGATCTCCTCAACGGGATCGGCCGAGAGCGACACCCGAATGGTGTCACCGATCCCCTCGGCAAGCAGCGTTCCGATGCCGACAGCCGACCTGATCGTTCCTACCCCTGGCGTTCCGGCCTCTGTAACGCCAAGGTGGAGGGGGTACTCGATCTCTTCCGCCAGGAGGCGGTACGCCTCAATCATCATCAAAGGATCGGAGGCTTTCAGCGAGACCTTCATCTCGGGATAGTTCAGATCTTCGAGAATCCGGATGTGGCGAAGGGCGCTCTCAACCATCCCTTTTGGAGTCGGCCCGCCGTCCCTGGTGAGCAGATCCTTTTCCAGAGATCCGCCATTCACGCCGATGCGGATCGGCACCTTCCGTTCGGCTGCCACCTTGACGATCTCCTCCACACGAGAACGATTCCCAATATTGCCGGGGTTGAGACGGAGGCCATCTACTCCCTGTTCAAGGGCAATGAGAGCGAGCCTGTAGTCAAAGTGGATATCGGCAATCAAGGGGATCCGGATTTGCGTGCGGATCTCGCCCAGTTTTTCTGCGGCTTCTTTGACCGGGACACCGACCCGAACGATATCACATCCGGCTGCTTCCAATGCCCAGATCTGATCCACCGTGGCCCGGACGTCTTCCGTATCGGTCTTCGTCATCGACTGGATCGACACCGGCGCATCGCCACCGATCCTGACCGCCCCCACCTGAATTTGCCGTGTCTTACGTCGTTCAATCATGCATGATTCACGTTCAAGAAAGTACAATGTTCAGCGTTCACGAAGAATTCCGAACACGCCTCTTAGTCACGTCGCTTGATACATCGCAATTGGCACCGAGAACCCCAACCTTGAACTTTGAACGTTGGACCTCAAACGACCTCACTGCCTTCCGAGCAGGCGGAAGATATCGTTGTAGAAGGCAAAAATCATCAGGGCGACCAACAGGGCCATCCCGACTTGCTGGGCCATCTCTCGCTTCTTCAGGCTGACTGGTTTACCGCGAACGGCTTCAATCAGCGAGAAAAACAAATGCCCCCCATCCAAAATAGGGATCGGAAGCAGATTCAGAATCGCCAGATTGATGGACAGGAGAGCGGTAAAGAACAGGAGACTTAAGACGCCCTGACGGGCCTGCTGGCCGGCCATCTGTGCGACCATGAGCGGTCCGCCAATAGTCTTAGCCGGAACAACGCCCTGGATCAGCTTGACGAAGGTCAGCAGGATCAGGCGGCTGAGATCGTATGTCTTGTAAATCGCTCTTCCAAATGCGGTGGCTGGATTAGTTCGCTCGATCAGGAACTCTTCTGCCGGCGCAATCCCAAGCAGACCGATCTCCTGTTCTTCCCCAAAAAGATTCTTCTGGCGCGTGGCTTTTGGAGCCACCACCAGATCAAACCGGCTTCCCGCTCTTTCAATTGTCAGACGAACAGGCTGTCCTGGACTTTTGTGGATCTGGGTTGCCAGCTCCTCCCACTTCTCAATAGGCTGTCCATCGATCGCCTTGATCCGATCGCCGATCAGTACTCCTGCCTCGAGCGCCGGAAAGTCCTGCATGACTTCCCCCACCTTAGTGGCGAGGGTCGGGACACCGACAGTAAAGACAGCCCAGAAGATGGTAACGGCAAGGAGAAGATTGGATGCCGGGCCGGCCAGGATGATCAGTGAGCGCCACCCGACCGATTTTGCGGAGAACGATCCTTCCGGGTCGGCCACCTCTTCTTTTGGATCCTCACCCAGCATCTTGACATAGCCACCGAGCGGGATGGCGGATAGGAGATATTCGGTCTCACCGCGCGTAAACCCGATGAGTTTTGGGCCGAAACCGAGGGAAAACTTCAGGACTTTGACCCCCGCCCGCTTGGCGACCAGAAAGTGGCCGAGTTCGTGGACGAAGATGAGTGCGCCCAGGACGAGGATAGCCCAGAGGAGATAGTCAAGACGCGAGAGAAGCGGTCGAGGATCGACCACATCCAGGATACTCAGGGTAACCGTGAATACCAAAGTTGTTATACCGGCGTACAAGTCCTTCTCCTCACCTTAGGTGCGCAGTGACGCCAGCACCAACTGTCTGGCCTCGCGATCGGCCTCCAGGGCATCTTCCAGAGAGTCGATCTTACGACCTCGGTGGCTGTCCATTGCCTTAGCGATGAGAGCGGGAATGTCAGGGAAGGTGACCCGACCGGAGAGAAAGAGGTCTACTGCGACTTCGTTAGCTGCGTTGAGAACGGCCGGATAGGTTCCGCCCGCCTGAAGCGCCTGATAGGCGAATCCAAGACAGGGAAACCGTTCGTGGTCAACCGGTTCAAAGGTCAACGGCGACAGAGTGTTCAGGTCGAGGGACGGCAGGGGAGTCTGAAGCCGGTCAGGGTATGAAAGGGCGTACAGGATCGGCAGTCCCATATCGGTTACCCCCATCTGAGCCAGGATCGCCCCGTCTATGAACTCTACCATCGAATGAATAATGCTCTGCGGGTGAATAATCACGTCGATTTGTTGCGGTGTGAGGGAAAAGAACCAACTGGCCTCGATAACCTCCAGCCCTTTATTCATGAGGGTAGCCGAATCGATGGTAATCTTCTTTCCCATAATCCATGTCGGGTGCTGCAGCGCCTCTTTCGGAGTGATATTCGCAAAGCTTCCTTTGGGTCGCTGACGGAATGGTCCGCCCGAGGAGGTCAAGAGTACCCGCTTCAAGTGCGCACCGCTTTGCTGTCCATCCAGACATTGGAAGATGGCCGAATGTTCACTATCAACGGGAAGGAGTCGAATGCCACGCGCCCGGGCCTCGGCGATCACCAGCTCCCCGGCCATGACCATGACTTCCTTCGTGGAGAGGGCAATATCCTTTCCCGCCTTAATGGCGGCGAGGCTGGGGAGCAGGCCCGCCGCGCCAACGATCGCGGTAAGGACGATGTCGGCCTCAGGCACCGTGGCGGCATTCAGCACGCCCTCGTCTCCCCACCCGATCTCAACAGGGACGTCTTTTACCCGTTCCTTTAGAGTTGTCGCGGCGTTGGCAGTTCCGACAGCAACAACGCGGGGGGAGAACTGCCTGATCTGCTGTTCCAGGAGATCGATATTATGCCTGGCCGAAAGGGCTACCACCTCAAAGGAATCACGGTGCAGATCGATCATGGCCAGGGCCTTGACCCCGATGGTCCCTGTTGAGCCAAGGATACTCACGCGCTTCACTGTCGCCTCCCCCCCAATACCACACAACGTCTATCATCAACGGCAGGTTTGCTGTTCGCTTGAGCTTGCTATCGTAGTATAGCCAGATCGCGCGTGTATGGCAAGCGCTTTTGGCTCAGCGGAATGACGTGCGGGAAAGGCCGCGAGTACGCGAGAAGGCGAAGTTATCACCATCGCCAGTGGGAACGGTACGGGGTGCTCAATGTTGAGGTACTATAGCCGGATAAAGAAAGACCAAAGCCCCGTATTCCTCCCTATAGGGGCTTTCGATCTTCTCTTGTGTATGGGATATGGCGGAAGCTTAGAGTGCGCGCGTTATTTCTGTGGCTGATCCGTAAAGACCCACCGAGCGAACAGACCAAGAGCGACAAGTCCGACGAGCCCTCCGAGAGCCCCCATCGGTGTCATAAGGATATCGAGTACAACCTGAGCCATTCCTGCCATTTGAGATCATCTCCTTTTTACGACAACTGTTAACTGGTCGGTACTGGGGGAATATACCCCTGAGGCCTCTGACTGCTACCCCACCTACGCATCAAACACTAAGTATACACATACACAAAACCGCCATACATTGTCAAGCGCAAAAGTCCGACCCAAACTCATGGGACCGCATGATGACACCGAAGGTATGCCGGGAGACCGGATGAAGGATAGTGCGGTATCTCAACGGGATGGGACGGACGGAGCAGCGGTTGGCTTCATCGGACCGAACTGGTACACAATCTCACCCGCCCTCACCAGCCCGAGATCCTCGCGAGCAATTGCCTCAACCAGACCCGAATTGTGGCTGAAGGCCTGGATCTCCCGAGCGAGATCTTCGTTGATCTGTCTGAGCCGTGTGATCTCCTGCTGAAGCTCGGCCCTGGTCTTGCTCATTCGAAAGATCTTGACGAGGCTCTTCTTCCCGCTCACTGAAGGAACGACGATGACAATCGCCAGAACGGCGACAATGATGAGTCGCCGTTTGCGGGTGCTTCTGACTGCTGCGAGTTTTTCCTGTGCGCTGGCGATAACCTGTCCCGTTCGCATCCTTACCCCATCCCCGGTTGTCAGACCTCGAGGAACGTCCGCGCCGCCGCCGTTAACTCCTCGATCTGTGCCTCGGAATGCGCATCCAGGTATAGACGCACCACCGGCTCAGTTCCTGAAGCCCGCACGAGGAACCAACTGCCGTCTTCAAGCAGTAGCTTTGTGCCGTCTATCGTGTTCACCTCCGCTACGGCAAGTCCCGCTACCCGCTTCGGTACATCCTTCAGACGATCTGCCAGGCGTCCTTGCTGCTCCTGCGTCAGATGGAGGTTTAGACGGCGGGCGTAAATCGCACCCCCCACCTCGGCATAGAGCGTATCGAGAAGGCGCTCTATGCTCTCTCCACCGGCTAGAGCGACCATCTCCAACACTAAGAGGACGGCGAGAATTCCGTCCTTTTCCGGTACGTGCCCACGGATTGTCAGGCCGGCGCTTTCCTCACCGCAGAGGGCGACCTTTCCCTGGGTAATGAGTTCACCAAGGTATTTGAAGCCGACCTTGGTTTCATATATCGAGATCGCCAGCGGCCGGGCTACCGCATCGACCAGATGGCTTGTGGCGACCGATCGGGCGACCCCCATGCGCCATCCGCGAGTGTTGATCAGGTGTCTCAGGAGAAGGGCCAGGATATAGTTCGGCTCAATGAAGCGGCCGTCCCGATCAATGATCCCATATCGATCGGCATCACCGTCTGTGGCCACCCCAAGATGAAATCCACCGGTCCGCACGACCGTTGTCAGCTCCTGGAGATTTGCCTCCGAGGGGTCCGGCGCCAGACCGCCGAAAGCGGGATTCCTCTCGTCGTGGATAGTGAATGCGTCACAGCCGGCTTCTCGCAGGATCTCATCCAAATAGCCTCTGGCGGTCCCATAGAGCAGGTCGACTGCTACCTTCAGGCGCGCGGCAGCGATCACGCGTAGATCCACCAGCTCCCGCAGTCGGTTCAGATACATCGGTCGCGGGTCGATCCGCGTCACGAGTCCCTTGGCCTCTGACTCTGCGAGAGAGGGGTACTGGACCTCGGGTTGCGCTAACAGCTCCTGGACCCTCTTTTCGATTCGGTCGGTGACTGCAGGAGAGACCGGGCCCCCGGTGGGCCCGGATAACTTAAGCCCGTTATATTCGGGAGGGTTGTGGCTGGCGGTAATATTCAGGCCGCCTGCTGCACCGCGACGGATCACTTCGTACGCAACAACAGGCGTCGGCACATCCCGATCAGTGAGCCAGACCCGAATCCCGTGAGCTGCCAAGACCGTCGCCGCCTCGGCCGCGAAGGCTTCCGAGAGAAATCGGGTGTCGTACCCTACGACTACCTGTGGTTGATCTGCTCCCTCAGCAAGCAGATATTCTGCGATGGCCCGCGTCACAAGGCGGACATTGGCAAAGGTGAAGGTGTCGGCGATGAGGTCGCGCCAGCCGGAGGTGCCGAACCGAATGGGATTCACGGGGCGATCTCCGGCAGGCCATTCTTCATGCAGTTCGCGAGGACTTCCCTGTACCGGGCCAAGTGGGCCTCTGCCCGCGCGAGCGTATTGGCTTCGGCGATGATGTGGAAATACGGCCGGTCTTGATCCGGATAGAGGATCACGGAGTCGCTGCCAAGATGGACCTTCACCCCGTCCACCAGCTCGACCTGCTCATCTGCAGTATCGGCGATGAGTGCTCGCATCGTCCCGCCCTTTCGCTCCAGGGGGCATGGGATTTGCTCACGGCACCGGAAACGCTGCGGAATGGATCGGATCAGTTGATGCAACCGAAGGTTCTGAGCGGCTAGCATTTCCAGGAGCTTGAGAGTAGCCAGCATTCCGTCAAAGACCGGTTGGAACTGCGAGAAGATGAAACCGCCGAGATCGTCACCCACGAAGATGACGCCCTCCTGGGTTGCCGCTTCCGTCGACGCGCGCGGAGCCGTTTTCGTCCTGATGACCCGAAAGCCCTGGTCTCCGGCTAACTCCTCAATGGCCGAGCTGGCGGTGATCGGAATGCCGATCACCGCTGGAGGATGGGTCCGCATCACCAGGAGGGCTACGAGGGCCAATGCCAGGTCATCGCTCAATAGGTCGCCATTGTCGTCCACAATGAAGATCTTCTCTGCTCCGGTGTCGAGCATGATCCCCAAATCCGCTCCCAGACTTCTGACAATCTCCGACAGTTGTTGTAACGAACGATGGAAGCCTTCCGCGCTTTTGGTGATTCTACCCGGATCCAGGTACGCGTTCAGGGCGATCACCTCACACCCTAACCTCCCGAGGATCTGGGGGAAGATAATGGAGGATGACCCATAGGCATAGTCGATCACGATCCGGAAGCCACGACGGCGCAGCGCACCCCGATCGATAAAGCTCAACACCCCCTCCTGGTACAATTCCACGTCGTACACAGGGAGAGAGAGGTGACCGATCTCATCGACCTTGGCGCGGCGGAAGTCTTCCCGGAAGAAGGATCGTTCAATGCTCTTTTCCCAACTGGATGAGATGTCCATTCCGCGCTCATCGAAGAATTGGATGTCGATCAGTTCGGGATCGAAGGGGGACTTTCGGACGTG
The DNA here is from genome assembly GCA_002634395.1 of Candidatus Methylomirabilis sp. Lineage (GTDB taxonomy): Bacteria > Methylomirabilota > Methylomirabilia > Methylomirabilales > Methylomirabilaceae > Methylomirabilis > Methylomirabilis tolerans. The sequence continues at coordinate 12,666 of NSJM01000056.1, forward strand.
CACACCACCCACCGCGCCGCGAGCGCCCATCTGGTACCGAACTACCGGGATAGGGACGATGCGGAAATCGTGCACATCCACGCCGGCGGAGTGGAGGCCGGAGATGAATGCTCGCTTAATCATGTGAGAGGCCTGGTGACAATCACGGCTGGTGCGGATGATCGCGCCCATCCGGAGAGTCGCCCCAAAACAGGCCCCGAGCTTGGCCGCAAACTCGGGTGAGATCTCAAGATTCGCCAACCCGGTCACACCGTAGGCCCCGAACAGAGAGCGGGACCACTTTTGGCCCCAGACCAAACTGGTGGCTAGAATGGCCCCATCCTCTACCACCTTGTGGGGCCAGACCTTGACATCGGCCTTGACCACCGACCCCTCGCCGACCTTGCACTGATCGCTGATCAACGCGCCCTCAAAGAGGCGGGCATTCGCTTTGATCTCGCTTCCACGACCGACAATATTCTCCTTCAGGATGGCGCGGGGGCCGACAAAGACATTGTTCCAGAGGACCGATCCAACGATGACGGCCCCCTCCTCGATGACGCAGTTGTCGCCGATGACGCTGCGCACGATGTGGGCGTTTGGCCCGACCTGCGTGTGCCTGCCGATCAGGACGCCGCCCTTTAACGACGCGGTAAAATCGACGCGACTCCCCTCGCCAAGCCAGATCGGCCTGTCAAGTCCCTCCACCAGGTTCCCGGGTAGCGTGACCTTCACCATGCCGGCCAGGATGTCCTGATGTGCAAGGCGGTACTCGATCAGATCGCCCACATCCTTCCAGTACCCGGTTGCCACATAGCCGTATAGCGCGCGGCCCTCCTCCATCAGCCTCGGGAACAGATCGCGGCTAAAGTCGAACTCCTTCCCGGCCGGGATCAGCGTAAGCACTTCGGGCTCGAGGATATAGATTCCAGTGTTTACGGTGTCGCTAAAGACCTCGCTCCAACTCGGCTTCTCTAAGAAGTGCGTGATACGGCCGTCGGGAGCGGTGATGACCACGCCGTACTGGAGCGGGTTCTCGACCCTGGTCAGTACGATAGTGGCCAAGGCCCCGCGATCCTTATGGAACTTGACCGCCTTTGTGAGATCGAAATCGGTGAGGACATCGCCGCTGATGATCAGGAAGGTATCGTTCAGGAAGGCCTCGGCATTTTTGACCGCCCCGGCTGTACCATAGTCTTCGGTGGCAGCGGCATAGACCATCTTCACGCTGAATTCGCTGCCGTCGCCGAAGTAACGCTCTATGACCTCCGGTTGGACGTAGAGAAGGGTGACGAGATCGTCAAAGCCATGCTCCTTGAGTAGGGCCACAATGTGCTCCATCATCGGTCTGGTGGCCATTGGGATCATCGGCTTGGGGATACTGGTCGTCAGCGGACGTAATCGAGTTCCGAATCCGCCGGCCATGATGACGGCTTTCATACGTGTTCCTTAAGAAATAGCGTTCAGCGATCAGTCTTCAGCTTTCAGACCAAACAGGAAACGTACCAGAAGAGCTGACCACTGATTGCTGAAAGCTGATAGCTTCCTAGATAGTGTTTTCGTGTGAACTTGTAATCCTGCGTGGAAGGAGTATAGGTACCCGCGCTGAATGCTGTCAAGCCCATTATCAGCCGAGGGGAGTGGTGGTGACGGGCGTAGTTCACTGTTCAAAGTTCAACGTTCAAGGTCTCACGTCGAATGCCGCACAGTGGTGTTGAAATCAGAATTATTACAGAGAGCATATGAGTGTTTCAGCGATAAACGGCATAATGAAGAAGTTATTTCCTAGAAATAAGATAATTACTGAATTATGTCGCGAAATATCCGGATTATTGCCCTTGCGAATGAGGTGCCTGTCGCCTATAGTGTCTTAGCACTCTTCGGATGAGAGTGCTAACAACATCGTTGTTGCCCAGAGTCGCGTGGTTTGGTGTTTGATGATAAACCGTATCGAAGGCGCTGGAGCGTGTGCGCTCTGTGAAGAAAGGAGTAAGCGATCGTGAAGGTAAAGCCACTGCACGACCGGATTCTGGTGAAACGCTTGGAAGAGAAAGAGATCAAGAAGGGTGGGATCATCATTCCCGATACTGCGAAGGAAAAGCCCCAAGAGGGCGAAGTCGTAGCCGTCGGCCCGGGTAAGGTAGGCGATGATGGGAAGAGACAGTCGATGGATGTGAAGGTCGGCGACAAGATCCTCTTTGGGAAGTATTCCGGCTCAGAGGTGAAGCTCGACGGCGAGGAATTCCTGATCATGCGGGAGGAAGACGTTCTCTGTGTCCTGCAATAGCAGGCCTGCAGAGCGTCGGCGAAGAGATCGTTATTTCGTGGCAAAACCTTGTCCTCGACTCCGATCGGGGAACTGATGCAGATTAAGGAGGAAAGCTGATATGTCAGCGAAGCAATTGCTGTTTGATGAGGAGGCAAGGCGGAAGATTCAAAAGGGTGTGGACGTCCTTGCCGCCGCCGTGAAGGTGACCTTGGGCCCCAAGGGGCGCAATGTGGTAATCGATAAGAAGTTCGGCGCTCCGAATATTACGAAGGACGGAGTCACGGTGGCCAAGGAGATCGAGCTCGAAGATCATTTTGAGAATATGGGCGCACAGATGGTGAAGGAGGTGGCGAGCAAGACCTCCGATGTGGCCGGAGACGGCACCACTACCGCCACCGTGCTGGCCCAGTCGATCTTCCGGGAGGGGATCAGGAACGTCACGGCCGGTGCGAACCCGATGGCGCTGAAGCGGGGGATCGAGAAGGCGGTTGAGGGCATTGTGGAGGAGTTGAAGAAGATCTCGAAGCCGACCAGGGGGAAGAAGGAGATCTCTCAGGTTGCCACTATCTCAGCCAACAACGACAAGGCGATCGGTGATCTCATTGCTGATGCCATGGAGAAGGTCGGTAAAGACGGGGTCATCACCGTCGAGGAAGCCAAGAGCATGGAGACGACCCTCGAGGTGGTTGAGGGGATGCAGTTTGACCGAGGCTACACCTCGCCCTACTTCGTGACCGATCCTGAGCGGATGGAAGTGGTCCTGGAAAACCCTCTGATCCTGATCCACGAAAAGAAGATCAGTAACCTGAAAGATCTCCTGCCGATTCTGGAGCAGATCGCTAAGATGGGCAAGCCGCTGATGGTGATTGCTGAAGAGGTTGAGGGCGAGGCGCTGGCCACATTGGTCGTCAATAAGCTGCGCGGGACCCTGAACTGTGTGGCGGTCAAGGCTCCTGGCTTTGGCGACCGGCGCAAGGAGATGCTGAAGGACGTCGCGGTCCTGACCGGCGGCGAGGTGATTTCCGAGGAGCTGGGGATCAAGCTGGAGAACATCCGGCTGGACGACCTGGGCAAGGCGAAGAAGGTGGTGATCGACAAAGAGAACACCACCATTATCGAAGGGGCCGGCTCTCAGAAGGAGATCGAGGGCCGCATCAAGCAGATTCGGACCCAGGTCGAGGAGTCGACCTCGGACTACGACAAGGAGAAGCTGCAGGAGCGACTGGCCAAGCTCGCCGGCGGCGTGGCGGTCGTCAAGGTCGGAGCAGCCACCGAGATTGCCATGAAGGAAAAAAAGGCTCGCGTTGAGGATGCGCTGAACGCGACCCGTGCTGCTGTCGAAGAGGGGATCGTTCCGGGCGGCGGCGTAGCCCTCCTTCGGGCGTCGAGAGTGATCGAAAAGCTGAAGCTCGAAGGCGACGAGAAGGTCGGCGGCGATATCGTTCGGCGTGCGCTGGAGGAGCCGATCCGCCAGATCGCAGAGAATGCGGGAGTCGAGGGCTCCATTGTTGTTCAGAAGGTCCGAGAGAACAACGGGTCGTACGGCTTCAATGCTGAGACGGAGACGTATGAAGATATGATGACGGCCGGGATCATCGACCCAACCAAGGTGGCTCGTATTGCGCTGCAGAATGCGTCGAGCATCGCGTCGCTGATGATCACCACTGAGGCGCTGGTGACGGATATTCCTGAGAAGGAGAAGATGCCGCCGATGCCGCCAGGGGGTGGCCACGGAATGGGTGATATGTATTAAGAAGACAGCGATCAACTGCTGGCTGTCAGCTTGATGCTGCTCTTAAAAATGAAAGCCCCCAGGGGGAATCCCCCTGGGGGCTTTTTGTTTACTTCGTTCCTGATCTGATTGTCATTCCGGGCTTGACCCGGATTCCAGTCTTTCTGTTTGCCGAACTAGCCCTTCGTTGTTTCCTGATGTGGTCCGGGCATGGTCTTCTCATCAACGAGGGTAATCTTCCATGCGCCATCGACCTCATCTACGAAGAGGGCGGTCGTCTTGTAAACGGGTTCACCCTCTTTTTTCTTAATAGTGATCTGATACAAGGCGTATGAATGCTTTCCGTCTCTGCTCTGTTCCTTCAAGATATACGAGATCTCATCCCCTGCAGTCTCTCCAGGAGCCTGGATCTTCTCAGCCGTCTCGGGTGTAGCTAATGCCTTCGCTTCCTCGACGTTCCCTTTGTGATAGTACAGATCCATGAACTGCTCTGCTATAGCAATGGGATTCCCTTTTGCTTCCCCCCCCTCTCCTCCGCAGCCGGCAAGGAAAAGTACGGTTAAAACGAGCGTTCCTGTCACAACGTTTCTCAGCTTCACTGTTACCTCCGTAAAAAAGTTTAAGGGTTAAGCGGACTCCTGTTCCAAGCAACGCTTCCCGGATAGCAGGCCATCGAAAGGGTGGGACCACAACAGACAGACTTTTAAAACTGCCCCTCGGCAAGGTCTTCCGAACTGTCAGACGCCGTTGCCGCTGGGCAACCGAATTGCTTCGGTCACCGTCCGATCCGTTACTATCACACGCTACATCTGGCCGCCCTAGAAAAAGCTTATTCTTTTTATCACAGCGGATTTACCTTGTCAATCCCCATTATGAGAGGCATAATAACCACAATAATGTACACGTCTGTAAAACACAACCGACTGACCGCCGCACCCCCTGCGGGACAACTTGCTGAGGCTGTCTTGTCCGGTAGCCGCATATGACAACCTTTGATTCCTTGTCGTTGCCTGAAGCGATCCGCAAGGGAGTGGAGGCGGTAGGCTTTACCCAATGCACCCCTATCCAGACCGAGGCGCTGCCGCTCGCCCTCGCGGGGAAGGATGTTGCCGGGCAAGCCCAGACCGGCAGTGGCAAGACGGCCGCCTTCCTGATCCCTCTCTTCGTCAGACTACTCAGTTCGAGACGTCCCACCCTTCCTGGCGCCCCCCGTGCCCTGATCTTGGCCCCCACACGTGAGCTTGCCGTGCAGATCCTGTGGGATGCGGAACTGCTGGGTGGGTTCACCGATCTGACGCGGCTTGCCGTCTATGGGGGAGTAGACTACGGTAAACAGCGGGACGCGCTCCAGCAGAACGTGGACATACTCATTGGGACACCTGGGCGGCTCATTGACTACTTCAAGCAGGGGGTCTACGAGCTCTCTCAGGTCGAGGTGCTGGTGGTGGATGAGGCCGACCGGATGTTCGACATGGGGTTCATCAAGGATCTTCGCTTCTTGCTGAGGCGACTCCCCCCCTACCATAAGCGCCAGTCGTTTCTCTTCTCGGCGACGCTCTCATTCCGGGAGATGGAGCTTTCATATGAGTTTATGAATAATCCGATCAAGGTCGCCATCTCCCCCGAGCAGGTTACGGTGGACAAGGTTGAACATGTGCTCTTTCATGTCGAGAAGAAGGAGAAATTCCGGCTATTGCGTTGGCTGCTCCAGCGCGAGGCCTGGCAACGGATCCTCATCTTCTCGAATACCCGGCAGGGCGCCGAGCGACTTACCGAAAAGTTGATCCGGTGCGGCTTCAAGGCCGACCTGATCAGCGGCAGCATTGATCAGCGCAAGCGTCTCCGGATTATTGCCAAGTTCAAAGAGGGAACGCTGCCGATTCTGGTGGCGACCGATGTCGCCTCTCGCGGACTGCACGTCGAGGGGGTCAGCCACGTGATCAACTATGACATCCCCCAGGATCCGGAAGATTACGTTCATCGGATTGGGCGAACGGCGCGGGCCGGAGCGGCCGGTAAGGCAATTAGTCTGGCTGACGAGGAGTACGTGCTCTCGCTCGACGCGATCGAACAGTACATCGGATTCAAGATCCCCGTGCAGTGGCCGGACGAATCGGTATTTACCCCAGAAGTGGCTGTCGGCGCAAAGGCGGAAGCTCGTAACAGCGTTCGTCAGGGCAGGAAGGCGAAGTAGGCAGAAGGCTGATTGCCGAACGCTATTTTCTAAGGCACCCCAACGATGAGACAGACACGCAAGGTCCGGTTTGAACCGCTGGGCATCACCATTGAGTGTGACGCGACCGAACCGGTCCTGGAGAGCGCCCTGCGCCACGGCCTGCGGCTGGTGGACTAC